>DATBGS010000133.1:0-7829 GCA_036557885.1 Ktedonobacterales bacterium
GGCGGCGTTCACACACAGCTTGAGGAATGCAAACAGCTTTGCCTGTGAAGCAAAGTCTTTTTTGGCAGGCCCAATGGCTTGCCAGAATCGCGCAAAAGTGTCATGAATCAGGTTCTCCACTGCTCCTGCGCGCTCTAGCGCCCGGTTGAAGCAGGGATGCTGCCGAAGCCAGATTTCCACTCGCTCCCTTGCCACCTGCTCCTGGAACAATTCCCATGCTTGCTCATCTCCCCTGTGGATGCCGCGATGGTACAGTTCCAGGCAATAGCGATCATCAGAAGGCAGCCCAAGGAGATAGCGCCTTTGCTCCTCAGCGCAGTGTCGTACCAGTTGGATATTTGTCAGGGCAGAAAGATCGTCGGAGGCGGACGAGTCATTCATGGACGCTGCCTGCTTTCGTCGGCCAGTTTTCCTGTGTAATTGCGGCGGCCTGAACGAAAGCCTATCATATTGCAGTCAAGCTGTCAATCGCTGCTAGTACGCGCAAGCACAAGAAGGAGGCGCACCCCTCCAGACGAGCCTCGTCTAGAGGGATGCGCCTCTCTGGTAGCGTAAAAGCCAGGCTACGCCAGATCAGCAATGACCTTTGCCAGCGCCTCGCGCGTGGGGCGCGTGTGCCCTTCGCTCAGGTGGACCAGCGGCGTCTCTGGCAGCCGCTCCAATTCAGGGAAGGTGGGGCGGCCCTCGTTGACGTAGATCAGGCCGGTGATGAACTCCTGCTTCTGGTGGGCTTCTTCCAGCAGGCGCATGGCGGCAAAGCGGTCAGTGGGGTCGTGCGTGCCGTCCAGCTTTTTCAGGCGAATGATCGAGTGATCGTGCATGGATACCTCGATGGTCTGGCCTGGTTCATAATCCACCGTGATTTCTTCCCGCGTGGGGATGTATTCGCCTGCCGGGATGTAGTCGAACTCGTTGATCACGTGTTCGTGCGATTTCCCATAGGCGTAGCTCTTGGTGGATTCTTCGTGGTCGTTAAAGGTGACGCACGGGCTGATGATGTCCAGGATGGCGGTGCCGCGATGACTGAGCGCGGCCTTGAGCAGCGCCTCTACCTGGCGCGGGTCGCCAGCAAAGGAGCGAGCGACAAAGCCACAGTCAGCAACGACAGCTTCCAGGCAGACATCAATGGGCGGCAATTCGTTCAGGCCAGCATATTTGAGCTTCTGGCCCTCATCGGCGGTGGCGGAGAACTGGCCCTTGGTCAGGCCGTAGACGCCGTTGTTCTCAACGATGTAGACCAGCGGGATATTGCGGCGCACCATATGCTTGAACTGCCCGATGCCGATGCTGCCGGTGTCGCCGTCGCCGCTGATGCCCAGAGCGGTTAAACTGTGATTGGCAAGCGTGGCGCCCGTTGCCAGCGAGGGCATGCGCCCATGCAAGCCGTTAATGCCGTGTGCCTGGCTGAGAAAGTAGGCGGGCGTTTTGCTGGAACAGCCAATCCCGCTCAGCTTGATCACCTGTGTGGGCTTGAGCGAGAGATCGTAGGCGACCTTGATGATGCGGGCCGAGATGGAATCGTGTCCACAGCCCTTGCAGAGCGTGGAGGGCTTGCCTTTGTAGTCAGGGAGTGCAAGGCCAATCAAGTTGACATTTGGACCGGAAGGAGGAACTTCTACTGCCATAGTATTTAGCGCTCCTGTTCAAGAATGGCCTGGGCAATCCAGCGGCTGGTAAGCGGCAGGCCATCGCATTTTGCAATGGAGACTATCCGTCCGGCGACATCTGGCGCTTCGGTCTGAAGGATTTTGTGCATCTGGCCGTCGTGATTGTTTTCGATGACGTAGATGCGCTCGTACTGATGGGCAAACTTCTGGAAGGTGTCTTCCGTTGGCAGGGCACGCAGGCGCAGATAGCTGGTTTTAATGCCGCGCTTTTCCAGAAACACGCGAGCCTCAACCATGCCTGGGTCGGTTGAGCCATAGGCGATCAGGCCAATCTTCGCGCCCTCGACTTCATCCAGCACTGGCTTGGGAACCAGAGTGCGCGCGGTATCAAACTTCTTTGACAGCCGGTCCAGATTGGCTTCCCATTCGTCGGCACGCTCGGTGTAGATTGCCCGCGCGTTGTGGCCGCTGCCACGTGTAAAGTAGGCTGCCTGAGGATGGTCGGTGCCAGGGATGGTGCGATAGGGAATACCATCGCCATCCACGTCTTCGTAGCGGTGGAAGCCGCTCAGCCGGTTCAGATCTTCGATGCTGAGCACTTTGCCGCGATCCATTGGCTGATCTGGATAGTCAAAGGGGTCAGTCATCCATAGGTTCATGCCAATATCCAGGTCGCTGAGTACAAAGATGAGCGTTTGCAGCCGCTCTGCCAGATCAAAAGCGCGCCAGCCAAACTCAAAGCATTCCTTCAGGTTACTGGGCAGCAAACAGACGTGTTTGGTGTCGCCATGCCCCAGGTAGTAGCATTTGATGACATCGCCCTGCGAAACGCGGGTGGGCAGGCCGGTGCTTGGCCCCATGCGCATGATGTCCCAGATGACGGCGGGGATTTCGGCAAAATACGCCAGCCCCGCGTATTCACTCATCAGAGAGATGCCTGGCCCAGAAGTGGAGGTCATGGCCCGCGCTCCAGCCCAGCCCGCGCCAACCACTATGCCAATTGCAGCAATTTCGTCTTCTGCCTGTACAATGGCGAAGGTATGCTCGCCCGTCTGCGGGTCTACGCGCAGTTCTTTGGCATACTCGGTGAGCGCGTCAATCAGGCTGGTGGATGGGGTGATAGGATACCAGGCGGCAACAGTGACGCCGCCGAAGACGGCACCAAGGCCGCTGGCGCTGTTGCCATCCAGCATAATCTTGCCCTGGTTGGCGTTCATGCGCTCCACGCGATACGGGTCGCGCTTGGTGATGTTTTCTTTGGTGTATGTGATGGCGGCATTGACGACGCCCATATTCAGCTTTACCGGCCCGACTTTGTTGTCAAAGTGGTAGTTCAGCGCTGATTCGATCTCCGCCGGGTCAATCCCCAGCAGTTCCACCAGCGCGCCCACATACACCATATTTGCCACGTAGGGGCGCCGATCAGGGGGAGCGCCGGAATCCTTTGCCATCTGCTGCACCGGCAGGGTGTAATAGATGATGTCGTCGCGGTCTTCTTTGAGGCGCCATTCCGCAGGCAGGATGCAGACGCCGCCAGAGGGCAGGTTCTTGATGTCTTCGGCTGCCGTTGCCAGATTCATTGCGATCAGAATCTCGGCTTTTTCGCGGCGAGCGATGTACCCATCCTTGCTCAAGCGAATGCTAAACCAGGTGGGAAGCCCTTGAATATTAGAGGGAAAGAGATTTTTGCCGCTGACGGGAATACCCATTTTAAACAGTGCGCGGAGTAGTGTAGTATTGGCTGTCTGGCTGCCTGACCCGTTGACGGTGGCAGCAACCAGAGAAAAGTTATTGACTCCGGCAGGGGTTTCTTCAATGTCAGTGACCAACGTGCCTCTCTGCACGCCAGTTGTACTCATTGGTAATCACCTTTCTCAAGAAGAAAGATTGATGGAGAGCGGGGAGCGTGCAATGCTCCGGTTCTCTGCATCCTTTGCAGGCTATGCTTACTATAAATTGTACCCCGAATTCGCCAGAGTTGCACGCGCCCATGTTTGTGCAGCCCAGCCGCCTCAGGCGACTGGACTATGCTCAGGCAAAAACAGTATAGAGGTTCACGCGGGGCAAGGCAAGATATGGACCGCAATCGGTTCTAATCAGGCGTGAACATGGTGCCCGCGCCCTGATCAGTGAAGAGTTCGCGGATGAGGACGTGCGGCACGCGGCCATCTACAATATGGACGCGGTGGACGGTTCCCAGCGCGTGCAGGGCGGCCTCGGTTTTGGGAATCATGCCACCAGTAATGATGCCCTCGGCTATGAGGGCGCGCGCTTGTGAAGCGCTGAGTTCGGAGAAGAGCTTGCCAGTGTTATCTTGTATGCCCGTGACGTTGCTCAGATAGATGAGCTTATCGGCGCTCAATGCCTCGGCAATGGCGGCGGCAGATTCGTCGGCGTTGATGTTCAGGCATTCGCCCTCTTCGCCGTAGGCCAACGGGGCAATGATAGGGATATACCCATGATCAAGCAGCAGCCGGATAGGGTCAATGTCTACGCGCACGACTTCGCCCACGTAGCCCAGTTCTGGCTCGCGGCGTTTCGCAAAGAGGAAGGGGCCAGAAAGCCCGCTTAGCCCAATGGCGCGCCCGCCAAGCTGCGCAATCTGATGTACCAGGGACGTATTCACCTCGCCCACAAAGACCATCTGCGCGGTAGCCAGCGTGACCTCATCGGTCACACGGCGGCCATTAACAAAGCGCGATTCATGGCCGATGCGTTCTAGCCAACTGGTGAGGGATGGACCGCCGCCATGCACGATAACTGGCAAAGCGCCCACGCGCTGGAGCCAGATGGCATCTTCCAACACATCGCGGTCACGTTCCAGCGTGCTGCCGCCCAATTTAAGAACCAGAATCTTTTTTTGCAACCGATTCACGTAGGGCAAAGCCTCGCGCAGCACGCCGATAATGCGTTCGTGCTGCTCGCCATTGCCGGGGAGGTGAGAAGTTGGAGAGTCATGCAGATCAGACACTTTTTTTATCCTGTTACAGCCCTTCTCATATGTTGTATCTATCAAATGTTGTAAATGATTATGAGTTATGGGAAGACGGCGCTGGCGCTCAATCCCTCGGTTTCGGACAAGCCGCTCAGGATATTGGCGCATTGGATGGCCTGACCAGACGCGCCCTTCACCAGATTATCAATGCACGAGACGACGATCAGGCGCCCGGTGCGCTTATCCACCGTTGGATACAGCAGGCAGCTATTGCTGCCAAAGGTCCACTTGGTTTCTGGAGGGCGAGCGGTCAGCCGGACAAACGGCGAGCCAGCGTAGAACTTTGCGTAGAGCGCGCGAATTGCTTCGACGCTTAACGGCTCAAGCAGATCAGCATAGCAGGTCGCCAGGATGCCGCGCGTCATGGGTACCAGGTGAGGGATGAAGGTGAAGCGCAGCGCGTCGGGCTGCTGCATCTTGCGGCGTAATTCCTGCTCCATTTCGGGCGTATGCCGGTGGCCGTCCAACCCATACGCGGCCAGGTTTTCGTTAGCCTCGCTGAAGTGATAGCTGAGCGCGAGCGAGCGCCCGGCGCCGCTGACGCCCGACTTGGCATCAACGATGACATCCGGCTTGATGATGCCAGCCGCCAGCGCTGGGGCCAGCCCCAGAATGGTCGCCGTAGGATAGCAGCCCGGATTGCCAACCAGCCGCGCCTCGCGCAGTTCGTTGTGATGCAGTTCGCACAGGCCATAAACCGCTTGATTTAGCAAATCAGGCCTGGGATGCGTGTGTTTATACCAGGTGGCGTAGGTTTCGGCGTCTTTCAGCCGGAAATCTGCGGAAAGGTCCACAACCCGGCGGCCCTCAGCCAGCAAACCAGGGATGACCTCAGCGGCGGCGCCATGCGGCAGCGCGACAAAGACCAGTTGTGCCTCGCTGATAGTATCGGTGATCGTCAGATCGCCTGATGCCAGATGCGGGAAATACTCAGTGAGCTTTTGCCCCTGCGCGCTCCGGCCAGTGACCTCGCAGAGCACGAACTGTGGATGCGCCAGGACGAGGCGGGCCAGTTCAGCGCCAGTATAGGAGGTGACGTTGACGACCCCGACGGGTATCCGCTCTGACATGGCCTTCTTTCTTCTTTCTTCGTTATTTAGAAAGCAGACGCTCTCGCCCCGTCTTTCTTCTTTCTTCGTTGAAAAAGAACGGGTACCTTCGCCTTTGTCTTTCTTCTTTCTTCGTTATTTAGAAAGCAGATGCTCTTGTCTCTGCCTTTCTTCTTTCTTCGTAACCTGGAAACAGACGCTCTCGCCCCAGTGCAGTTCATTCTGCAAGGACGAGAGCGTCAGATTGCTCTTGTCTTTTTGTCTCTACAAGTAGACTATCGCAAAGAACACCCCAATGTCAAGAGCTTGATTGGTTAAGCTGGCGGTTAAAACCGCGCCTAAGGGCGGCCAGGGGCCGCCACGAAGTCCCTAGTTACGTCTTAACCCGCGCAGGCGGGTTTTGTGGACGCGCCAGCGTCCTTTAGGCGCGGTTTTAACCGCCAGCTCTTGGCCTGCGGTCATCTACCCGCCTGGCCTTTAGCTCAAAACGAGGTAATGCGCCTGGCTCAGCCGCCTCGATGGGGACGCGCAAATTCAGGGCCACATGCAGTTCTTCGACGATGGTGGGGACGAGCGCGGGCGGGCATTCCACCTGCAAGGCAATCTCGTCCATCGCGCCCTCTTTGGTGACGATGACGCGATATTCGCTGACCTCTGAAAAGCGATGCAGAATATCAGCCAGCGCGGAAGGATAGACATTAACGCCGCGCACGACCAACATGTCATCCACGCGCCCCAGCACGCCGCCCGGCAGCGAAAGCAGGGCGCGACCACAGCCACAGCGATAGCCGCCATGTCGGACCAGATCGCCAGTGCGATAGCGGAGAGCCGGGCTGCCCCAGCGCCCAAGATTGGTGAGCACCAGTTCGCCGGTTTGCCCTTCTGCTACTGGCTGGCCGGTTTGCAGATCGAGGATTTCTGCGATGAACTCGCCTTCGTTGACATGGATACCATGCTGCTCCACGCAGGCAAAGCCGTAGGCGCCCATCTCGGTCATGCCCGCGTGGTCATAGGATTTCGCGCCCCAGGCTTGCTCAATGCGCGTACGTGTGGCGGGAATGGAGGCGCCTGGCTCGCCTGCGTGGATGGTCACGCGGATGGTGGATTGGCGCATGTCCATGCCGTGTTCCTGGGCAACCTCTGCCAGGCGCAGGGCGTAGCTTGGCGTGCAGACCAGCACCGTTGCGCCCACCTCTTGAATGGCGCGCAGGCGCTGCACCGAGTCCATCCCGCCGCCCGGCACGACCAGTGCCCCCAGTCGCTTTGCCCCCTCATAGGCCGACCAGAAGCCAATAAACGGCCCAAAGCCAAAGGCCAGAAAGACACTATCCTGCTCGCTGACGCCTGCGGCGCGATAGACGCTCGTCCAGCATTCGGCCCACCAGTCCCAGCTTTCCTGAGTATCGAGGATTTTCAGCGGGTGGCCGGTGGTGCCAGAGGTCTGATGCAGGCGGATATAGGCGCTTGTGGGATACGTGAGGTTGCTGCCAAAGATGGGATGCGCCTCCTGGTCCGCCACCAATTCGCGTTTGGTGGTGAAAGGCAGCCGCGCCAGATCAGCCAGCGTTTCTATCGCTGCGTCCCTCCCATTCGCGCCGAGTTTCTGCTGATAAAAGCGATTATGCGGGAGGATGCGCGCCAGCCCTTCCTGTAAGCGGGCTAGCTGGTGCGCTTCAATGGTGGAGCGCGCGGCGGTTTCCAGAGAGGTCATAAACGGCTTCCCCTTTCTAACTCTGCCCTTCAGCTAGCATGGCGAGCGCGCGACGAATATAGACTGGTGTAATCTGCTTGCGGTAGTTAATCGTCAGGTCGGCGTTATCGAGCGGCTTAGAGCGTTTTGCGGCGGCTTGCGCAACGGCTTCCATCAAGTCTGGCGTCAACCGCTGGCCGACAAGCATTGCGCTGGCTTCGGTGGCCTCCACTGGATGCGAGGCTACCGCGCCAAGCGTGAGCCGGGCATCGGTGATGGTGCCATCAGCGGCTTGCTTGAGCGCCACCGCGACACCCAGCAGCGGGAAATCAAACGAGCCGCGCCTGCGCAGCTTCATATAGACGCTGCGCCAGCCATTGGCAGGCGGCAAGATAACTCCGATGAGGATTTCGTCGGGCGCTTTGGTGTAGGGCGCTATGCCGTCGTCGCGGAACAACTCGCGCACCGGTAAAACGCGCTCGCCGCGC
>DATBGS010000134.1:0-4907 GCA_036557885.1 Ktedonobacterales bacterium
GCGCGGCGAGCGCGAACACTTTCGCGACGTATCGCTGGCGCTCTCGGAGGAAACGGGCATCTGGCTCGCGTTTACGCCTGTGCCCACCGACATCCCTGCCTATCAGAAGCTAGAATTCACCGTTGGCGACGCCACGCTGGATATCTCCACCGCAGAGATTGCCAGGCTGTTTGAGCGGCTGTTCGCCAAAGCGGAAGAATAGCGAGAGACGGCCCGGCAGGGACGCCGGGGCTACAAGCAGGGCGCCTGTAGCCCCGGCGTCCCTGCCGGGCCGCGCACCCTGCCGGTGCATTCCTAGCTGTGGTACAGCGTCTCCCAATAGGCGAGCCAACTGGCGCGCACCTGCTCCTCGGTCTGGCCCAGATCATAGGCGGGCGAGATGAGGGGCAGGGCGCGCTCCACGTTCACCAGCACGAAATGGTGAATGGGGTTGGTTATGCCGCGCTGCTGATAGAGCAAAACTGCGCGGTCATATTCTGACCCGCGAGTCAGGATTGTCGCTGTGCCCTTAAAGCGATAGCCTTTGCGCAGGATGGGGTCAACCACATTGATTTCTATCGCTGGATTGGCCTGCAAGTTGGCGACAGTGCCAGGCGAGCAAATATCCGCAAAAACGAGATGGTCGTCGTCCCAGACGGCGGTGGTGCCTTTTGGGGAAAGATTCGGCGTTCCATCCGGGCAGACGGTGGCGACGAAGCCTAGCCGCTGCTCGTTGACAACGCGCTGCATATCAGCGGTGAGAATGCCCATTTTCGCTTACTTTCAGAATCTCGTGCCAAAAACGCTTGACAACACGGAAACTAGACTGTATACTTGCAGTAGCCGTTACAACGAGGTGTCCGGCGGTGGCTCTCAAAACAGCTTCATAACCCCCGGCACCTCTGTGGAAAACTGGCACGGTTGAGTATTAGACTCGTCCGCACCACGTTTACCCCACGCCTGCTCTTAGTCAGGCGCGGGGCCATCGCGCACTATAGCGGCTTCGCTAGAAATGCGCAATGGCCCCCGCGCCTGGACCTGGGCGCGGGGGCCTGGTGCTTGTAGGGCGCTGCCCGCCAGGGACGGCGGGGAATCATAGCAAGCGCCCTACAAGCAAGCGGGCAAAACGTGCGCGGGCCATTTCACCAGAAATGAGGCCCTTGAATGGCAAGCACCACCGCGACCCCGCCTACTCGTTCGTCCATGCCCAACGCGCGCAAATATCCCTTGCTGGCCCTCAAGTACGTGCTCTTTGGCTACCTGCTCCTGGGCGGCCCGGCCTGGCTGGGCGTTCCACTGGACTTCGTTCCCCTGGAACATCTGGTCCGCTACGCCACCTATTTTATCACTGAAGGCTACGTCTCCACGCTGATGTGCCATCTCATCCCGCTGTTCCTCCAGATGACCGATCTGCAACTCAGTCGCAAGAAGCGGGCCTATGGCGGCAAACAGTTCGCCAACTATTGTACCCCCGCTGATCTCAACCAGGCGCCTGCTGATCGTCTGGCGCTGCGGCTGTTAGGCAGCGATACTCTGTTTCAGATGCTCTACGAAGAATTACGCTTGCTGTTTCGCCTGCTGCGGGCCGCGCAGGTGGCCTATCGGCGGGAACCGCTGGTGCGAGAGGGCTGGCAGCCCATTCACAAGGCGGCGATGGTAGTGCTCTTGCGCATCGCCCAGATCAGCGCGGCACTGCGGCGCAAGGCAAGCACCTCGGTGCTGCCAGAGGAGTGCGTGCGGTGGCAGGCGCGCATCGTCTGGAACGAGTTGTTTGGGCACGCCCCTGTGCCAGAAGCCGAGCGGGAGTGGCTGGAGCCGCTGGCCGACCTCAATCCGCGTGAAGAACAGCGCATCGCGTACCATCTGCGGCATGAGCAACAGGCCGGGCGCCCGATTGCCGCGCCCTTTGTGGAGCGCTTCCCAGAGTGGGAGCAGGAGCTAGGCGTGTAGTCTGGCAGCCCACGCGCTGACCGGCAGGGACGCCGGTGCTACAAGCAGGCCCGCCTGCTGCCTCACTCATCGAAATCTTCATCTTCATCATCGTAATCGTCATATCCATCATCATCATCAACGTCCTCGTCGCCCTCGTCGCCTTCGCCAGGGACAAAGGTGAACTCGGCGGCGGCGGCCACCAGCAGCGAGCGGTCAGCGCGATAGGCACGCAGCCGCTCGCGCATGGCGTCGCTCCAGTCATTGTTCTGCTTGCGCGCCTGCAACTGAAGCACCGCCAGAGCCAGGCGGCGCAGGTGCTCATTCTTGCTGCTTGCCAGGGCTGCCTCTACTGTCTGCAACTGCTCCAGCGGCAGGCGATAGAGGTCATTGTTGACAACGTTCATGGCCGCCGCGAGCGCGTCAGCGTGGAATTGCCCATTTTTTACCAGCCTCTCAAGGAAGCCAGGAATCTCTGCGGGCGGCAGGAAGCGCAGCGCGCATTGAATTTGCAGCGAGACGGTTTTGGGGTCGCGTGCCAGCACCTCCATGATGAGACGCAACACCGCAGCCAGCCGCTCCGAGGCGTTGCTGGCCGAATAGAGCAGGCGCTGTATCACAGCACTCAACAGGCTGCGCTGCGGCAGCAAGATTTCCATTGCCTGGGTAATCAGCGCGGCATCCTCGGCACGACTGACCAGGAACAGCGCTTGCGCCGCCTCTACTTTACCCTGCTGACCCGGCGCCTGGAGAATTGCCAGCAAACGCGGAAGTATCACCTGTTCCATATCAACTATCTTCTGGCTGGCGCAAAAGTTGACGGCGCTCTGCCAGACGGCCTGTTTGGGATGTTGCAGCAGCACCGCCAGCCAGCGCAGCAGGTGCCCGCCGATGGTTTCGCCGGGGCGGTTGGTCAGTGCTTGCCCCAGCATCTCCTGCGGGAGCTGGGCGCGCAGCACCAGCGGGGCCAGCGCTATCTCTGTATCTGGCGAGCGCGCGGCGCGGTCCAGCACGTCCCAGGTTTCCGCCCGCTTCAGGTCTTTGCTGATGGCGCGCACCAGCGCGGCGCGTACATCGCGGTGCAGGTCGTCGTGCTGTTCCAGGGTGAGCAGTTCTTGATAGGCCACCTCGCCCGGCAGGTCGCCAATCAGCCGCATCACCTCTTTGGCAACCGTCACGCGGTCCAGCGGAATGCCGCGCAGAATCTTGAGCGCCTCTTCGGTGGGCAGCGCCAGCAGCCTTGCGCGCACGACATGGATGGCAATGCGCGCCCGCGCATCTTGCAGCGCCTCAACCAGAATCGGGTAGCCTTCGTCCGTATCCAGATGCCCAAGCGTAAAGAGCGCCGTCGTGCGGATGACCGATTGCGGGTGCTCGGCCAGCGCCTTCAGCCGCCCGACGCCGATGGCGGGCAGGAACGCCAGCATCTTGATGGCCTGGGTTGCCGTGCGGCTTTCCTGCGTCTCGTCCAGAATGATGGCTGAGAGCGCATTTGCCAGCGTTTCTTGCTGGCTGGCAGTGGCCCAGGCCAGCATTTGCGTGATCGGCAGGATGACGCGCTTCTTGCCGCTGCCCCAGCGCCCGCTCACCGGCTGAAGGCTCAAGAAAGGGGTGAGCAGTTCCTGGCGGCGGCGCAGCACATACCCGGAAATCATGGGGAACGTGATCCAGCTTGGGTCTTCCTCAAGCAGGAAGGGCACGAACATGGTGAGGCGCCGGGGGACGCGACGCAGCAGATCAAGGGCGCGCTCGGCCTCCTGCTGCGAGCGCGTTTGCTGCAACGCCCCCTGAATAAAGGGCACGAGGAAGGCCATCGCCACCTGGTGCGTGGTGAACCAGCTTGCTACCGCCAGCACATCGCCCTCTTTTTCCTGCGCCAGCCAGGTTTCGAGCAGTTCACGGCGCAGCGCAATGGAGAGTTCATGGGCGGCTATTGGATTCAGCGACGCCAGCGAGATGCTGACGCCAGCAACGCCGCGCTCGCGCAGGACAGTGACCAGTTGAGCAATAGCCCACACCGGGAAAGATTGGAGCACCTTCAGCAGCACATTCATGAGCGCCTGCTGCGTGCGCGAGGACAGGCCCACGTCGTTGAGCGCGTGGCGAGCAATTTGCTCCAGCGCGGGCAGATACTCCTCGCGCCAGATAGTGGCGGGCAGCTTTGCCAGCGCCTCCAGCATCGAGAAGCGCACCGCGTCGTGCTCGCTGCGGCGCGTGAGCAGGATTTCCAGCACTTCGGGCAGGCGTTCGCGGTTGCGGGGCAGCGCCCCGATGAGCGCCTGAAGCGCCATCTGGCGCGTGGAGACTACTGAGGCATGCAGGGACGGCGTGAGCGCGGGCAAGACTTCTTCCCAGGGCAAAAGCCGCGCGTAGGGCAGCCGATAGGTAATTGTCTGGTTGGTATTGGCAAACAGCTTGCGCGCCTCTTCCACACGCACTTCCTGGGGTAGCGCCTCCAACAGGTCAGTGGGCAGCAAGGAGTTCGCCGCCCGAAAGCGCCGCTCCAGCGCTCGGAAAACGGCCAGGCGTTGGGCGCGCCCAACCTGCGCAAACCAGGAGGGATAGCGGTTGAGCTTGCCGCGCTCGTACAGGGCAATGATCTGCGCGCTGGTCAGCCTGCCAACCAGCGCGTTAAAGTTGATCGTCAGGTTCGTATCGGTGTGCAGGGCAAGCTCGGCCAGTTCGCCGGGGCGCTGTTCGGCCAGCGGGTTCAAGTTGACATTGTTGAGCAGCTTGCGCGGGAGCAGCGTTTTGACCAGCGCCAGCAGCGCGTCGGGCTGCTTTGGCGCCAGCACCGACAGCAGGCGCTGCGCCTCTTGTATGACGCTCTGGCCGTCCGTTCCGGCGGCGCTGACCCACTGCTGAAATAATGCCATCGTTTCTGCTGGATGCAAGCGCGCCAACCAGGACCAGTTGAGCTTCCCACGCGACTGAAGGACGCGCGTCGCAAGGCGCTGCACAACTTCCCGCGAGCCAAGCGGGAGAAATTCATACAGTTG
>DATBGS010000135.1:0-35229 GCA_036557885.1 Ktedonobacterales bacterium
TCACCGCGATGTCAAGCCAGAGAACATGCTGCTGGGTCCAAACGGCGAAGTGTTGCTCAGCGACTTTGGCATCGCGCTGCTGGCGCATTCGTCGCGCTCGCAAAGCACGCAAGACGCGGTGGGCACCGTCACCTACATGGCGCCGGAACAATTGCAGGGGCATCCGCGCCCGGCCAGCGATCAATACGCGCTGGCGGTGGTCGTGTACGAGTGGCTGGCCGGAAGCAAGCTCTTTGATGGGTCGTTTACCGAAATTGCCAGCCAGCATTTATTTGCGCCGCCGCCGCCCTTGCGCCAGAAAGCGCCAACTATCTCTCCATTAGTAGAGCAGGTGGTGATGACGGCGCTTGCCAAAAAGCCAGAGGAGCGTTTTGGCAGCGTGCGCGCCTTTGCCAACGCGCTGGAGCAGGCGGCGCGGGCCGAGCCAACGCTGCTCTCTGCCACAACGCAAGTGATGCCCCCCTCCACGCCTGGCACGCCCGCCAGTCAGATACCAACGCCGCCCCCCAGTGCATTTGCGCCCACGCAGGCGCGCACGCCTTCCACGCCTGGCATTCCCTCTGGCCCCAATGCGCCAACGCCCCCTGTCTCGCCTGCTATGACTCCGCCGCTCAGCGGCTTCACCCCAACCCCGGCGTCGGCATCGGGGGCGATGCGCGTCTCTGGCCCGCTGCCCCCCACGCCTGTGAGCGCGCCCCTTCCGGGGCAGGCTGGCGGAGGCACGCCGCCGCCAGTTTTCGGCGGCCAGAACTTCTCTGGAGTCTTGCGGCGCAGCGGCCCGCTCGCGCCCTCAACACCGCTGCTGCCAGTGGCGGCGCCGTCTCCCAGGAGGTCAGTGAAAACACTGTTCCTCGTAGTGCTGGTGCTGCTGGCGCTGGTGAGTGGCAGCGCGGCGCTGATCTGGGCACGCAGCGGCGGTGTTGTCCTCTCGCCTGGCCCTGTGCCAACGCCAACAGGCACAGCCACGCTCAATCAGGGGAGCGTACCTCCGCAGGGCAAGCGCGGCGGCACCGTCACGGATGGCCTGCTGGCCGAGCCGGACTCGCTGCTCTCCAACAGGTCGGTAAGCACTTATTCCGCTCTGGTGGATGCCACGATCTGGGCACCGCTGCTCTATGGCGACGCGCAGGGCAACCTTCAGCCCGGCCTGCTCCTCGAGGTGCCAAGCCTGGCAAATGGCGGTATTACAGCCGACGCCATGCACTACGTGTTGAAGCTGCGCCCAGAGTTGAAATGGTCGGATGGGCAGCCGATTACGGCGGATGATGTTGTCTTTACCTTGGACCTTTGGAGCAATCCGGCGTATCAGGCGGTCTTTACTCCTGGCCTCCCCTATGTGGCAGGCTATGTGGCGTCAGATGTGACCACCGTCATTCTAACCCTGAAGCAGCCATATAGTCCCTTTCTGGCGCAGCAACTGGCTGACCCGCAGATGGCGCTGCTGCCCAGGCATGTGTTTGGAGCAATGGACCCGGCCTCGATTCCCAAATCCAGCGAGAACTTCCTGCCGCAGGTGGTGAGCGGCCCCTTTCAGATGCAGGAGCGCGTCAAAGGCGATCATATTACGGTGGTCAGAAATCGTAACTATTACCAGGCTGCGCAGGGCTACCCATATCTCGACAAGATTGTCTTTAAGATCATCTCCGATGCCAGCGTGATGCTGACAGCCCTGCAAGCAGGCCAGATAGATACCTCGTGGAATCTGGATGCCAGCAAGCTAGTGAGCTATAAAGCGATTCAAGGCTACACCCTCACCACGACGCAATACCCCGACATCTTCGAGGAAGCGCTTTTTAATCTGCGCAACCCGATTTTGGCCGATTTGCAGGTGCGCAAGGCCATCAGCACAAGCATTGATCTGGACACGATTATTACCCAGGTCAGGTATGGCGCGGCACAGCGCACCTGCGATGATGCGGTGGGCAGCTTTGCCCACAACGCCAGCGCGAGCTGCTACCCCTTTGACCCGGCGGGGGCAAAGCAACTGCTTGATGACGATAGCTGGGCGCTTGGGTCGGATGGCTATCGCCACAAGAACGGCCAGAAGCTCGAACTGCGCTGGTCCACGACGGCCAATAATGCCGTGCGCCAGCAAACCGAGGAAATCGCCCAGGCGAATCTGAAAGACCTTGGCATCCAGATAGACATCATCAACTACCCGGCAAATACCTACTTTGGCACCGTGCTGCCGGGCGGCAATTTCGACATTGCCGAGTATGCCAATCAGTTGGGCTATGACCCCGACAACGCTTTCTCCTGGCTCTGCAAAGAAACCCCAGATAAAGACCCCAACGGCTTCAACTGGGGCTACTACTGCAATCCAACCGTAGATCAGGCCATCGCCACCGAAGAGGCCAACACCGACCAGAGCGCGCGCCTGAATGCCTTCAGGACGATCCAGCAGGCGATACTTACCGATCTGCCAGCAATCTATCTGTCGGCGTATGGCAACCTTGCCATTGCCAAAAACACGCTGCATAACTATCTGCCGTCGGGCAATGGTCCGACGGAAACCTGGAATGTCTGGCAGTGGTGGCTGGGCTAGCTTACCACTGGTTCCAGTGGACAACTGAGTCCAGCGGCTCGCGTTTGGCCGGGGAAAAGTCGGTGCCCTGCGTGTAGGCCACCGGAATGAGCGCGGCCTGGGTGATCTTTTCGTAGGGGATGCCCAGCACGTTGGCGGCGTCCTGCTCAAAGAGGAGATGCACCGTCGTCCAACTGCTGCCGAGTCCCCGCGCGCGTGCGGCCAGCATAAAGCTCCAGGCGGCGGGCAGAATGGACCCCCAGACTCCCGCCTGCTCCACGCTGGATTTTCCTTCCATGCGCCCTTTGATGCAGGGCAGCAGCATAACTGGTGCTTCGTGGATATGTTCGGCCAGATAATCCGAGGAGCTGAGGATGCGCCCAAGCTGCTTGCCGCGCTCGTTTTCGGGCAGCGGCCCGGTGACGCTGGCCGCGCGATACAACTCCCAGCCGCGCCGATAGACATCGCCCAGCGCCTGGCGTTTGTCCGCGTCGGTGACGACGACAAAATGCCACTGCTGGCGGTTGCCGCCAGTAGGCGCCTGCACCGCAATCTCCAGGCATTCTTTGATGACTTCCGGCTCGACAGGCCGCGAGAAATCCAGGCGTTTGCGCACAGAACGAGTAGTGGTGAGCACGTCATCGGGCGTGAGGTTGAGCATGGGCATCGGTTTCCCTCTCTCGAAGATATATGTTGCGCGTTGTGGATGAGCACGCAATAGCTGTGCTATTGTATCGCGTTTTGCCCCTGGCGTGCCGCCTGTAGCGCGGGCAGCTTGCCCGCAAGGGTAGGGATGGGTGTTGCTCCAGCCGTCAACTGGCGCTCTTGCCGCGATTCGCCGTCTGCTGCGCCCCTGCTTTGAGGGGGAAGACGGCGCTACAAGGCACGCTTGACCTCACTCATGCCTCGCGCTAAAATAGAGAATGCTTCCATGTGGTTCTCTTTCTGTTGGGGATGCTCTCGTCTCTCTTGGGGGAATCTGGCTATGGCTGATCGTGTTGGGCAGCAAGTCGGCAACTATAGGCTGATGCGCTCGCTTGGAGAAGGTGGTTTGGCTGAAGTCTACCTGGGCGAACACTTCTATCTCAGAACGCAGGCAGCTATCAAGATATGGCATGGACACAGTGGAAACGAAGAAGCAGAAGCAGCCCGCGCTGAGGCACGCTTTTTAGGGCGATTGGTACATCCACATATTATCAAACTGCTGGAATTTGGGATGGAAGGGGACATGCCATTCCTTGTGTTGAGCCATGCGCCCAATGGATCACTGCGTCAACGCCATCCGCCAGGTAGTAAACTCTCCACAGTTGCTATTTTGCCCTATGTGAAACAAATTGCCAGTGCTCTGCAATATCTTCATGAGCAAAAGATCATCCATCGCGGCTTAAATCCAGGGAGTTGCCTTCTGGGATCAGATAATGAAATCTGGCTCAGCGGGTTTGGTATTGCAATCACAGTTCCAGACTCGCCTGATGAAGAACACGAGTATGCAGGTGTACCTGTCTACAGCGCGCCAGAACAGTTTTTAAATAAGCCGTGCTATGCAAGCGACCAATATGCTCTAGGAATGATGGCGTATGAATGGCTGGCTGGTGAAGTGCCTTTCACGGGGAAATGGTTGGAAGTTGTGGATAAAAAAATCCATGAGCCACCTCCTTCCTTACGATCAAAGGTTCCAACAATCTCACCTGAAGTAGAGGAAGTCGTGCTTACAGCCCTGGCGAAAGACCCCAAGGATCGCTTTGCCAGTGTGAAGGCGTTTGCGACAGCCTTTGAGCAAGCCGTTTATCCGCCCCAGAAGAAACCCCAGCGCACGCAAGCGTTTATCAGCTACAGCCACAAGGATAAAGCATACCTAACTCGGTTGCATGATTATCTCGATTTCTACTTGCCAGGAAGAACCCTGGAAGTCTGGGATGATACGATGATCGCGGCTGGAACGGACTGGCGCGGAAACATTGAGCAGGCCATTCGCTCGGCAAGAGTGGCAGTGCTGCTCATCAGCTTTGACTTCCTGCGCTCCAAATTTATCCGCGAGAATGAGCTGCCGCCCTTGTTGAGAGCGGCGCAGCAAGATGGCATCACCATCTTGCCCATTGTCTTGCGCCCCTGCCCCCTGGAAGAAGTCAAAGAGCTAGAGCAGTTGCAAATGCTCAACCTGCCCTCCAAAACCGTCAGCGAGATGACTGAGCCTGAACAAGAACGCTTCTGGATGACCACCACGCAGCGCATCCGAGACGCGCTGAAGACTTGACGCCACCGACTTCCCGCGCTAGAATAATGCTGTAATCCAGGCGATTTTCTTTCTGCTGGGAAGAGTCTACCCTTATTTGGGAGAGTCGGGCTATGGCTGATCGGGTTGGGCAACAGGTTGGCAACTACCGGCTGATACAATTGCTGGGCACTGGCGGCTTTGCCGAAGTGTACCTGGGCGAGCATCAGTTTCTCAAAACGCAAGCCGCGATCAAGGTGCTGCACGCGCGCCTGGGCGCTGCCGAGCTTGAGGGCTTTCGTGAGGAAGCCCGCACGATTGCCCGCCTGGAGCATCCCCATATTTTGCGCGTGCTGGAATATGGCGTGGAGGGGAAAACGCCCTTCCTGGTGATGGACTACGCCCCCAACGGCACGCTGCGCCAGCGCCACCCCAGGAACACGCCCGTCCCCCTGGAGACGCTGCGGCTCTATGTTCCCCAGATTGCCAGCGCGTTGCAGTGCGCGCATGACGCCAAACTGGTGCATCGGGATGTCAAGCCTGCCAATCTGCTGCTGGGGCGCAGCAACGAAATTCTGCTCAGCGACTTTGGTATTGCGGTAGTGGCGCACAGTACCCGCTCGCAGAAAATGCAGGCTATCGCCGGGACGATCACCTATATGGCGCCTGAACAATCGCAGGGCAAGCCGCGCCCGGCCAGCGACCAATATTCGCTGGGGGTGACGCTCTACGAGTGGCTGACCGGTGACCGGCTCTTTCGCGGCAATTACGCGGAAATGGCCTCGCAGCATCTGCTCACTCCGCCGCCGCCCCTGCGCCAGAAAGTGCCCAATCTCCCGCCGGGGGTGGAGGAAGTGGTGCTCACCGCGCTGGCAAAAGACCACAAACAGCGCTTTGCCAGCATGCGCGCGTTTGCCACCGCGTTCGAGACGGCCTGCCAGCAAGGAAATCGCCCCACATCGGGCGCGTTCCAGAGCGGGCCAGTGTCCTCACCGCTCTCGCGCCCAACGGGGACACTGACGCCCACGATTACCCCGGTGCTGTCGGGGCCGTCCATCGCGCCCGAAGAGGACGCGCCCAGCGTTACCGCGCCCGCTCCCATCCCGCCGGAGGCCGTCACCGACATCACGGAACCGACCCCGGAAGTGCTGGCGGCACTCCCAAGAAAATCGGGGCCGCTGACGGAAACCTTCAACCCGGCTATTTCGGCGTCGATCCCCATGCCCCTCCAGAAGGGGATGTCGCGCCGGGCAATGGTGGCGAGTCTGGCCGGGCTGGTGGGCCTGGCGGCATCGGGCGCGGGCGCGGTCTATTGGGTGCGCTCGCATCCCAGCCTGTTTGCGTCGCCGCCCCAGCCCACGCCGTTTCCGGGGACGGCTCTTGTCATCTATCGCGGCCACAACGGGCCGGTCAACGGCGTGGCCTGGTCGCCGGACGGGAAATATGTCGCTTCTGCCGGGAATGACCAGACCGTCCAGGTCTGGGAAGCCCGCACCGGCAAAAAGATTGCCACCTATGCCGGGCACAGCGGGGCTGTGCAGGCGGTGGCGTGGTCGCCCGCTGCGGCGCGCATTGCTTCGGCCAGCGTAGACAAGACGGTGCAGGTCTGGGAGGCGCTGACCGGCAAACCACTTCTCACCTATCGCGGCCATACTCAGCAAGTGCTGACTGTGGGCTGGTCGCCAGATGGCAAGCAGCTTGCCTCGGCTGGCGCAGATACCCAGGTACACATCTGGGATGCTGAGCAGGGCACGCGGCAGCAGACCTTTCCAGATCACACGCTTCGGGTGACGTGTGTGGCCTGGTCGCCGGATGGCAGCCGCATCGCGTCGGCCAGCGCCGATCAGAAAGTTGCCGTCCGCAGCGCGGTGACGGGCTTTTCTATTTCTACCTTTACCGGCCACAAGAGCGGCGTGCTCTCGGTGGCCTGGTCGCCAGATGGCGGCTATCTGATCTCCAGCGACGCGGCAAGCACTGCCCAGGTGTGGGAAGTGACCAGAGCCGTTGGCATCTACACCAACAAAATACACCCGTTGCCGATCAACGCGGTGGCCTGGGCGCCCGCGCCCTGGATAGCGCTTGCCAGCAAAGACCAGACCGTCGAGATTTTGGATGGCGCGACGTTTGCCTCGGCGCTCACCTACCAGGGGCATACGGCTCCGGTCAACGCGGTGGCCTGGGCGCCTGATGGAAACACAGTTGCTTCGGCGGGAGAGAATGCGCAGGTCTGGCGGGTGACGTAGCAGCAGAGGAGGGTTGAACATGGCTGGCGAGGTTGGCGAGATTATTGGCAACTACCGCTTGCTCCGCGTGATTGGCGAGGGCGGCTTTGCAACGGTCTACCTGGGCGAGCATCGCTATCTGGGCAGACAAGCCGCCATTAAAGTGGTGGATACGCAGTTGGAAGACGAGGATGTGGAAAGTTTCCTGGCCGAATCGCAACTGGTGGCCCGGCTGACGCATCCCAATATCCTGCGCGTGATGGAATATGGCGTGGAGGGCGGCGTGCCCTTTCTGATCATGGAGTATGCCCCCAATGGCACGCTGCGCACCCGGCATCCCGCTGGCGGGCCGGTGCCGGTGGCAACCGTGATTCCCTATGTGCAGCAGGTGGCAGAAGCGCTGCACTATGCCCACGAGCAAAAGATCATCCACCGCGACATCAAGCCGGAGAATCTACTGTTGGGGAAGCAGGGGCAGGTGCTGCTGGCCGATTTTGGCATCGCGGTGGTGGCGCAAAGCTCGCGCTCCTCCAGCGGCGACGAAGTGGCGGGCACCATTGCGTACATGGCGCCGGAGCAGCTTCAGGGCAGGCCGCGCCCGGCCAGCGATCAATATTCGCTGGCGGTGGTCGTCTATGAGTTACTGACGGGCGAGCGGCCATTTTCTGGCTCGTATGCCGAGGTTGCGGCGCAGCATGTGATGTCTGCGCCGCTCAGTTTGCGCGCCAAAGTGCCCACGCTGCCGCCGATTGTGGAAGATGTGGTGCTGATTGCGCTTGCCAAAGACCCCAAAGACCGCTTTGCCAGCATACGCGCCTTCGCCAAAGGGCTGGAAAACGCGCTGGCGCAGGGCGAACGAGTGACGCGCCCCCTGCCAGCGGCGTCCGGCCCGGCGCGGCCAACGACCCCGCTGCCTTCGCCTTCTGGCCCGCTGGCGCCTGGCCTGCCAGAGGAGGAGCCGACGATTACCCCGACGCCAACCAGCACACCCGTCTCGCAGACGATCACCCCGGCGCTTTCTGCGACGCCAACGCCAACGCCAACTCCTTCCAGCCCGGAGAGCGGCCCCCTGCGCCAGTCCGAGGCGCCGCCAAAGACCGAATTCTTCCCCGTTTCGCCCGCAACTTCTGGTGAAGTTCCTAAGCCAGAGGCGCAGCCCCGGCGCGTGCTGCGCAGGTCGGTGCTGGTTGGGCTGACCGGCCTGGCAATCGCTGGCGGCGTGGTGTCCTGGCAGGTGCTTGCGGGGCGGCTGAATCTTGGCCCGCTCGTTGGGGCTGGCTCTGCTCCCACGCCTGCGGCAACGGCCACCGCAACGCCTGTGCCCACCGCGACGGCCACGCTTATCCCTCTAGGAACGACGCTCTATACCTATACCGGGCATGTGGCGAACGTGAACGCGCTGTGCTGGGCGGCCAAAACGCTGCGCATTGCCTCAGCCAGCAGCGATTACACGGTGCGGCTGTGGGACGCGCTGACGGGTGGAAATGAACTGACCTATATGGGTCATTCCAACTCCGTGAATACTGTCGCCTGGTCTTCGGATGATCTCTATATCGCCTCTGGGGATAGCAGCGGCTATCTTCAAATCTGGAGCGCGGTTTTTGGAAGCGGTGTCGCCTACCTGAACGATGGGCCTGCCTCCATCCATACGGCGGACTGGTCGGGGGATGCCACACGCCTTATTTATGGCGGTGATTACTCGGTGGTGCATATCGTGCAAGCGCCTGCTTTCACACCAATCGCCTCCCTGGTTGGCTCGGACCCTATTCACGCGGCGGCCTGGTCCAAGGATGGAACGAGGATCGCTTCTGGGACCACTTCACGCATCGCCAATAAGAGCATTGTTCAGGTGTGGAATGCGATTACGCAGCAACATCTCTTCGACACGGCGGGGCGTACTGGCGGAATCTCCGCACTGGCCTGGTCCCCCGATGGCAGTAAGATTGCTGCGGCAAGTTTTGCTGGCGTGGATATATGGGATGCCGTCACGGGCAAAAATATCACGACCTATCATGGGCATGCCGGGAACTACGTGCTCGCGCTGGGGTGGTCCCCGGATGGCAAGACGATTGCCTCCGGGGGCGCGGACGGGACGGTGCAGCTTTGGGATGCGACAACCTTCGCGCACAACTTCACCTATAAAGGCGCGTTTCAGTATGTCAACGCGCTCGCCTGGTCCCCCGATGGCAAGCTGATCGCTTCGGCTGGCGACGACAAGGTGGAAGTCTGGGTGGCAGCGGTCTAGGGCAGCAGCCTGTATCTTGTAGCGCCACCCCTCAAAGCAGGGGCAGGGCGACCTGCTGGCCCTGCAAAATAGATTGATGCTGCTAACTTGACAAAGCAGACACATCTCTGCTATGCTGCTCCCCAGCAATAAGCGACGCAGGCGCGCGCGGGAAAGGTGGCGTGCTCTATGCAGATTGGCGACCGATTGGGCGACTATCGCCTTGTGCGGGAACTGGGGCGTGGCACTTTTGGCACCGTCTATCTGGCTGAACACATCTATGTCGGCAGGCAGGACGCCATCAAGGTGATTACCCATCTGGCGCTCGATGCCCGCCAGGAATTGCTAGCCGAAGCGCGCAAGATTGCTGCCTGGCACCATCCCAACATCGTGCTTGTCCATAACTTCTCTGAATACCAAAATATGCCCTACCTGGTCATGCAATATGCGTCTAATGGTACGCTCCAGGCCCGCTATCCGCTGGGGCAGGCGTTCCCCATCCAGACCATCCTGCCGCATGTGCAGCAGACTGCCGCAGGGTTGCAATACGCGCATGACCAGCAGATGCTGCACCTGGACCTCAAGCCAGCCAACGTGCTGCTGGATGACCATCAACGGGCACTGATCTCTGACTTTGGCATCTCCGTTGTCTTGCAGCCCAACAAAACCTACATGACGGTGCTTCAATTCACAGGAACACCTGCGTATGCCGCGCCAGAGCAATTTGATGAGGAACACGGCCACGCGACGCCAGCCACCGATCAATACGCCCTGGCAACGATGGTTTATCAGTGGCTGACGGGGCGCTTGCCCTTTACAGGGTCGTTTCTGGCGGTGGGGATGCAGAAAAACTCCAAAGACCCGCCGCCGCTGGGCGCGGGCGTGGCACCAGCGGTAGAGGCTGTTGTGCTGCGAGCATTGAAAAAAGACCCCAAAGACCGCTACGCCAGCGTCACCGAATTTGCCGAAGCCCTGGAACGCGCGCAGCAAGCGCGTCCCGCTCTGTCTGCTGCGCCTGCCGCCCAGCCTCAACAGCCTCCTCTGTTCCCTCTTCCCAAAGTGGCAGCGAACCCGGTTGTTGTGAATCCCGCTGCTGCTCCCCAACAAGCACCAGCTGCCGAAAAGAAGCCAGAGCCACCGGTGCGCCAGCCGCCCTATGTGGCTCCCCAGGCTCCAGCGTCCGCTCCCGCGAAAGCGCCGGAGCCTGCCCAACGGCCTGTCGCTGCGCCAAAAGTAGCCGTAAGCGCAAAAAGCAAGCGCATGGAATTTCGTCGGGTTAAAGTTAGGGCAGCAGCCTTTAGCGTGGGAAGTTGTTTTTTCTTTTTGATGGCTGGCCTGGGTGCCATTGTTGGGACCAACACCCAGTCATGGCCCTTGGCGGTTGGAGTCGTGGCGGTGGTGTTTGTTCTGGCTTATACAGGGGGCTATCGCAAGGCGCTTCCACCGCTTGCTTCATTAGAAATTGCGATTGTGAGCGCTGCTCTGGTATATGCGCTTACGGTATTTTTGTCGGGTTATGATTATGGACAGGTGCAGACGAGCCATCTCTGGTTTGATGCTACCCGCCATCTGACGCTGAGAAGTCAGATCATCGCTGGGGCTTTCGTTGGAGGCATATGCTCGCTCTGTGGCTTTCTCGTGTATGTAGATAATAGAGATGGATTTAACACCAATTTCTGGTTAGGGCTTTTTATTGCCGCCTTTGGTTTTGGCGCAATCCTCTGGCTAATTGTCACAGCACTCAGTTCATTAGTTGATTTGGGCTTCGGTTTTGGCTATGGCTGGAACTTCAACCTACTTTGTGGGTGGGCTGTGACGATAATAGGCGGGTTTGGTTTGTGTGCTTCAACCTACATCTGGCGGGAGGGGCGGCACTTCTAACAGCATCCTCAATATAAATGGATGGGCCACACCCCGGCCCATCCATCACGTATACTTCTTGCGTGGAAGCCTCAAGATTAACCCATCTTATAGCCAGCAAGAAGGTATAACGTGGAAGAAACCATTAACATTGGCAAAACTGATCTGAAGGTGCCGCCGCTGGGTGTGGGCACCTGGCAATGGGGCGATACCAGCACGTGGCAATATGGGCAGGGCTACGCCCGCTCGGAGGTGGAGGAAGCCTATCGCGTCAGCCGCGAGGCCGGGCTGACGTTCTTTGATACAGCGGAGATTTATGGCAACGGCCTGTCCGAAACCATCCTGGGCGGCATGGTGCGGCCTGAGCGCGAGCGGGTGACGCTTGCCACCAAGTTTGCGCCGCTGCCCTGGCGTCTTTCGGCGCGCGCGCTGCCCAAAGCGTTGGATGCCAGCCTGAAGCGGTTGGGGCTGGCGCAGGTGGACCTCTATCAAATCCACTGGCCGTATTCGCTGCTGCGCATTGAGGCGCTGATGGACGCGCTGGCCGAGCAGGTGCGCGCGGGCAAGGTGCGCGCGGTGGGTGTGAGCAACTATCGCGCCGACGAGATGCGCCGGGCGCACGCGGCGCTGGCGAAGCATGGCATCCCCCTGGCCTCCAACCAGATTCACTACAACCTTTTGCATCGCTCGCCAGAGCGCAACGGCGTGCTGGCGGCCTGCCGCGAACTGGAGGTGCGGCTGATTGCGTATAGCCCCATCGCCAAGGGCGCTCTCTCCGGCAAATATCACGACGGGGCCAAAGTGAGCGGCGCGCGGCGGCGCACTCGCTGGTTCACGCCAGCGGGGTTGGCGGCCTCCAGGCCGTTAATTGATCTGCTGCGCAAGGTGGGCGAAGCACACGGCGGCAAAACCCCAGGGCAGGTGGCGCTGAACTGGATGGTCAAACAGGGCGCGCTGCCCATCCCCGGCGCCAAAAACGCCGCTCAAGCGACCAGTAACGCGGGCGCGATTGGCTGGGACTTGTCTGAAGAGGAATTTGCCCAGATCAGCCTGCTGCGCATCGAGGGCGCGTAGTCTGGCTCTGGCCTTTTGCGCCTCCAGCGGATATACTGGACGTGGCGAACCCCTGTCTGTAAGTGGTCAGTGTAGACGAGAAAGGAATGCACCGTGTCCTACGCGCGTATTGTGACCGTCAGCGCCCAGGCTGGCAAGATTGATGAGATCGTCAGGATTTACACAAACGAAGTGCTTCCAGCGGCCAAACAGCAAAAGGGCTTCCAGGGGGCCAGGCTGTTTGTGGACCACGCCACCAACAAAGGTATCTCTGTGACCCGCTGGGCTTCCAAGGCGGACCTGGAAGCAGGCGAGGCCAGCGGCTACTACCAGGCGCAGATCGCCAAACTCGCGTCGCTGCTTGCCGCCCCGCCAGTGCGCGAAGCCTACGAGATTGCCGCCGAAGAAAACTAGCACGCTTCACCTCGACAGCCAGGCCCTGGAGCTTTCCAGGGCCTTTTTGCGTGCTTCGCTTGCTTCAGAGGCGCGGCCAGCCCATCTTGAACGCTACTTGCGCAGGAACGGCAGCAGCCCGCTCAAGCGGCTCTTGCGTGGGATGGGGAGAGCGAGCGGGCCTTCGTGCGCCTGGCGTATAATCTCGCGCATCTGCTCCAGATGGGCATCCTCGTGCATCAGCCCCAGCAGAAAGCGGCCAATCGCGTTCATCGGCCCAAGGCTGGCAAGCCCGCCACCTGGAACATACACGACATCCAGATGCGGTTCTGTCGGCCAGGTATCCAGAAAGGCATGACGCATGCGGCGGCTCTCTTCCAGCCGCTGGCGCACCTGCGCCACGCCACGCACTGTTTTCCACTCCGTTTCGTAACGCGATCTGTCGGTGATTTCGATACCCCGCGCCAGCACAGAACCCAGCGCCGCCGCCTCCTCTGAGGAGGCTGTTGCATGCACAATCACATGGCCCAGCGTCCAGGCCAGATTCGCCTCCTCCGTGACCCCAAACGTATCATTGGCGGCGGGGTCTTCGGGCACAAAGACCACATCGGCGGCAGTGGCCTCCGCAATGATCGCCAGCACCGTATCAACCATTTCATCGGTCAAACGGTGCAAATCGGCCACCGAAAGGTCACGCGAAAGATCGGCCAGCGTCTGCTTTTCCTGACGCACCCCGGCAAAATCCAGCATGGTTGTTCCTCGTTCCAAAGCAAGATGCAAGAAGACGTTATATAGGTAACATATTTTTGCTCAGTTGGCAACAGGGCTGTCCCCAGGCTGGGAGAGGTGGAGGGCGCACAAGAAAACGCCTTGCAGGTAGTTCATCTGCAAGGCGTCCTCTTTTTTTATCGGCAGTGGGTGGCTGTTGCACCATCGCCTTTTTAGCGTCCCAAAAAGGCTTGTTCTTCGCAACGCTGCCGACTGGAGAGCTTCGGTAGTTTTTGAGTATCGAGCTTTTGACATGTCAGGGTGGTCCAGCACCACCGATACTAACATACCATTCCCGCGCCCCGGATGCAAGCTGAGCCGAAGCCATTTTGCCGGTTGGAAAATAGGGTTTTTATCAGCTTTTTTACGAATAATGCTATCCGTTGAGCTTAAACTCCCCGATCTTGTTGCGCAGAAACTCGGTGAACCAGAGCGTTCCCCCTGGACCAGCGATAATTTCGAGAGGCTCGGCTGCGCTGGACTGCGGCACAGTAAACTCAGCCGTCTTTCCCGCTGGTGTGATGTAGCCAATCTTATTACCTGGGGTATTGGTAAACCAGATGTTGCCATCGGCTCCAACCGCCAGTTTGAGTCCATACACACTGACGAGAGGTATTTGAAACGCTTGCATTGTGCCGGTGGTCGTTATACGCACCATCCTGCCAATGACCGGCTCAATGAACCATAATTGCTGATCCGCTCCGGTGATGATGGCATCAGGGGTGCTGCTGTCCTCTGGCAAGGGAAACTCAGTGATCTTGCCATCGGGGGTAATGCGCCCAATTTGCCTGCGCCCCTCAGTAAACCAGAGATTGCCATCTGGCCCGGTGGTAATGGCAGAAGGATAACTAAATGGCGTGGGCAACGGAAACTCTTGCATCCCAAAATCAATGTCCCATCGCCCAATCTGGTTGCCATCAGGCTCGGTAAACCAGATGCTGCCATCAGGTCCGAAGGTCAGGTCTGCTATCGCGCTGGTGGCCCTGATGTTGTATAGGGTGAAATCCCCATCTGGGGACATCTGCCCAATCTGGTTGCCATCTCCCAGAGTGAACCAGAGATAGCCATCTGGCCCGGCAATAATCTGATCTGGGGTAGAAAAGTCTCCGCTGTACTCGTGAAGCTGCCCGTCGGGAGTCAGGCGGCCAATCTGGTTAGAGTTTTCCAGGGTGAACCAGATAGCGCCATCTGGCCCGGCAGCAATCCCCTGTGGAACGTTATAGTGCTCTGGGAGGGAAAACTCGGTAAACGCGCCCGAAACCACCAGAGCTACCGTTATCTCATAGGAAGCGGGCGAAGTAGTATTTGCTGATTGAGTGTGTGTAGGCGCAGTCCAGGCATGGTCAACGGCGAAGTGGGGTTGTTGCGCCGTGAGGAGAGGCAGGATGAAAACGGCGCCCACGATGATTGCCGCGAAGATTATCAGCCGCCACCTTCTCCTGCGACGTGGCGCCCTCTGTCGCGGCGGCGCGGGCGGCGTCTGAACAGGCGCAAGCTGGCCGGACTGGGCCATCTGGCTATCCAGCAGGCCCAGCGAGAGCGGCCCGGAGACGCGCTCCCGGCCCTGGACTTCCTCCTGGCTGGCCTGTTCCCACACATCTACAACAGGCTGAGTATCCTCTGCGCGGCCCCATTGGGGATTTCCCGGCTGCTGGTCCATCCTGGCACCTCCTTGAGAAAAGCGACCTTTTCTTCCTGTAGGACGTTGGGAGCAGGCTATTTGTTTCGGGTTTCTGCGGTGCCCGGCGCGGCTTCTCGCCCCAGGAGCGGCCCAATAATCTGCACCAGGCGGGCCAACAGTTGAGCAATCCAGGGCAGCCGCAAGAGCGGGCGAACTCGCCCCAAGACTGTATGAATGAATTCTAGCATCTCATCCGTTTTTTGCGCGCCTTCGCTCACATCTTGCAGCCAGAACAGAATCACGGCAAGCTGCACCCCATACAGCAGCGTCGCCAGGTCATCTACCTGCCCGGCGCGGGGCGCATCTCTGGCCTCAGCCACGAGCGGCAGATACGCGGCACGCGCCCGGCTGCGAAATGCGACGCCTTCCGCGCTAAAGACGCCCACGCGGGAATAGGGATTCAGCGCGGCCCCGGTGAGGGCCACCAGCGTCAGCCGATGCGGAGCCATGAAGGTCAGTTGCGCGCGCATCAGGTGATGAAAGCGGTCAGCCATCGTTCCGGCAGGAAGCAGACGGGCCTGTTCCTCCAGTTGCGTAATCAACTGGATATACAGCTCCAGCACCAGCGCCTCTTTGCTGGCAAAGTAGCGATAGGTCAGGCCAAGCGAACACTCTGCCGCCCCCGCGATGTCGCGCATGCTGGTTTCCGCGTAGCCTTTGCTGGCAAACAGATGCAGCGCGCTCTCCAGAATGCGCTGGCGGGTCAACACGGCTTTTTTCGTCAGTTGGGCGGGCTGCGATGGTTCCATCACCTCTCCCTTTCACAGAAACACACACCGCTCAGAGTGTGAAGCAGTTCTCTTGACTCTAGCATAGCGCATTCGCTATAATAATAACAAAAGTGAACAACGTTCATTTTTGAAAGGAGAGAACGCCATGACCCTTGAAACCGGAGGCTCCACGATGCCGAAAAAGGCTCCAGCCATGCCCTGGTCAAAACCATTCGTCGTGTATATGTTTCTGGTGGTATGTCTTGTTTCCCCATTGTTTGGCGGCGCTGCTGCCTATCTGTCCCTCAAGCTGTTCATGCTGGCGCAGGGGCAGCAAGTGTGGTTCTTCTGCTTTGTTGCTGCCTTTGCCTCTCTGCTGGTTGGCCCGTTCTTCTGGTGGCTGATCGTCATTCGCCCGCGCCACCTGACCGCAGGAAGCGGAGCCTGGGTTGGTGTGGCGGGCAGCCTATCTGCTCATCCCCTCACCTGGCTGCTTGCCTTCGGCATATCCTACTTGACCGGCAGCAGGGGTGTGCTCTTTCTTGAGCCAGGATTGTCTGGCCTGCCCACTGTTTTCTTGTCTGCCGTCTTTTACTCCTACTTCAGCTTGATTTACGTGGGATGGCTTACCACGCCGATAGGAGCGCTGGCAGGCGCGGGAGCTGGCTGGGTGCTGGCGCGGCTGGCAGAACGAGACAAGCGGAGGAGATGAAGGGGAAACCTGTTACAAGTCGGGGCTGTGCAGGGGCGCGCCAGCCCGTGAGCGGGTCTTCATAGAAAACCCGCTCACGCCAGCGAACAAGGCTTACTATTTAAGCGCCAGCAGGGTTGGTGGCTGATACCTACCAGCCCTGCTACCTTCAGTTACAACTGGTGCGCGTCGCGTCGGCTGCGCCAGGTCAGCCAGGTTGCTCCGCCCATCAGCAGCACCGCCGTGAGGATAAAGATTACTGGAATGCTGACGCTGCCGTTGTAGTAGATGCCCAGGCCAGCGCCGCCCAGCGCCGCCACGCCTACCAGACCAGCGCCGGTCAGCACCAGCACCCGCGTGCGTGTCCCCAGCCCCAGCCCAATCAGCAGCAGCGCCTCCAGCCCCAGCACGCCCACATAGAGCAGGCTGGTGTTCTGGTCGGAAACGCCTGGCAGGGCTTGATAGGCGGTGGGCACCACCAGCAGCACCGCGCCCACCAGCGAGGCAAGCTGGCCGAGGCGCACGCCCTGCGACACGCGCGTATCCGCCGGAAGCAGCGCACCGATCAAGAACTGATAGCTGCCGGGGGCAATCGCAAACACCAGCAGATTGTCTGCGCCAAACCAGCGCAGCGCCCAACTGATTGCCAGCGCCGCCATCTCGCCAGCGAGATAGAGCGGCAACCGCCGCGCCATCTGCCAGGCCAGCAGCGCCAGCAGCCCGCCTGTCACTAGCAGCGCACCGGCTTCTACCAGCGTTTGCGGCTGCTGAATAGCAAACGATCCAGGCAGGGCCACTCCCACCAGCGCCGTCCCACCAACCAGCAGCAGCCCGCCCAGGCGATGCACGAGCACACCCGCTGCGCGTGGGTCGCTGAAGCCGCTGAGCGCGAACCCACGCGAGCGCAGCCAGGGCAGCCATGCCCAGAGGAACTGCCCCAGCGTGACGACGACGCCCAACCCAATGTAGGCGAGCATGGATTGCCAGGGGGCAAAGTGGAAGAAGTTGATTCCGGCGGTCAGGTCCAGCGCGCCAAGCACCAGCGCGACTGGCAGCAGTTCGGGGCGCGATTCGCTGGCCGCGATGAGATAGGCCAACACCGCCAGCACCACCAGCGCCAGCGCCTCAAAGCCGCTTTCGTTGCTGCCCAGCACGCCGGTCATCACGGCGGCAAGCGTGGCGGCAGTGTAGAGCGGCCAGGACCAGCGCGTGCCCTGGACCTGCCCGACAAGCATACCCAGCACCGCAAACGCGATTGCCAGCGGCAGCAAGGCGCGCGCATCTGGCTGGATGAGTATCCCCGCGCAGGCGTAGAGCGCGGGCAGCACGCCCGCCATTGGCGCATCCTCCAGCGCCATCAGCAGATAGGCCACCGCCGCAAAGACCAGCAGCAGCGCCTCTGTTTGCCCACGATCACTGATGCCCAGGCGCGCCAGAGCCAGCAGCGACGCGCCAACTGCGACGCCATAGAGCGCCCAGGACCACTCGCGGCGCGCCTTGCCCCCGCTTTGGGGGGTGCCGTTGCGCAGCGGAGGCAGGCGCAGCAAGCCGCCCACTGCCGCCGCTCCGAAGGTCATCACCAGGGTCAGCGTCAGTTGCTCGGCGCCGTCTGGCAGGAACCAGGCCGCGCCCAGAGCATAGATCGCGGCAAGGATGGTGGCTATCGGCTCTTGCTCCAGCAGCGCCAGCAGATAGGCCACAACACCAAAGGCCAGCAGGACGGCGGCCACCCAGATTGGCGCCGCCAGCAGGCCGCGCTGCCAGGCTAGCAGCGATGTCCCTGCCGCGATAGCATAGGGCGCAAACGCCCAGGCCCGGCGCACACGCGCCCGCAGCGGAGGCAGTCTCAGCGCCGCGCCAATGGCTGCGGCGGCAAAAGCCAGGCTGACCGTCCAGATATACTGAAGCAGCGCGTCTTGCGCGGGCAGCAGCGACGGCGCCAGCAATCCATAGAACACCGTAAGGATGCTCAGTTCTGGCTGGCGCCGCAGGGCCGCCACCCACGCGGCTAGCAGCGCAAACCCCAACACCGGAAGTGCCAGCCACTCTGCGTGTATTTGCCAGCCAGAGACAACCGTGATGATTGAGCAGGCAACCATCGTCGCATACGGCGGCACCGCCCAGATCGCTTTGCGCCGAGGCGGCTGCTGGTACTTACGCCTGTACGCCCATTCCGCCAGACACGGCGCTACCAGCCCGGCCAGCCCAACCAGCGCTGTCAGGCCCGCGCTCAGACCCACGCCTACATCAGAGAGCGGAAGCAGCAGAGCAGCGGCTACTGTATAGCCTCCCGCCAGGGCCGTCAGAGGGAAGATGCGCTCCACATTCAGGAAAAGCGCGGTGGGTGGGAAGAGTCCCCGCATGGTCAGCCGGTCCGCAGCCGCTATCAGCAGTGCCACCAGCGCAAAACCCAGCACTGGCGCGGCTCGCCAGTCGGCCTGCACCTGGAAGGCCCGCGCAATGGCAAAGATGGAATAGCCCAGCGCGCTCAGATAAGGCATGAACGCCCATTTGAGGTTGCTGCGCCGACGCCTGAACGCCAGATGCAGCGTCAAGCCTACCGCCGCTGCCACAAACGCCAGCAGCGCCGTGAGCAGGAAGCGGCGCGGCAGATCATCTGCGGGGATGAACCAGGCAGCCGACAGCCCATACAGCAGCGAAATGAGCGTCAGTTCCGCGCTGCGCTCCAGCACCGCCGAAAGATACGACGTGACCGCCAGCGCCAGCAAGAAAAGCGTTTGCCAGGTGGTTCCATCCGCCAGGGTTCCCAGCCGCTGCGTCACCAGGAGCGAGGCCAGGATGGCCGTAACCTGCCAGGCGCTGCCCCAGCCGCGCCCATACCACATGCGCGCTCCCGCGCCTACCGCGCCCAGCGCGAAGACCAGTTGCACATCAGCGGCGGGGTCGCGTGTCAGCCAGATAGCCCACAACGCCAGCGCCCCTTGAATCACGGTTGCCGCGTTGGTGCGCTCCCAGCGCGCGCCTATAAAGCTCAGCACCGAATAGAACAGCAGCAGCCAGGCCACAAAGGGGATATGCGTGGCCGTCTCCCAATCAGGGATGGAGACGCCCCGCAACCCGGCATGGATGACCGCCAGCACCAGCGCCCAGAGCGAAAGCGCTGCTGGCACCACCGCCCACAGCCGCCCAACCAACCGCCGCGCCAGCGCTGCCGTCACCGTCAAGCCCAGCGCCAGGAAGACGGCATCCAGGCCGCTGCGGTCATGGAGCACGAAGGGCAGGACCGCCAGCGCCCCAAAGAAGCCAGCCGCCAGATTGCCACCCAGCCGACCCACCAGCGCGGCGCGTTCGCGGTAGCCAACAATGAACGCCGCCGCAGCCAGCGCCAGCAGCACGCCCACCTGAAAGCCAGCGGGAATGTCTTGCACCAGCAAGAGGCTCGTCAGGAGCGCTTCGCCCAGCGCGACGACGTAAAGCGGCGGGGCTATCAGGCGGCACGTGGGCGTACCAAAACTGAGCGCCAACGCCAGCAGCAAGAGCGCCAGCGTCAAGCCTAGAAACGCCAGCGGCGCATCGCTGGCTGAGAACGTGGGGAACAACACCCCCAGCAGTTGATTGTATGTCAGTGTCAGGCAGAAGCCAGCCGCCAGCATCCACCAGCGCCCATCCGCCAGCGCCAGCCCTGTGCAGATCAGGGTCAGCGCGGACAGAGCGATGCAGAACGACCAGTTGGGCTGCGCGTCAACGGCAACCATGCCCGCGCCCAGACTCCCCAGCGCCAGCGCCAGCCCGATAATGCAGTAGCGCAGCCCCACCCCCCAAAGCGGGGGCACGGCGCGCCCGGCGGCCAGCCGCCGCACCAGCAGCGCGCCGCCAAACTCGGCCAGCGCCACAAGCGCCAGCACAACGGACATAGCCTGGCGCTCGGCACCGGCCCAGAACGCGATACCTACTGCTGCTTGCGCAGCAAAGGCAGCCAGGCTGACATCAATCGGGGTCGTGATCGGCCAGCGAATCAGCGTGTGTATGGTGGCACTCCAGCCAGCCGCAAGCCCCACCAGCGCGCACGCCGCCAGCGCAAAAGCTGCCGGGGCAAAAGTCAGCCCGGAAGCGCCCGGCAATGCCGCCGCCCCGATGAACTCCACCGCCAGCATTGCGAAGCTCGATGTCAGCACGGCCAGATGGAATGCTGGCACCGTCAGGATGTCTTCCAGCGAGAAGCGCCCCACGCGCTGGGGCATAAGCAGGTCCAGCGTTACCAGCAGCCAGTACACGCCCAGGAAGCCCAGCGCCACCAGCCCCAAGGCCAGCGCCAGCCATTCCGGGGCAGCGCCCGCCCAGGGGACGATTGCCAGCAGCCCAGCCGCCAGCGCCGTCCAGCCCAGATAAGCATAGGGCACGAAGCGCGTCTGTATGCTCAGCGCCAGATAGACAATGCTGGTATACAGCGCGGTCAGGCAGACCATTCCGGCCACCTGAAGCGACCCCTCATTGAGCAAGATATACGCGCCCAACGCTACCAGCGGCGTCATCAGCGCAAACAAGCCGGTATATACGCGGCTGACGGTGCGCAGACGCACAGAGCGGCGCAGGCCAACGCCCAGCCCGGCGGCGCCCAGATAGATGCCTGCCACCAGGCCAAGTGTTAGATAAGAATGCAGGGAGTTGATGAGCGAAACAATCGTGGCGACAATGGCGAGAAATCCGCCCAGATAGAACATGATTGCGCCCGCCTGCTCGCTGAAGAATGCCTGCCAGGAAAAGACCGGCCCCTCGCGACGCGGCGGCGCGGCTGGTGTGGCAGGTGTGGCGCTCCTCGGCGCGGGCATCGTCACTGTCAGCACCGGGGAAGGTGCGGGAGTGGTCCAGGCTGCGGCAGCCGGAACCGGCTCGTGAGCCGGTTTGGTGGGCACCGCGCCGCTGACCATCGAGCTAGTCGGCACAGCGGGCGACACAGGCCGCTCTTCCAGTATCAGGGGCACGAACTGCACCGGAACTACTGGCGCGGGCGCGGGCTGCATCGGAGCTACCGGCGCGGGAGTTGGTCTGGGCGGCGCGGCAATTGGCGCGAATCCTAGTTGCTGCCGAAGCTCCATTGCCCGCGCCTGATACGCCTCGCGCAGTTGCCAGACAGCCTGGTCGCCACGCCTGGCCTGGATGCGCGCCTCAAAATCATGCAGCGTCGTCTCCAGCCACTGCAATTCGCGTTCTTCTGGCGTCTGGAGGACAACACGGCTCTGCTGCGCGGCCAGAATCAGCCCCACAACCAGGAGAATAAGCGCTATCGGGGCCAGGCAGCCAGCAAGAGAAGAGAGACTCATGCTAAAAAAGAACAACAGAATAGCTCCGCCTATCAGCATGCCGCCAAAGACGTGCGAGCCATGTCTGGACACTGGCTGGCGGTATGGCGGGATGGGACCGGGCTGCGGCGCCCCCGTTGGGGCGGGATTCCCCGCGCCTGGAGTAGTCATCACATCGCTCCTTGTTTTTCAGGGGAGGGGGATGATCAATCAATAAAAAATGTTCTCCCCTTCATAGGAGCAAGTGTAGCTGGCAGCACGCGCTGGCGTATCCGACAGAATACGTATTCGATTACGTATCTTTTCCGCGCTAGACAAGCACCCCCCGGCACGGTGGCCGGGGGTACAAGCAACGTCTTCCACCACGCACCGGCAAAGACGGGTTATAATAAAGTGTTTCTAACTGATCAACCGGACTGGAGTTGATACGTTGTGATCGAGCATTTTATCGAACAAAGGAACGAGGGCCAGAAACCCTGCCAGAGCACGTCTGACATCAAGGGCAACATTACGATTGTGAGTCAGAGCAGCGACCCGGCCAAAGGGATTCGTGGCAAGGTGTGGCTTGATGGCCGCAAAGAGCGGGACGCCGTTTTTGAAGAGGTCTTTATCTATATCCGCGATGACTCCCGCATCTACCGTATCGAGGGCGAAGAGTGCCGCGAAGTGCCGTTTGATGGGCTGCGCGTGGGCCAGCGTATTCAAGTAGAATCCACCGGCCAGACAACCTCCTCCGACCCACCGGAAATTACCGCCCGAAAGGTGATTATCCTTTCGGCCTCCTCGGTGCGCCAACCGCTAGAAGCCTTTGCCCCAGTGCGGCAAAACTCCACGCGCTGGATTTATACCGGGCATACCGGCTGGGTCTATGACCTGTGCTGGTCGCCAGATGGCACGAAGGTGGCCTCGGCCAGCGAAGATCAGACGGTGCAGATTATGGAGATTGCCTTTGGGCGGCGCCTGTTCACCTATCGCGGGCATCAGCATAGCGTCTGGGCGGTGGCGTGGTCGCCCGATGGCAAAAAGATCGCGTCGTCTGGCGTGGATAAAATGGTGCATGTCTGGGATGTTGCCACTGGTGAACTGCTCTTGCCGCTCATCAAAAACACCAGCCCCATCGCGGCGCTGGCCTGGTCGCCCGATTCGCGCTACTTTACCGGCGGCGGGCGCGTCTGGGATAGTGAAACCGGCAAGCAAATCTGCCAGCACCAGCGCCATACCGGGCGTATTCATGGCCTGGCCTGGATGCCCAACAGCCGCAAGCTGGTTTCTGCCAGCTTCGATAAAACGGTGCAGGTCTGGGACGGACGCACCGCCCAGACGTATGTCACCTACAAGGGCCACAAAAATCTGGTCTTCGCGGCAAGCTGGTCGCCCGATGGGCGGCGCATCGTCTCTGGCGGCGGCGACCCCTCCATCCCCAGCGACGATCATTCCATCCATATCTGGGATTCTGCCACTGGCAAGAATTATCAGGTCTACCAGGGCCACACCAAAACTGTCTATGTAGCGGAGTGGTCGCCCACCGGCAGAATCATTGCCTCCGGCGGCGATGACCCGGCCATTCGCCTCTGGGATCCCAACACGGGCAGCCTCTATGGTGGCTATCGTGGTCACCCCAAGGGCATCCTGGCGCTGGCGTGGTCGCCAGATGGCAGCCATATCGCCTCTGGCGGGCGCGACCATACAGTCCAAATCTGGGATGTGTAGCGAGGGGACCAGTTCACCAGCAGGGACGCTGGTGGTATAGGTAGGAGTATATCAAGACCCGGCACCTGAGCAGGGAATCGAACCCCGGACTGCGCGTTTGGAGCGCGCCACGTTACCACTACGCCACTCAGGTATTTCCATGTTGACACGGGGTAGCAAGAAACTATTGATGCGTTGAGTATAGCATGGAACCGATGCGAAGTCAAGTAGGGCGCGGTCTGTCTCAGATCGTTGTGGAAACCTGGAGAGACATCGCCGTTTTCTTGTGCTATACTCGCTTGTGTAATAGCTCAGCTTGTTTCCATCTGTCCCTGTTCACATCGGCAGATGGGCACACGTTATTTTCAGCCTGGAGGGTTGTTGTCCCCCTCCAGACGGGAAGAGGAAAGGAATTCTTCGCATGCTTCGTAGGCCGCAATTCAGTGTTTGGGCGCTGGCGATCTTGATCTTGGGTATTTGCATCGGCGGAAATTTCTTCATCCAGGCCAGCAGCAAGTCATCTTCCGGCCAGCCCACCTGCAACGGGCAGGTCATGAGTCCAGATGAAGTTTGCGACGTGTACGTCAACGGCATTCTGGACCACACCGACAGCTACAATGATCGGGTGCAGCAAGCCCAGAATAGTTCCGGTGGGGAACTGCTGGGAGGTGGGGTGGCGGTGATCTGCGTGATCATCCTCATTGTCATGACCGTCTCGCACCGGCGCAAGGTGGCTGAATATGAGGCGGCGGTGAGGGTACAGGCTGCCCAACGCGCTCAAAACCCCACCCAGCGACCCATGCCGTGAGCGCACTGGCGGGGCAGGCCCACAGAGACGGCCTGCCCCTGCTCAGGGAGCGCCAAAGAAGAAAGGGGCTGCTCATGCAGATACAGTGGAATTTTCGCCCCAAACGCGCGTCCGGTGGGAGCAGGCGCAGCGCTCCGCGCCTGGTGGGAATCATCTTTATGTGCGTCAGCCTGGTTCCTCTGGTGATTGGCCTCTTCTTCCTCTTGAACACGCTGCAATTCCTCGGCACGGCCACCGCCACCGCAACCGGCACCATCGTTGCGTGCCCCAGGCCAAAGAGTAGTTCTTCAGCGTGTACGCCAACGGTGGAGTTCACCACCGACAAAGGGCAGCAAATCTCCTTCACCACAGCATTTGCCTCCAGCGCGTTTGAGGTTGGGCAGCAGCAGCCCGTTGACTATGACCCCAACCATCCCCAGGACGCCAGAATCGGCAGCTTTCTGGCGCTCTGGTTTGTGCCCACGCTCCTGCTTGGGCTGGGTGGCCTCTTCTTCCTGATTGGAGGCGGTCTGTTCACTGTCAGCAGCATCTTGCGGCGTTAGGACAAAATTGCTCGCGTTTCCTCTTGACTTTTTTGCAAAAATAAGATATATCTTTAGTAACAAGATATATCTTGATATAACGAACTCAAGGAAAAACGAAAGGACACGACACACATCATGTTTGAAGAAGAAGAGTTTGGACAGCCAGCATTTGCTGGCGCGAGTTGGGGGCGGCCCGGCCCGCAACCCTGGCAACCCTGGGCGCAGGAACAGCGTGGCCCCTTCGGGCCACACGGCCCTTTCGGGCATCATGGCCCCTTTGGCCCTGGTCGTCATGGCTTTGGCCCGTTCCCTCGGCCCCCCTTTGGGCCGGGCGTCTTTCGGATGTTTGGCTTTGGCTTTGGCGGGCGGCGCGGCCAGCAGGCGTTTGGACGCGGCGACCTCAAGTATGCGCTGCTGGAGCTTTTGCGCGAGCGGCCCATGCACGGCTATGAGATGATCAAGGCGCTGGAGGAGCGTGCCGGTGGCTTTTACACGCCCAGCGCGGGCGCCATCTACCCCACGCTGCAACTGATGGAAGATCGCGGCTGGGTTACGAGCCAGACGGTAGACGCCAAAAAGGTCTATACCATCACCGACGCCGGACGCCAGGCGCTCACCGAGCAGAGCGCCCAGGAAGAACGCGGCCCCTGGGGGCGCCATCACGGTCATGGGCACGGCCCGCGCGGCCCCTTTGGTCAGCGGCACAACCCGGCGCTCATGTCGCTGCGTGCCGAAGGGATGGAAGTGGCCCGCCTGATGCGCGATGCGGTGATTGCTTCGCAGGGCGACCCGGCGCGGCTGTCAGAGCTGCAAGGCATCGTGCATCAAACACGCGACGCCCTGCAACGCTTCGTCAGCCAGGGGCAGCAGACCCCACCCACTCCGAGCGGCCCCATTGAGCAAGCCTAGCGCTTGTCGTGCCGCTTGCAGCGCGAACAAACTTGTTCGCGCTGCAAGCGGCAGCTATTGCGCCTCCCACACCTGCACCGTTTTATCCTCGCTTGCCGAAGCAATGCGCTTTCCATCCGGCGACCACTCCACCGACAAGACGGCCCCTCCGTGACCGTGATAGGTGAAAGGATTGCTCCCATTGGTGGCCTCCCACACCTGCACCGTTCCATCACTGCTGCCAGAGGCCAGGCGCTGCCCATCCAGTGGGGACCAGGCGACGGCATACACCGGCCCATTATGCCCGCGATAGATGAAAGGGTTACGCCCGTCAGCAGCATCCCACACCTGCACTGTGGTATCTTCGCCTGCTGAAGCGATGCGCTTTCCATCTGGCGACCACGCCACCGCTCTGATCCTCCCGCTGCTGTTGTCACTCCCTCTATTATGGCCTTGATAAGTGAAGAGGTTGCCTCCAGAGGTAGCATCCCACACCTGCACCGTGCGGTCACTGCTGCCAGAGGCGATGCGTTGACTAACTGGCGACCAGGCTACTGCGTAGACCCCATCAGAATGACCGCGAAAAGTGTACTGAGTGATGCCAGAGGCAGCGTCCCAGACCTGCACTGTGCTATCGAGGCTGCCAGAAGCCACATACTGACCATTTGGCGACCACGCCACCGCCAAAACCCAATTGGTATGGCCGTGATGGACGAATACGGTATCGCCAGTGGTGGTATCCCACACCCGCGCGGTGCTGCCAAAGTCTCCAGAGGCGATGCGGCGGCTATCCGGCGACCAGGCCAGAGCTTGCACAGGGTCGGTATGGCCGCGATAGATCAGCAAGGTTTCCCCATTGGTGGCATCCCAGACCTGCACCGTGCTATCATCGCCCGCCGAGGCGATGCGGCGGCTATCCGGCGACCAGGCAACGGCATCCACACTTTGCTTATGCGCGCGATAGATCAGTGTTGTTCCAGAAAGAATTGGCCCCAGTGTGGGGGTTGCCGTTGGGAAAATGGACGTTGCTCTTGGGGGAACAGGAACAGTAGGGTTGGCATGTTGGGACACAATCAACAAGCTGGACCCGGCAACTACTGCCGCCCCCGCTGCCAGACCAATCATCACCTTGCGCCGCGAGATGTGCTGCTGCGGCTGCGCTGGAAGCTGCGGCGTCACTGGGTCGCGCGAAATGCCAGGAGGCGGGATGAGGAGGGGCAAAGACGCTCTCTCAGGCAGAGAAGGGGCAGCGGTTGGGGTAATAGCCGCTGTTGGCGTGGCGTGGGTTGGTGCTTCTGGGGGGATTGCCACCGTTACTGAAGACGGCTCAACGGGCGTGGTCGGAGTCGCCTGGATTGGCGCGTTGAGCAATGCTGCCGCTGGCGTGTCTGGCTGCTCTGCTGGTGCAGGCAGCCTGGCCTGCGTGGGCGTGGCGTGGGGCGACGGGGCTGAGATTGTCGGGTGAGCCACTGTCGGCCTACAAGCCTGCTCAAATGCTTTGGCGAATGCCCGTACCGTTGCGTAACGCTGTTTGTAGTCTTGCTCCAGCGCTGTCATGACTACCTCTTCCACTGCTCGTGGGAATTCGGGAAGGTGGGCACGCAGCGCGGGCGGATTCCTGTTAAGCTTTTGTACACCAATGGACCAGGCATCGCCCTCAAAGGGCAATCTCCCAGTGAGCCAGTGATAGACCATTGTTGCCAGGGCGTATTGATCGCTGGCTATGCCGGGCTTATTCAGAATTTGCTCCGGCGCGGCATAGGCGGGCGTGCCCGCAAAGCCTTCAAGCGTCTGATGGGTTCTGTGGTCCTGCAAGATCACCGCAATGCCGAAATCCGAGATCAACACGTTGTTCTCTGAGTCCAGCAGAATGTTGGCTGGTTTGAGGTCCAGATGCAGCGTGTGCTGGTCATGCGCGTACTGCAAGCCTTCGGCAATCTGTTGCACAGAAGGCAGGATGGTCCCCGGCGGGTAGGGCTGCCCCAGGGGATAGCGCTCTTTCAGCGTGCTGTTGGGAGCGTACTCCATCACGAGAAAGGGCGTCTCACCTTCCAAATCATAATCCAACACGCGGATGATGTGTTGGTGCTTCAGGTTGGCGATGGTGCGCGCTTCGGCGCGAAACTGCTCCCGCTCTTTTTGGCTGGCAAGTTCGGCTCTCAAGACTTTGATAGCCGCCTGGGTGTTCAGGTGGATATGCTCGCCCAGGTAGACCTCGCCAAAGCCACCGCCTTTAATAAAGCGGAGCAGCCGATAGTTGCCTATCTGCTGGCCCACCCGATTCACCATCCAGCAGCCCCCTCTTGGAACAGCCCTTGACTATCTATAGCGAATAATCTGCCACAGCGTATTCACCCAGGTCAGGGCAAACAACAGGCAAGGCACCACGAACCCCTGCGAGAACAAGTTCGTCACAGGGTCGGTTGTGCTGCTGGCAATCCAGGTAATCACCGGGGCCACGCCCAGCAGTGGCACCACCAGCAGCAAGCAATAGGCGCCAAATCGCCCAATGATGCCAACCCAGTGAAACAGCGGCAAGAACACCAGCAGCAGCGCCGCCACTGGAATTGCCACCAGCAGCACGGTCATCCACCATTCCCCCGCAGCCAGCGCGTCATAATGCGTGTAGAACACGTCCGTCTGATGGTTTTGCAGCAGATAAATGGTGAGCACGATACTCCCCAGCACCAGCAGCCCACACAGCACCGCGCCCAGAGAAGCGGCCAGGCGAATACGATTCTTTTTGCCCTGCGTTTTTTCCTTGTTTGCGGCGGCCACCTGCGGCGGAATCACAAACTCCTGGGTGCCGGTGGACGAGCGAACCTGCGCTGGCGCGGGGGCCACTGGGGGTGCTGGCTGCGCTGCCACTGCTACTGGGGCGGGACTTCGGGCGGGTTGGGCAGGTGGAGCATAGACAGGCGCCGGCGGGCGAATAATCGTGGCGGCCAGGTCAGCCGGGTTGACTGGCGCGGGGGCTGGCAGCGGAGGCGGCAGAGGCGCCTGGAACGAGGCCGACGGCAGGGGTGGCACCAGGGCTGGCGGCCCAGGCGGCGCCGCGACCTGTGCCGCTTTCGCAGCTTTGCCAGCGGAGCGTTTCCCCGGCCTTGATTGGGCGGGCGGCGGTGGCGCCGAGGCGACAGTGCCCGACGACACGGTGACTGGCGGGCCACCGGGCAGCGCCTCCAGAAACTCGCGCACCGTCTGGTAGCGTTCCTCTGGCTTCTGCTGCATCGCTTTCACAATGACCTGCTCGGTCTGGCGGGAAATCTTCGGGTTAAACTTGCGCGGTTCTGGCAGCTTCACCACGCCAGAGGCAATATCGGGCGCCTCTGGGGGACACACGCCGGTCAACAGATGATAGAGCGTCGCGCCCAGCGCGTAGACATCCGAGCGCACATCGGTGCCCCCGCGTGTATATTGCTCCAGCGGGGAATAGCCCCCAGAAACCGCCCGCGCCGCGCGGGTCGTCTTGCGCGCCCGCAGCGCCGGGGCCACTTCCTTTGCGATGCCAAAATCCACCAGCAAGGGCCGCCCATCTTTGGTGACAATGATGTTGCCGGGCTTCACATCTCGATGGATGATGGGTCTTTTCTGGGTATGCAGATACAACACCGCGTCGGCAACCGGGCGTATCCAACCAAGCACCTGTTCTTCTGGCAGCGGCCCCAATTTGTCCACCCGGTCTTCCAGGTTCTCGCCATCCACAAAAGCCATCGCAAAGTATGGGCGGCTGTTCCACTCAAACTGCGCAATGACGGCAGGCAGATTGGGGTGGTCAATGCTCAGCAGCCACTTGGCCTCGCGGCTGAACTGGCGGTGCTCGGATATGGTGGAACTCAGGCTCTCTTTCAGGGCAAAGCGATTGCCAAAAAGCCTGGCTTCATCTTCCACCAGATAGACATTGCCGTAACCTCCCTGGCCCAGCAGTTTTTTCACCCGAAAGCGGTCATTGACCAGCGTCCCCACCGGCAAAACCGTCAACGGCTGATTGATCGCCATGTGTGTCACCCCCACCGTCGCCGCCGTGTCAGGCGGAAGTCATCTTATTGTTCAGCCAGCAACACTTCGATTGCTCGCCGGGTGTTGTCGTAACTCCCCTCGCCTATATGGGTATAACGAATAACCCCACGCTTATCCACGAGGTAAAAAGCAGGCCAATAGCGGTTGTGATATGCCTTCCACGTAGCAAAATCGTTGTCAATCGCTACTGGATAGGGAATGCCGAACCGTTGAATGGCTGCCTGGACATTATTTATCTCGTATTCGTTGCGGAACTCCGGCGTATGCACCCCGATGATCACCAGCCCGCGTATGGCGTAATCCCGATACCATTGCAGCAGGGCGGGCAGCACGTTGCGGCAGTTTATACAATCAAACGTCCAGAACTCCACCAGCGTCACGCGCCCGCGCAAATCGGCCAGCCGCAAGGGTGGACTGTTGAGCCAACCCGTCGGTACCAGTTCCGGCGCCAGCGTGCCCACAGCAGCGCTGGTTGGCTTATTTGATGAAAACAGGCCCATTGCTGTCGCCCTTCCCCAAAAGCGGGGCGTTGCCGCCCCGCCGGTCTATGGCAGCAATTGATTGATCTTTGCTGCCAGAATAAAATCGTTCTCCGAAAGGCCCTTAATCGAATGTGTATACAACTCGACGCGCACGTGGTTCCAGGAATGAATCGTGATGTCCGGGTGGTGGCCCTCTTGCTCCGCCAGATCGCCAATGCGATTGACCAGCGCCAGCGCCTCCTTAAAGTTGTTGAGCTTGACATCGCGGGTGAGCTTGCCCTCAACAACCCCCCAGCCAGGAACTTCTTGTGCCATAGCCTGTACCTCCTCTGCGCCGAGCGGTGGCGTGTCGCCCCGGCACGGGACGCACCGCCGCTCTGCAAACGCTGACATATCTTAATTCTCCTTGAGTCGTGTCCTATGGGTTATTGTTTGTCTTGCGCCGCTGGCCGGTGGAACGTCCACCAGGAGGCGGCACAGCAGGAGGCTGCAAGCCTTGTGCCGGGGCGGGCTGCGGCGCCTTGCTGCCAAGGCTGCTGGAGGGCGAAGGAGGCGGCAGGGCGGCTGGAGTTGCTGCCGCGCCCGCGTCTGCCTTGACCCCGCCGGAAGCCGCGCTGCTGCCCGCCGGGACCGCCACTGGTACAGCCGGCCAGGTTGGTGAGGTTTGGTCAGCCGCAGTGGGCGTATTGGGCGCGGGCAGCGCTGCCTGTTTGCCGGATGGCCTGGCCGCCAGCGCCGGGGTCACAGCCGCAGGAACAGGCTGCGCCGCGACACGCAGCGGACGCGCCAGGAAAAGCAGGTGCTGGCTTTTCTGGCCGAGCGGTTCGCGGGCATAGGAACCATAGATGGTTTCCACTTCCAGCCCGGCAGCCCGCAGCAGCAGCAGCATCTCCGGGCAACTGAAGTAGTAGCCCTGGGTGGCGATGTTCACTTTGCGCGGCTTGCTGCTCTCCCAAATCTCGTATTCATGCGCGCCCTTGAGCTTGTGCCACAGGGGGTCTGCTTCCTGGGTGTGGTAGTAATTCACCACCTGGCTGGTGCGGGCGCTGTAGAGCGTCTTCATATGGCGGCGCTCCACTTTGAGCGTGTCCAGGCGCGGCGCCTGGACATCCACTACCACGCGGCCATCTGGCTCCAGGTGAGCCGCCGCGCAGCGCAGGCACTGCTCAATCTGTTGCAGATCACCCAGTTCTTGCAGAGTCGCTGTAGGGATGATGATCAGCTTGAATTTGCGCGCACCCAGCGAGAAGTTGTACGGTTCGCCTTCTACCCACTCCAGCCGCGTCTTTGGGGAAAGCTCCTCGGATTTGACCCTGGCGCGCTGCAACATGGGGCGCGATGGCTCCAGGCCGGTCACAATCAGCCCCGTTTTCGCCAGTTCTATCGCCACGCGCCCCGTCCGCGTGCCAAGCTCCAATACCGGCCCGCCAACCTCGCGGGCAATCTGCTTCCAGAAATCCAGGTCTTCGCGCATGTCTGCCGTGCGCAGGTCGTAAAGTTCTGGCTCGTCCAGTGGTGGCGGCGTGCCGGTGAGCCTGGGCTTGCGCCCCACAAACCATTTTCCCAGCCGAATGCCCGCAAACACCATCAATCCCAGCAGCACGATCACCAACACGCCCGCGCCAATCAGGATAATCCAATCGGTTTGCGTTTTCGGGTTCAGGCTGAAATCAAGCAGCACAACACCACGATTGAAACCAGACTCCCGCACCCACACTCCCGCCAGACGCGCTAGAGCAATGGTGAGCAATACCAGATTCATAACAATGCCCCCTTTTCTTGGATACGGTAGCCCGGCCATGTTCTACCTGTCAGTATAAACGAGCACGCCTTTTGTGGCAAGTGACTTTTGTGCTACAGACAGACATGTTGTCGTCTGTGCACAGCACATTACCCCAACAATGCTTAATAGCAAGCAAGATGCCAACTGACAAGAGAGCGAAAATAGCAGACAGTTGGTTGCTTCAGGCGATGTGTTCCAAAATAGTAGGCGTAAAGGGGCAGTAGGCGCACGAATCTTTCAGTAGGTGTGCGCCATTGATGGCAGGCAGTGGTTCCTGGTTGGTGAGATAGCCCAGCGCCCACGCCTCCAGCACTGCCTGTAATTCCTGGCGGCAGGCGTCTTGCGTGCGTGCCTGCGCCCAGAGGTTGTCCTGGCCGGGAATCCGGCCCACGCAGGAGCCATCGGGCAGGGTGGTGTATTCGGCCTGGCTGAGCAGGGTTTCAAGGTAATCAGCGATCATACTCTTATTGTAGCATATCGGGCCGTGCTTCCAGCTACGGCAGGAGCGAGGAGATGACCCCGTAGACATGGTTCAGGATGCCCCAGTTATCGGCCAGCGCGTTTTGCCCGTTGGTGTAGACCGACACGATATAGGTTTCCTGCCCCACCGTGATGATGCCCGATGAATTGGCCGCCCAGTATCCATCTGGTCCAGGGAGCCAGCCATCTTTCATGGCGCAGAAGGAGGCGCTCTTGGGCGCGGTCAGGCACGCCCCGTTGCGCTGGTCCAGTTCAATATGCGTCATCCAGAAAAATGCCTGCTGCCGATGCGCGTCGCTGAGGATTTTGCCATCGTGCAGCATCGTGAGCAGATGCACCATCGCCAGCGGAGTGATCAAGCTGTAGCCCCAGGACACGTTATCGGGGGCAAAATCGGTGATACCCACCTGCTGAAGGAAGCGATTCATCCCGGCGGCGCGGCCAATCTCATTGTACAGAGCGGTGGCGGCGTCGTTATCGGAGTTTTCGATCATAATCGTCAGCCAGCCGTTTTCCGTGTCGTTTGGCTCGCGGCCCTGCTGCTCGATCATGTTGTAGAAGGCCGACATGATGAACACTTTGATGGAACTGCCGGTAATAAACCGACCGCTCTGATTGAAGGTGTAGTAATAGCCGCGCGTCAGGTCATAGGCCACCGCAGCGATATGTGGACTGAGATTGCTCAGGTAGCTGACCAGATCAGGCGAGAGCACATCAAACGATGCCCAGGCGGGTTGGGTGCCTGGGTCGTTGAGCGTGGCGGCAGTTGCGGGCACCCAGCCCTCGCCAGCGTTCTGGCGTGCCTGCCATTGAATGTGATACCAGAGCACGCCGTTCACCAGCTTTGTATCGCCCACCAGCTTCAGTGGGAAGTTGACGCCGACGTGTACGGTTTCTTTGCCTGCGGGGGCATCGAAAATGGGTGTGTCTCCGCCCGCCCAGGCGGTGGTGCGCCCGCCCAGCGTGACGGTTGGCAGCCCTACCGTTTGCAGGAAGTCGGGGCCGGTTTCAAGCTCAGTGATGGTCGCCTGTCCGACACTATCTATCTTGTCCTCATCTTCTATCAGCGCGCCCAGCCAGAACACCTGAATGAGTATTTTATGCTGCTTGTCGGTGAAGGGAAGCGCCTCGGTGAGCGGCAGCCCCCAATCGCTCTGCCAGCCATCGGGCGACACCTCCGGGTTGTTCAGATAGTTCCAGAGCGCGGCGGGAATAAAGTGGCCCACTGTCTTTCCGTCGCGGCTGCCGCCGGGGACAAAGACCGGATCGGTCACGTTGGCGTCTACCAGCACGGCGTTGTCCTTGCGGGTTGGCTCCGACACCATATCGTCGGGATCGGTGGCTTTGCGCAGGTCTACATAGGTGAGGTTGCCGCCAACTACTGCCTGGCTGCCAAGGGTGAGCAAGGCGCGCAGCAGCGGCAGATTGTAGACCCCGGTGGCCTTATCCGCTGTGCTATCGGAGATCAAGCTATCCACCGCGCTGTCTGCCGCGTTCTTCTTGACAGAAGTCGGCTTGCTGGATGGCAGAAAGAGCGCCCCGCCAGCAAAGAACTGCACGATGCCCTGCGCGATGGGAAGCCCAGGGGTCAGCGCCGCGCCAAGCGTGGCGGCTCCGGCATGGCTGTTGTAGTAGGCAGAAAAAGCGTTATCTACCGGGAGTTGGGCATCTGGCGGCGTAAAGGTGGCGCTTGCTGCGGTGGTTTGCGTATCGTCAACCCAGCGGCTGGAGCCGTTGGTCGTGATGGTTTGCGAAGAGAGGGCTTTGTGTTGAAAAAACCAGTACCCAAGGACATACAGGGAGGCCACGACCAGCACCCCCGCTATCCCCATCAGAATGGCTTTCGTCCCAAATCGGAGCGCGCTGCGGCCCGTCTCCTCTTCATTCTTGATTGGTTTCTTCACTTGCATCAAGCTGCTCCTCCAGTGCCGCGTGGCACCTGTTTCAGGAGTTCCTTTACCATCCTGGCGCTGCTCCTTGCTGATCGCGCAACTGCGAGATGCCTTCGTCAGACGCTCGCACGCGCAGCGCGTGTGGGCTACTGTAGCACCCAGGCGCCAGCGATATTCGCTGCCCGCAGCCATCTAGCAAAGCCTGTGCCAGCGACTTGTTGCTGATACACTCTACGCTGGATAGCTGCTGCGAGGCACCCTTTCCCACTTAACTCTACGCTTTGTACGCCCCCAGGTAACACTTTGCAATCAAAAAAAAGAAGAAAGGGGGAACAGCCCTTTCTTTGCAATTGTAGCATACAAGCCTGGTAGTTGCCTGTAGCACCGGCGTCCCGCCGGTCCGCTCACCGGCGTCCCGCCGCTGTTACACGCAATCTTTCCAGAGCGCCAGCGCGGGATTGCGGCGCAGCCGCTCAAGGATGTTGCGTTCCATGCGATAGATGTCTTTGGCGCTGGGAAACTCCTGGGGATGACGCTGCGCGATCTGGCGCGGGTGTTCCCCCTGGACATAGCGCAGAAAGATCAGCAGACGCTCGCGCTGGTCTGGCAGCGCGCGCTCAAGCGCTTTCCAGAACGCTTCATCCGAAAGTTCCGGCTCATCACAAGCCAGCATCTCGGCTTCCTCGTTCTCGTTCACCTCGCAGCGATGCGCGTATGCCTGCCGGACGCCATCCAGCACCGCGCTGTTCAGGCAGCAGCGCAGATAGGTCAACAGTTCTGGCAGGGTTGGGAAGGTGCCTTGGAACTTGTCGGAGCGCGTGGTTGCCAGCCAGAATTTGCTCAGCGCCTCCGTCAGATAACTTTCTGCGTCAGCTTCCTTCAGCGCCAGATGGTGCATGGGATGCTGAAGAAACCAGCGCATCAGCCGCCCGCTCCACTGCTGATGAATCAACGCCCAGGCTTCCTGGTCCTGCTGAGCAATGGCCCGATAGAACAGCTCCAGGCTCGCCTGGGACGTGGCAGCCTTCCCCTGGCGAAACTCGATTTGTTCCGCCTCGCTGCGT
>DATBGS010000136.1:0-18619 GCA_036557885.1 Ktedonobacterales bacterium
CGTCCCAGCGGCAGCTACCGCTACCCCGGCCAGGCCAATCAACAGGCGCCGCCGGGTGATCAACGGGCCAGGCGCCGTCGGAGCACGGGGCAGCGACTTGCGCCCACTGGGAAACGGCAAAAGCGCATCGGGCTTGGAGGGCGTCGGGGCTTCCGGCTGTGGACCAGTGCGGCTGGTGGGCTGACCGGCGGGCGTGTCTACCGATCTCAGTCTGCTGGTAAAGCCGGGATGCCTGGGCGTTGGTCCCGTTTGCGGGCGAACAGCCGGCAGGCGCGGCGCTGTGGCCCCCTTCTGCTCAGCCGGAAACTGTGGTTGCGGGCCGCTCGTTGTGGGAATCTGGCCGGGCATCATCCCCGGCTGCCCCGTCCGGCGCAGCGGCGATTGCACCGGGCGCTCGATGGGAGGCGTTGGCGCCCCTCGGTTTATTCCTGGTCCACTGGTGGGCCGGGGCGTCGGCGGCGCGGGCGGCGTCCTGGCTGGGGTGTCGGCCAGCCCAAACGTGGCGAGTGGGTCTACCGGGCGGCTTTTGGTCTGCTGTGGCAGAGCGTTTGGGCCAGACGGGTAGCGCAGCGGCGGCGGAACATAGCCTGTTTCCAGCGAGTAGAGCAGTTCCTTGGCGCTCTGGTAACGTTCGGCTGGCTCAAGCTCCATTGTTCGCAGCAGGCACGCTTCCATTCCAGGGGTAATCTGCGCATTCAGCGCGCGCGGCATAATCAGCGCGCGGCCACCAAACAATCCGGCGCGATGCTTCAGCCGATCCACTACTGGTATCGGCTCCTGACCAGTCAGCAGATGGTACAGCAGCGCCCCGGCAGTATAGACATCTGAGCGCGCGTCAGTCTGCGTCTTCCCGCCTGCCAGGTGTTCCGGGCTGGCATAGCCAACCTTGCCCAGCGAAATAGTGTTGCGCGCCTGTCCAGGTCTGTAGACGCGCGCAATGCCAAAATCAATCAGGTGCAGTTGCCCGGAGCGATCAAGCATCACATTATCTGGCGAAAGATCACGGTAAATAATGGGCGGGTTCCAGCTATGTAAATAGATCAACACCTCAGCAATCTGTTTCCCCCAACCGACCACCTCCGCTTCCGCCAGATGCCCGCGCCGCAGCAGCACATCGTTCAGCGTATCGCCTTCCACCAGGTCCATCACCAGAAACAGATAATTGGGTTCTTCCCAGAAGTCAATGATCTTGGGGATAGCCGGGTGGCCGGGGTGACTGAGCGCCGCGAGAATATCGCGCTCGCGCTCAAAGAGCGCGCGGCGCTCCTGGCGCTCGCGCGGGTCCAGGCCACTCAGCGGGCATTCCTTAATGGCAAGCGTGCGCGGGAGGCGGAGATGGCGCGCCTGCCAGACTCGCGCCTGGCCCCCAACGCCCAGCGGGCGTTCAATCCGATATGTCCCATTCAGCACATCACCAATTTGCATCTGGGCCGCCTCCTGCCGGGCTAACCCCTTCCGGCATCTCCACCCATCCTGGTAAACTAGATGAACGCTCTACGTTTGCTCCCTCGACTGCACCCGCCTATTTTACAACGACTCGTCAAGAAAGACCGCCAAATTGACTCTGTTTAGGCCAAAAGTACACTAGAGTGGTATGCTTTGAGCAGAGAAAAAACACCACAATGTGCTGGAGGAACCAATGTCTACCCCGGAAGAAGCCGCCAGAGCCATTTTTGGGCAGCGGGCGGCATTTTATACGACCAGCAGCGCCCACACCGATCAGCACGTGCTGGGGCGCGTCGTGGCGCTGGCCCAGGCTGCGCCCGACTGGAACGCGCTGGATGTTGCCACAGGCACCGGCCACACCGCCTTTGCGCTGGCCCCGCTGGTGCGCGCGGTGGTTGGCATAGACCTGACGCCAGAGATGCTGGCAGAAGCCCAGAGGCTCCAAGCCGCGCGCACGCTCCCTAATGTCTCGTTTCAGGTAGCAGACGTGCATCATCTGCCCTTTGCCGATGCCGCGTTTGATCTGGTGACGTGTCGGCGGGCCGCGCATCATTTTTCCAACATCGGCGGGGCGTTGCAGGAAATGCGGCGCGTGCTGCGCCCAGGCGGGCGGCTGGTCGTGGATGACCGCAGCGTGCCCGAAGACGACGAAGTGGACGCGCTGATGAACCAGCTTGATCTCTATCACGACGCCTCGCACGTGCGGGAATACCGTCCGAGCGCCTGGCAGCGCTTACTGGAAGAGGCAGGCTTTCTCGTAGAGGCCACAGAACCCTATACCCGCCATCGCCCGCTGCGCTCACTCACCGAGGGCGTCGCAGAGCGCGAAGTCCAGCGCATTCAGCACACGCTGGCGCAGTTGACCCCGCGCCAGCGCGCCGTCTTCGATCTGCGGGAAGACCAGGGCGAACTTGCCTTCAATCACTGGTATGTGCTGCTGGCGGCCAGAAAAACGGGCGGTTGAATCTCACTTGCCATCGGGTGGGCGCCAGACGCGCACGCGCCGGTCCTCGCCGCCAGAGGCAATGCGCGTGCCCTTGGGCGACCATGCCACCACAATCACTGCGCCCTGGTGCTCGCTGTAAGCCAGCAGCACTTTCTTGCTGGCAGCTTCGCTGACCAGCACCCGGCCTTCCATCGTGCCCGCCGCCCGATACTTTCCATTGGGCGACCAGCTTACGGACCGCCGGGGCGCGTTGTGGTTGCGGCTGAACACGATATTCCCGCCGCTGTGAATATCCCAGATTTGAATGCTCGCATCGCGGCCCACGCTGGTCAGCCGTCGGCTATCGGAAGACCACAGCAGCGTCTCCAGCACCGCGCGGTGCCCACGATAGCTCATGATGCGCCGCTGTTCACCCGGCGACCAGATGTCTACCACCTGATCATCGCTGGCCGAGGCCACCTTTTTGCCACCTGGCGACCAACTCAGCGCGGTGATGGCCGCGTTATGGCCGGGATACTTGAAATAGATTTTGCCCGTCACCGGGTCCCAGAGATGAATAATGCCATCCCGATCCCCTGAAACCAGATAGCGGCCATTAGGCGACCAACTCAGCGCCGTGACGCCTACCCTGTGCTCCTCATAGAGATAGAAGCGTTCGCCCGTCCTGGCGTTCCACACCTGCACCGTATTGTCCCAGGAGCCGGAAGCCACGCGCTCCCCATCCGGCGACCAGACCAGCGCCGTCACCGGTTTCGTATGCGAGGTGTATGTCACCAGGGTGGCGCCAGGCGCCGTTGGGGGCGCCACCACCGGAGTGGGCGGCTCCGGGGGCAGCCCGGCTTCTTCTGCCGAAAGGATAAAAGGCGTCACCCTGGGGAACTGCCGCGTCACCTTGGGCTTAGCAACTGGCCGCAGCGTCACCGCCTGATCGAGCGCCTGCGCAAACTCTCCCACGCTGCTAAAGCGCGCCTGGGGGGTTTTCGACATCGCTTTGTGAATCACCCGCTCCACCGCCAGCGGCAGATCAGGCCGTTTGTCGCGCAGGGGCGGCGGTGGCATATACAGGTGATGCGAGATCAATTCAGCAATGCTGCCCTGAAACGGCCACTCACCCATCAGCCACTCATACACCACCACCGCCAGCGAATATTGATCGCTGGCCGTCTGCGCCCGCCCCTCGATCTGTTCCGGCGCCATATACGCTACCGTGCCCGCCACCGGCTGCTGCGGATTGGTCACTGTGCTCTGTACCACCGCCACGCCAAAGTCCGAAAGCAGCACCTCGCCTTTCGCCCCAATCAGCAAATTACCCGGCTTGATGTCCCGATGAATCCGGCGCTCCTTGTGGGCATAATCCAGGGCATCGGCAATTTGATAGACATAGGGCAGAATCGTTTCCAGGCCCAGCCGCGAGCCAGGGGGATGACGTTCCAGCAGCGACCCATTGGGGGCATATTCCATGACCAGATACAGCGTGCCGCCCATATCCCCGGCCTCAATGACGCGCACAATATGGGGGTGATGAAAATGCGCCATCATTTCTGCTTCGCGCAGAAATGCCTGGCGGTCGGCTGGCGTCAGCGCCATCAGCAGGATTTTGATGGCGGCTTCTTTATTAAGAAAGAGGTGCGTGCCCAGATAGACTTCGGCATACCCTCCTTTTCCAAGGAGGCGCGTCAGCTTGTAATTGCCGATCTGCTGATTCACCCGAACATCTATGGACATATTCTGCCCTTTTTCATGAGGGGCGCGCTAGCGCTGTTTTTCTGCTTCCTGTGCCACCTTACCCTTCAACGACTGCCACTTATCTTCCACACTCTATTGTCCCATTATACACAAACGGCTGACTCCTGGCTAGTTCCCCCAGATTACCCATTGACGATTAGTTCTATTTTTCCTCTCTCACCGTTCCTTCGTGTTTCTCGCAGGCCCGCGCCGCCATTCTTCGGCCAGCATCCCATAGACAACCAGATCAACATAGTGATCGTGGAGCCATTCGGCCTGCCGCATGACGCCCTCTTGCACAAAGCCCAGACGCTCTGGGATAGCCCGGCTGCGCAGATTGCCAGCAGCACACAGGATTTCCACGCGGTTGAGCGCCAGTTCTTGCAGCGAATAGTCTACCAACGCCTGGCACGCCCGCGTCATAATCCCTTTGCCCTGGGCAGCCGTGCTCAGCCAGTAGCCCAGTTCCGTCTTGCGATCACGCCAGTCAATAAAGTTCTGGCCGATCACCCCAACCAGCGCGCCTTCGTCCCAGATGCCCGCCTGAATCCCATCATTATTGCTCTGCTGATGCAGCACCCGCCGGAGAAACGCCTCGATGTCGGCCAGGTCAACTGCCCCATCCACCCACCCCAACCATGTGTGTAAATAGGCGCGGTTCGCCTCCACCAGCGCAAAAAGCGGCTCGGCGTGCCGCATCTCCAATGGCCGCAGTTCCAGCCGCCCTCCCAGGCTATGCGAAAACATGCGCTCCCCTGCTTTCTATCCATTGCCCACACTGCCCCTACAATCATAGCAGAGAATGTGCACAGAAAGCATAAGAAAAAATACGGGTGGTTGAATCCTCCATTGGGGAATCCAGCCACCCGTAGTTCCTCTAGACCAAGCGCCCGCCGAAAGTCAAACCTTTTCGATGATGGACGCAGCCCGCCCATCGGTCATCGCCTGCAAATCTGCCGGGGTCAATTGAAAGACCGCGTGCGGCGTCCCGGCGGCAGCCCAGAGCGACTCGTGCACAAAGAGCGTTTCGTCAATAAACGTCGTCAGCCGCTCCCGATGCCCCAGCGGAGGCACCCCGCCAATCGCAAACCCCGTCTGCTGGCGCACAAAATCCGCGTCGGCCTTCTCAATTGGCTCGCCCAGCAGTTCGCCCAGGCGCTGTTCGCTCACCCGGTTTGGCCCGCTCGCCAGCACCAGCACCGCCTTCTGGCTCTGCTGCCCCTTGAAGACCAGCGACTTCACAATCTGCGCCACCTGGCACCCCACCGCCTGGGCCGCTTCTTTTGCCGTGCGTGTCGAAGCTGGTAGCTCTACCACCTGATGCGCGAACCCGCGCGCCCGCAACGTCTCCTGAAAACTCTGCGCCCCCGCGCTCAATTCCTGTGGCACCCCGCGATCCTTCTCTCTAGCTGATGCGCTCTCTTATTTCTCCGCGCAGAGTATTATCCGTCACAGATCAGCCAGATGCAAGAGCGCCCGGCCTGCCGCTTGTAGCACCGGCGTCCCTGCCGGTGAGCCAACTTGCCGTGCCCCTGCTTTGAGGGGTAGCACCGGCTTCTAGCCGGTCAGTTCCCGCTCCCACGCGGGGTAGCGCTCCGCAAAGGGCGCCGCAATCGGGCGCCCTGCCGCCTGCTCGTGCCAGAGATGAATCGTCAGGCGCTTCTTCTCGCGCGGCAGCAGGTCTTCCAGCGGCAGCAGCCACTTCGCGTACACCTTGGGCACCGGCGCGTCGTGAAATAACTCGTTCCAGATCACCCGCGCCTGATAGCGCACACACTCCTCTGCCAGCGCGTGGCCGCCTTTGTGCCGCAGCGCCGCGCTGATCTGCGCCACGCGCAAAAGCACCACCATCGCCGCCTTATGCAGCGGTTGCCAGCCATTCTCATAGGTAAACTCTTTGCGATACGCCAACTGCGCCGCCCGCAGCAGACGGAACAGCAAGCGCAGTTCCTCCTTGAGCATCTGAAAGAGCGCGTTGCTGCCCAACAGCCGCAGCGCTTCGCGGTTGGCAGGCGCCTGCTGCAAATCCGCAGGCGTCACATAATTGGGGAAGCGTTTGCCGCCATAGGCGCACTTCTTACGCTGTAACTGCCAATCGGTCATCTGCAAGAACAGCGGAATGAGGACACACAGCAGCGTGGAGACGTAGCCTTCCGAGACGAAATAGCCCAGGGCAAAGAAGAGATGCGCCAGCGGGTTAAAGCGTTCCGGCAGGGGCAGCCAGAACGGGCCGCCCAGCGTCAAATAGCGCAGCAAGATAAACCGGAGCGCCAGCAAGGGATGTCTGCGCGGGTTGGGGATGCGAGGACGCGGAGATGGGGTAGCTGGGGTAGACGTGATCGTTGCCATACAAGGGCCTCATTTCTGGTGAAATGGCCCGCGCACGTTTTGCCCGTTTGCTCGTAGGGCGCTTGCTATGATTCCCCGCCAGGGACGGCGGGGCTACCCCTCAAAGCAGGGGCACGGCAAGCGGTTACGCTGCTCGTAGCCCCGCCGTCCCTGGCGGGCAGCGCCCTGCAAGCAACAGGCCCCCGCGCCCAGGTCCAGGCGCGGGGGCCATTGCGCATTTCGAGCGGAATCGCTATAGTGCGCGATGGCCCCGCGCCTGATGGTTACAGGCGTGGGGTAAACGTGGTGCGGACGAGTTTCGAACTCAACCGTGCCAGTTTTCCACAGAGGTGCCGGGGGTTATGAAGTTGTCTTGAGAGCCACCGCCGGGCACCTCTTCTTAAACGGCTACTGCAAGTAGCCAGTCTATTTTCTGTATTGTCAAGCGTTTTTGGCACGAGTTTTCGGGCAATGTTTGTTTATAGTCCCGGCACCCCCGGCACACTACCTGTAGCACCGGCGTCCCTGCCGGTGAACGGCCCGGCACCCTAAGACAGAAGGGCAGGCGGAGGCCGGGGCTACCCCTCAAAGCAGGGGCACGGCGGCAAACACCGCTCAAAATGCGCTGGCCCGTCAGGGATGGAAACACACACTACTTGATGGCAAACACGACGCCCACGTAGGCGTCCACCTGCTGCTGGCCGGGCTGGACTGGCGTCGTCGGGCTGCCGCTGGAGCCGCTGGAAGCGCCCTTATCACCATTAGCCAACTGCAAAACGTTGGACTGCCCACACGAGCCAACCTGAACAGAAATGGGCGAACCGACGCCCACGCCAGAGGCCGCAGCCACCTTTTGCGCCTGGCGTTTGGCATCGGCCAGCGCGTTCTGCAACGCCTCGTCTTGCGCCTGGCTGGGGTCGCTGGAAGAGAACTGCACGCCATTGACGATCACATGGTTGCCGCCCGCCTGCGTCACCGCGTCCACAATCGTCCCCACATTGTTCACATTGCGAATGGTCACACTCACCGAGTTATAAGCAATATAGCCGGATTGCTGCTGCTTGCCGCCGGAGTAATCGTAATTGGGCTGAATGCTCAGATACCCCGTCTGGATGTCTTTATCCGCCACGCCTTGTTTCTTGAGCGCGTCCAGTATGGCGCTCATCGCCTGGGCTGCCTGGGCGCGGGCATCGTTCGCGTTCGCGCTGAACGCCTGCACTCCCACCTGAAGCTGCGCCTGGTCGGGCTGCGCGTGCCCAACGCCGTGCCCGCACACCGAAATGCCCGTCAACTGGTTGGCACCCGGCACCACCGTCAGGTTGCTTGCCCGCGCCAGGCTCGTCACGCCCAGCGTTAACGCCACAACGGTCACAATCACAAAGCCAACCACTACCGCCATCGTCAGCGGAGACGTTTTTGAGAACTGTTGCATAGCTGAATACCTCCCAAAAATAAACTGTCTCTGATCGGTATTCTTCTTGACGCTCAAACGCCTCGCCAGGTTCCCGGCATTTGTTGACGCTGGGCACTCAAGATGCTATAACCTCTAAATGAACACAGATGGAACCCTAACTCAACATTGCGGCCCTCCCCCATAAAAGCTGGCATGACTTATGCTAGCAACCAGTGACATTATTTCTGCGAAAACAGGAACGGACTCTCAAGGGAGCGCACTGGTGTATCATTTATCATCACCATCCAGCGGGCAGAATTCATCATCTGCCACAGCACATATCGAAAGCGAGCCTGCCCCTCAGCATCGTAAACGCTTTCCTTTTACCTCCAGGCGCATGGTCACACGCAAGGGGCAAGGAAAAAGGGAGCGGTTCCTGCGAAGCATCTTCCGCTGGTTCCAACAAAACAGCTTCGCGCCGGAGTGGTTTCCCGCGCGCTGGCAGCATCCGGCGCTGGGGTATGTGGCTGCCCTTGTCGTTCAGTTCATCGCCATTCTGCTCGACGTCTCTATAACGGCCATGCTTCCCACCCCGCCATTTCGCAGCCTCCTCCCGATCCTGGGAGTGCTCATCGTTGCCCTGGGCTGGGGCGCGGCTCCAGGCATCTTCTCCATCCTTGTTGGCGCCGTGCTGCTGGATTTTTTCGTGTTTGAACCGGTGTTTAGCTTCTTCCCCGCCGAGCCTGGGACCACAGCGAGCCTGCTGCTCCTCATTCTCGTAGGGCTAGCCATCAGCATCCTTGCCAGCCTGACTGAGCGGGCGCGGCGCACGGCGGCGGCTGAGCGCGCCAATCTGGAAAGCATCTTCGAGTCCATCACCGATGGCATGTTTGTGACCAACGCGCAAGGTCGGCTCCTGCGCACCAACACGGCCTTTCGAGAAATGTTTGGGCTGGAGAAAGACCCCGATTACGAAAGCCGCCCGGCGGAAGAACGCTTTCACCTGCTCAACCCCCGCGACGAGCAAGGCCGCCCGTTCACCCTTGAAGAATGGCCCATCTCTCGTTTGCTGCGTGGTGAAAGCATTGGTGGGAAGGATGCAGTGGAGTTCAACATCCAAACCCTGGATGGCCGCGAACTCTTTGTTAGCACCACCGGCTCGTCGCTGCGCAACCGCCTGGAACAGATCAGCGGCGCCGTCCTTATCCTACGCGACATCACCGAAAGCAGAGCGCTGGAACGCCGCACGCGGGAAGCGCTGGAGGCGCTGCTGGCAATGGCAGAATCGCTGGTGCTGGCCCCCAGCGCTTCCGGCCCGATCAAGCCCAGCCCCGCTGCCGCGCCAAACGAAACGGCCCAGCGTCTCGTGGAACTCTCCCGGCGCGTGTTGGGCTGCCGACGTGTGGGCATCATTGCCATAGAGCCAGACACAGAGCTTCAGCTTCCGGTTGCAGTGGTTGGCCTCTCGCCAGAAGAAGAACGCTTCTGGTGGAACGAGCAGGGCAAGATTTCGCTGAGCACCGGCCCCGACTCGACCTTCGCCTCCAGCATGCGCTCCGGCGAACTGGTCGTCATAGACACATCACAGCCGCCTCATCGCGATCAGCCCAATCCCTACGGCATACGCACCGTGCTTGCCTCGCCCATGCGCATTGGCGAGCATCTGGTCGGCATCCTGGGGCTGGATTACGGCAAAGAAGCGCACGAGTTCACCCGCGACGAAATTGCTCTGACCCGCGCCATCTCCAAGTTGGGCGCCTTTGTGCTGGAGCGCGCGCGGCTGCTGCGCGAGCGCGAAGAGGCGCGTGCCAACGAGCTAGCCCTGCGCGAGGCAAACCGGCGTATGGACGAATTCTTGAGCATCGCCAGCCACGAACTGAAAACCCCGCTCACCAGCATCCGTACCAGCATCCAACTGCTCCAGAAACGTGTCAGATCATTCAAGGAAGCAGAAAGCAGGGAAAACGGGGGCATCCTGCGCAACATCAACTCTTTTGAGGAGATGATGGCCCGCGCTGACCGGCAAGCCGGTCAACTCAACCGCCTGGTAGAAGACCTGCTGGATGTCTCGCGCATCCAGACCAACCGGCTGGAAATCTACACCCAGCCCGCCGACCTTGCCACCATCGTCCGCGAAACCGTCCAGCAGCATGCCTTGCTGGTGCCCCGGCGCACACTCCTGCTCTCCCTGGAAGTGCGCGCCCCGGTGCTCATCCTTGCCGATGCTGACCGCATTGCCCAGGTGCTCATCAACTACCTCACCAACGCCCTGAAGTATTCCCCGGAAACGGAACCGATAGAGATCGGGCTGGAAGTGCAGAAGCGGCGCGCGCGTGTCTGGGTGCGCGATCACGGATTGGGTCTGCCGCTGGCCGAGCAAGAGCACATCTGGGAGCGCTTCCACCGCGCCAAAGGCGTCAAAGTGCAGAGCGGCTCTGGCGTTGGTCTGGGCATCGGCCTTTTCATCAGCCGCACCATCATCGAACTGCATCACGGACAGGTGGGCGTGCAAAGCTCCCCAGGGCAAGGCGCCACCTTCTGGTTCAGCCTCCCCCTGGCCGAAAAATAACCCCCCTTGTACCACCGGCTTCCAGCCGGTCCGTCCCCGTTTGTACCCCCGGCGTCTCGCCCGTCCCCTTGTAGCACCGGCCTCCGCCTGCCCTTCTGTCTTAGGGTGCCGGTCCGTCCTGGTCCTTCTTGACGCCCAGGTCGCTTCCTGCTATGCTGGTAGTGGAGCATCACTGCAAAGGAGGCACGTTGATGTACAGCGGAGAGCACACCCGCGCCTTTACGGTTCAGGCAGCCCAATCCCTGGCCTATGCCCAGCAAGAAGCGCAGCGCTTCAACCACAACTACATCGGCACCGAACACCTCTTGCTGGGCCTGCTGCATGTCACCGAGGGCCACGCAGCAGAAGCCTTGCGCCTTGCTGGTGTCAAGCTGGATGAAGCCTGCTATGCTGTCGCGCAGCTTGCCGGGCATGGCGGGCGCTACGTCCCCTGGCAAATTGGCCTGACGCCACGCGCCAAAGAGGTCATCGAGCGCGCCATCGTCGAAATGAAAGCAGCGGGCGAGCAGATGATTGACACCGACCACCTGCTCCTGGCACTGCTGCAAGACGAAGGCGGCCTTGCCAGGGACGTGCTGCGCCAGTTGAAGGTGGACCCGCTCGTGCTCGGCAACCTGCTCCTCCAGACCCTTCATCCGCCTCCCCGTATATCCGGCAACTTGTTCCCCGCTCCCAGCGAGCACGAAAACGAGCAGCATGACAACACACCCACCGGGAAGGAGGGCACCGCATGAGTGAAAAATGGAGCTTCGACAAGTTTAATGAGCAAGCCAGGCAAGCGATAGCCCTGGCTCAGGAGGAAGCGCAGCGCTTTAACCACAACTACATCGGCACCGAGCACCTGCTGCTGGGGCTGGTGCGCCAGGAGGGAACGCTTGCCACCATGACGCTCAGCAGCCTGGGCGTGGAACTGTACAAAGTGCGCAGCGCGGTGGGGTTCATCATTGGGCACGGTGACAGAATCGTCCTTGGCGAGATCGGCCTGACGCCGCGCGCCAAAAAAGTGATCGAATTGGCGGTGGACGAAGCGCGCCGCCTGAACCACGATTACATCGGCCCGGAGCATCTCCTGCTCGGCCTGGTGCGCGAAGGCGAAGGCATTGCCGCTGGCGTGCTGGAAAGCCTGGGCGTCAATCTCGAAAAAGTACGCACCCGCGTGATTCAGTTGCTTCATAACCCCGGCGGCCCGGAAGAAGCCCTCAAAGCGTTCGAAGCTGAGCGCGCTTCTGCTTTTGCCTCGCTGCCAGCAGAGCGCCAGCAACGGCTGCTGCGGCATGTGTACCCCCAACTCTTTGCCCCGCCTTCGCCCGCAACCGCGCTGCACATTCAAGCATCTCATCCCAGCCGCGCACCTGTTGGCGCGGGTGGCGCGCTCATTTTGCACCAGGTCGTCATCGGCACAGGCGGCGACTTCACCCTCGCGCTCTACGACGGACTCGCGCCCGACGCGCCTGCTCTTTCCGTCATCACCAATCCTAAAACGGGCGACACCTACCCGTTTCATGTCCTGCTGGAACACAGCCTCAGCTACACCCTGGAGGGCACACCCGCCAGCGTGACCATCCTGTATACCGACCTCCCCAACTAGCCCACACCCTCTAGCCTTGCGAAAGGAGCTTGTAGCCAATGAATGACCGTGACCGCTTTGACCGATTTACCGAGCGCGCCCGCAAGGTGCTCAGCCTGGCGCAAGAAGAAGCCCAGCGCTTTAACCACAACTATATAGGAACAGAACACCTGCTGCTGGGCCTCGTCCGCGAAGGCGAAGGCGTGGCCGCCAGGGTGCTCGCTGAACTGGGCGTGGAACTCCAGGCAGTCCGCCAGAAGGTGGAAGAGATCATCGGGCGCGGGGACCGCATCGTCCTTGGCGAAATTGGCCTGACGCCGCGCGCCAAGAAGGTCATCGAACTGGCCGTAGATGAGGCCCGCCGCCTGAACCACCACTTCATCGGCACCGAGCATCTGCTGCTCGGATTGATGCGTGAGGGCGAAGGCGTCGCCGCCGGAGTGCTGGAAAGCCTGGGCGTCAATCTCGAAAAGGTACGCACGCAAACCATCCTCGTGCTCAGCCGGGCGTCAGGCCGACACCAGACGAGGGCCAGCAGCGGCGGCTTCAGCGTCGCCAGCAGCACCACTGGCTCCGTTGCAGGTCGTTCCTCCGCCGCGCCGCCCTACAAGCCGCTCCACCTCACCGCCGAGCAGCCCGCCAGAGCCTGGGTCGCGGGGCACGCGCCCGCCGACGGGAGCCAGGGCTGCGTGTTGGGCCAGATCATCGTCGGGACGAGCGGCAACTTCACCCTCACGCTCTACAACGGCATGGAAGAGGACGCGCCCATCATCAGCATCATCCACCGCCCACCATCAGGCGCCACCTTCCCGTTTCATTGCCTGGTGGAGCGCGGCCTGGCCTACTCGCTGGAGGGCACCCCCGGCAGCGTCACCATCTTCTACGCCGAACTCACCGGCTAGCCTGTAGCGCGGGCTGCTAGCCCGCCGGGGGGTTGGGTGTGGCTCCTGCTTGTAGCGCGGGCTTCCCCCTCAAAGCAGGGGCACGGCAGCAGGCAGGGGCGGGGTGTGGCTCCAGGAATGGCGGCGCTACAAGGGGCTCCCGGCGCGCCGGGACGCCCGAAGCTGCACCACCGTCACGCCAACCAGCACCAGCGCCCCGCCCAACACCTGCCAGGCGTCCAGGCCCTCGCCCAGCCAGACCCACGCCACCGCCGCCGCCGTCACCGGCTCCAGTGTGCTGATGATCGCGGCGCGCGTGGCGTCCAGCCGACGAATGGCCGTCAGGAACAGCCCAAACGGAATCAGCGTGCCCAGCACCCCAACCCCCAGCACCAGCGGCCACGCCGAAGGAGCCAGCGCCGCCGTCTGGAAGCTCCAGGGCGGCTGAAGCACCAGCCAGAGCAGCAGCGCAATCCCAAAGCCGTAAAACACGCTCGTCTGCGGATGCACCCGCTTGCCCAGCCGCTCGCCCACCAGAATATACAGCGCCATTGCCACCGCCGAGCCAAGCGCCACCAGCAGCCCCAGCGGATTCAGGCTGCTCTGGCTCCCGCCCAGCCCGCCAATCCCAGCCAGCAGCCCCACACCCGCCAGCGTCAGTGCCAGCGCCAGCCAGATGCGCGGCGCGGGCAGCCGCCGTGTCGCCAGCGCCGTATACAGCGCGATCATCGTCGGGCCGGTGTACTGCACCATCACCGCAATCGCCACCGGCAGCAGCTTCACCGCCAGAAAATACGCATACGTCACCACTGCTACCGACAGCCCGAACAGCACCAGCAGCGGCACATCGCGCCGCGCCACGCGCAGCCGCGAGCGCCCCGCAACCAGCAAAAACAGCCCCATCCCAACCACTGCGACTAGCGAGCGCGACTCCACCAGCGTCAACGGCGTAATCCCTGCCAGCAGCAGCTTGCGCACCAGACTACCCGTTGACCCCCACAGCACTGCCGCGCTCGCCGCCAGCGCCGCCCCTACCAGCGTATAGGAAGCACTTGTAGCACCGGCGTCCCTGCCGGTCTGGGGGGTGGCATCTGGGGTGCTTGTAGCATCGGCCTCCGTGCCGGTGCCTGGGGTGGAGTCTGGGGAAGAGGACATAGCGGCTCCTTGTGCCAAAGAAATGCTTGCCAACATTGTAGCGTATTGGCGGGATGCTCGCCAATGCCAGCGCCTCCCCAGCTAATCTGCCCCATTACAGAGCATGGAGTGCTCCGCGTTCACGCTCTCACAATCTCGCACACCTGGAGCCGTCCTGCCGGTACGCACCGGGCGTGCGGTTGAGATGACGTTTGAAGACCTGGGTCAGATGGCTTTGATGCGCAAAACCGCACGCGCTGGCTATCTGCGCCAGGGGCAGTTCGGTCCCCTGGAGCAGCCCCTGAGCACGCTCAAGACGCTGGCGCAGGATAAACTGGTGCGGGCTGGTTCCTGTCGCCCGTCGGAACAACTGGGCAAAGTGGTGTGGGCTGAAGCCGACTTGCCGGGCCAACGTCTCTAACGAAAGCTGCTCATCCAGGTGGGCCTGGATGAACTCCAACAATTGCCGGACCTGGCGCTCCGTCAGCTTATGGGGAGGGAGGGGCCTGGCTCGCAGTCTTTCCCAACTGGAGGTGTAGTGCCGCAGGACATGGACGGCAAGGAACTGGGCCGCCGACTGCGCATAGAGGTTCCCTGCGGGGGCTGGCTGTTCCAACTCCCGCCACAGCGTGAGCGCAATCTGGGCCACCAGCGGATCACGAAAGCCGGTACGCCCACCCACCTCCAGACGCGCCAGATCAACTCCAAGCTCCTCCTGAGCCGCGCGAGCCACCACCTCCTGGCTCACGGAGAGATTCAGAACCTGAGTCGGGACCGAGGACAAGCTCCAGGTGCGGGCTTCATAGGCGGGTCTGTTCCCCCAGTTCAGGAAGAGATCCCCTGAATACATATCTCCTCCATGCCAGGAACCCTGCCCCTCTCGTCGTTCAACATGGATCGTCCCTCCCAGATACATCCCCAGCGTCAGGTCGCCTGTTGAGGGAACGTGCAAGCTTTCTAGTTCGTCTGGCTCGTCAAAGACCTGCACACTCAGTCCCTCCCAGCCAGCATGAGCACTGGAGAGCGTGGGCCACGATTCGGCAAGGTTCGTGGAGGACGTGCGCTCCCAAGTTTCATGCTGATCACGCCAGAGTTCAATCATCTCAACCGCCCGCTTTCTTGCGCAAGCAACCATTGCGAGGACGGCATGTCCTCGCGGTGTTCATGTGTTCTCAAAGAACTACGGCAGAAGGAGGGAGATGTTCAGGAGCAAACGGCGTTTTGCCGCCCAAACTCACCCAGGCCGATGCAACCCCACTTAAGACGATTTTGCTACGCAAGCGCCCGATTCTGCAAGACCGCCTCCAGTCTCCGCCCTATACTTCAGATATGCTCTTGATCGCCAGGTCTACCGATGGCTTCAGGAAGCCCGCTGGCCGCTACGTCGGAGCGGCCAGCAGGCGAGACTTCCCCGGCCCATTCGTCCGTTTCTGGCTCTGCCTGGAGGTGGAGAGCGTTGCCTGCCGTTGATCGGGGCAGATGCACGCCCGGCTCAACGTGAAGATAGAGATCATCTGTTTCAACAAAAGACCAAAGACTCTGCAAAGCATTCCTTCGGGCTAGCGAGAGAAGGTCATCGCGGGAAAGGAGCCATCTAGCCAGGATTCCCAGCCGCCTCTGGACGGACCTCAGAGGCCAATCAGCGCTTGAAGAGCAGCGCTGTGTCTGTGTTTTTACTCTTGTTCTCTTTCACACCAGTGATTTAGGAGGGATAGATGTTGAAGAAGGGCAGACTCGCCTTCGCAACAACGCTACTCATGCTCCTGGCGGCGGTGGTCGCAGCCTGCGGCAACCCGCCCCAGACCCAGACCCAGGCCAAACCCTACGATTACAAATCCCCCACCGGCGACCAGAAGGGCGGCACCGTCATCTTTTCCGATTGGCAGTTCCCTGACAGCCTGAACCCCCTGTTTGCCACGCTCGTCGTGGATGGGGAAATCGAGGCTGGTCTGTGGGCTGGCCCGACGACCATCACCTCGGATGCCAAATATATCGCTGACGAGGCTACTGAGGTTCCAACCGTTGATAATGGGGGCTTCAGCAAAGACGGGCTGACGACGGTGCTGCACCTGCGCCACGACCTCAAGTGGTCCGATGGACAGGAACTGACCGCCGATGACTTTGTGTATGCGATGGATACGCTGCTTGACCCCAACACGGCGGTAGCTACCACCTTCGGCTATGACCAGATGGCGTCCTATGTCGCCACCGACAAGTACACCCTGACCATCAAGTACAAGGCACCCTTTGCCGCCTATCTGAGCTATCTACCGTTCCCGCTGCCCAAGCATGCGTGGTCGAGCATTGCCAACAAAGACCTGGCTACTACTCAGGATGTCAACCTGACCCCCAGGGTCACCAACGGTCCCTTCGTGCTGAGCGACTTTGCGGCAGACCAGAGCATCACGCTGGTGCCCAACAAGTATTATGTCTCGACCAGCCTGCATCCCACCGTGCTGGATAAGGCCGTCTTCAAGGTCTTCGCCAGCAAAGACGCCCTGATTGCGGGCTACCAGGCGGGCGAAACCGACCACGCCGAGGACTTCACCAACGCCGACATCAAGAAGCTCACCGGGCTGCCGGGGCTTCAGGTGACCTCCAACATCGCTTACGAGCATATTGACCTCAACCAACAAAATCCGGTGTTGCAAGACCTCAATGTGCGCAAAGCGATTGAAGAAGGCATAGACCGCTGCCAGATCATCCAGACCGTGTTGAGCGCCGACTGTGCGCAGTTGGGCGTGGATACGATTCTTCCTGCTCCATCTCCAGAGTTCGACCCCTCGATCAAGGCGCTGCCCTTCAACAAAGCGCAGGCGATTGCGGACCTGAAGACGGCGGGATGGGACTGCTCAGCGGCTCCCAGCCCGTGCAAGAAGGCCGATGGCACGGTCTTCCCGACGCTGAACCTGGCGACGACCTCTGGCAATCAGCAGCGGGCGGATGTGACGCAGATCGTCAAGCAAGACCTGGCGGCGATTGGTATCCCCATCAACCTGGATGGGCAGTATTACCCGGCTAGCGTCTTCTTCACCGATTACAGTCATGGTGGCATCCTGGCGACAGGCAAGTATGACCTGTCCCTCTATGCTTACGTCTTCGGTCTGGACACTGGTGGCTCCCTGAGCGTGTTTGCCAGCACGGAGATTCCCTCTGACGCCAGCCCCAGTGGTGGCAACTACACGCGAGTCAACGACCCGCAGGTAGACCAGGCTTTGACTGATGGCGGCAAAGAACTCGATCCAGCCAAACGGCACACGATCTACGTCAACCTCCTGAAGCATCTCATTGAGCAGGTTGACACCATCCCGATGTACCTGCGCCCGAACGTCACCTTGACGAACACCAACATCGCTAACTTCTTCCCGAACCCCACTTCATCGGGCAACGAGTGGAACATTGCCGACTGGTTCTTCGTCAAGAAGACGCAGTAACGCTTCTGGAGCAAGGAGCAGACGGCTTGTCCATCTGCTGAGCACCACAGATGGCCGGCCCCAGAAGGGGTCGGCCATCTGCTATGCAGTGGGGACAACATGCGACAGGAAGGCCAGCCTGTGTCAACGCAGTGGCCGTTAGTCGGCCCGCAGCCCAAGCAAACGTATGGCGTTCCCAGCGTAGACCGCTGCCATGTCCTCTCTGGAAAGACCAACCGAATCAATGTCCGCTATCGTCGCCTCGACCGCATTCGAGGGTCCAAGCGGGATGTCGGTGCCGAAGAGCACCTGCTGCGGGCCAAAGAACTCCAGGACGCAGCGAACCGCGTGTGGCGCGCCAAACAGCGCCGTATCAACGTGGAACCTGTGGAAGTAGTCGAGCGGCGGACGCGGTAGGGTGTCCTTGATCTGCCGATAGCCCGGCCCCATAGCGAGCCGGGAGGAGAAGTGCGGCACCATGCCGCCACCGTGATGCGCAATCACAAGCTGGCGCGGGTGACGCTCCATATGCCCCGAATAGACAAGGCGTGCAAGGGCGGCGGCGGTTTCGTAGGGCCAGCCGATTGACCACCACAGGCCAAAGTCGGAGCGGCTCTCTGCCGGATAGTCGGCCCACGCCGCGCTTCGCGTCGGGTGCAGCCACACGGCGCGGTTGGCCTCCTCAAGCTTGCTGAACAACGGCTCGAAGCGCGGATCATCGAGCGCCACGCCCAGAACGTTGGTGTAGAGCTGCACACCCAGCGCACCAAGCTGAGTCAGGGCGCGGTCAAGCTCGCGCATGGTTTCGTCCATGTCGCTCAGCGGCAGCGCGGCTGCAAATCCGACAAAACGATCAGGAAACCGCCGGACCAGTTCCGCCATCTCGTCATTGGCAATGCGGGCAAACTCCGCCGCAACCTCCGGCGGCCCAACCTCTTCAAGCGGCGGCACAGCCAGCACCAGAACCTGCGTGTAATCCCCATACGGCTCGATCTTGCGCCATCGCGCGTCCAGGTCGGACAGCACCGGATCGAAGGTGAAGATGCCCTCGCGGTAGTAGTCGAGCCGACTCGGCGCCATCGTTTTCTCAAGCTGCCGCTCCAGCCGCTGGAGGTACGAACGAGGCAGGATATGCGCGAACGCATCTATCTTTCGCATGGGTGACTCCTTCATCGAACGAGAGAATTGTCTGCTTGCATGTGGCGGGCGCGGCGGAG
>DATBGS010000137.1:0-59675 GCA_036557885.1 Ktedonobacterales bacterium
CGCCTCGACTTCCAGCGGACGGCCTGCCTCCACGTCCTGAAGCATGGAAGTTCGGTGATTGCCGACGCGAGCTGCACCCTCCAGGCGCCGATCGACGCCGATGTCAGGGTGGAGGCCATACGCCCTTCCCACGGCTTCCACCTCCAGCATCAGCCTGCGGATCAGATCTCGGCACCCCTCGTCGCCGAGGAACTCGCTCAGCGTAGCCCGAGTCAACGCGCTGACGGGGTTCAGGGTGGCATTGCCGATCAGCTTCAACCAGATCTCTTGGCGCAGGCGTGTCTGTACTGGTGCCTTGAGCCCGGCCTGCACCAGGGCAGAAGAGAGCGTACGAACTCTGTCCGTCTGGGAACCGTCCAGCTCGCCCACAGAGAACCGGTTCCCCTCGACGTGCCGCACGACTCCAGGCTCCACGAGAGTAGTCGCTGGATAGACCACACAGCCCAGGACACGCTCGGCGGGAAAACTGGACGCGATCACACCGCCCGGGTCTACGGACTCGAGGGAAGCATCATCTGTGCCGAGAAAGAACCACCAGGGGACGCCGTTTTGAGCGAAGACGAATGTGCTCTGCTTCCCAGCCGCCGACGCAAGGGCCGGAGCCAGGCTAGGAAGGCTGTGCGCCTTGAGCGTCACGAAGATCGTTTCAGCGGAGGTGATGGCGTCCAACCGGTCAGTGCAGGCCGCATGGACCGTGAAGGACGTGTCATCCGCCTCCAGAACCCTCAAGCCATGCTCTCGCATGGCCGCCAGGTGCGGACCTCGGGCAACCAGGGTGACCTCGAGGCCAGCTCGGGCAAGGCAAGCACCTAGATAGCTCCCAGTGGCACCAGCGCCCACGATGGCGAACCTCACGGTTCACCTCCCTGCTCTACGAAGGCCGCCGCCACGTGCCGTCGCTGGATCTTGCCCGTACTGGTGCGGGGGATCTCGTCAACGAAGAAAAACTGGCGCGGAATCTTGAAGTCGGCAAGATGCTGGCGGCAGAAGTCGGCAAGGTCCCGCTTCTCCACCTCTCCCTTCAGCACGACCGCTGCCGCCACCTCTTCACCCCAAGTTTTGTGCGGAATGCCGAATGTGACCGCCTCGGCAACTGCTGGGTGGCGCTGCAGGATCTCGTCGATCTCCCGAGGGGCGATCTTCTCTCCTCCTCGGTTGATCAGCTCCTTGATCCTGCCGGCAAGCGTGAGGTAGCCGTCATGAGAGAGAGTTCCCTGGTCGCCAGTTCGGAACCAGTCGCCACAGAAGGCTGCGTCCGTGGCCGCGGGGTTGGCCTCGTATCCGTCCATCACGTTGGGTCCACGCACTGCTACTTCGCCAGCTGCGCCGACAGGAAGGAGATCGCAGTGCTCGCCAAGAATCGCAATCTCAACACCCGTGCCGATGCCGACCGACCCCGGCATCCTTCGGCCGGGTGGCATCGGGTTGGAGGCCATCTGGTGCGAAGCCTCGGTCATGCCGTACGCCTCGAGCACCGGTACGTCGAGCAGGTCTTCGAGTTCGCCCATGAGCTGAGGCGAAAGCGGGGAGCTGCACGATCGAGCGAAGCGGAGAGAGGTTGCTGGCGCATGCTTGCCGTGAGCCGCTCGATCCACGATCAACTGGTGGATGGTCGGCACAGCGGAATACCATGTCACGCGATGCGAATCAGCCAGTCCCCAAAACTCGAAGGGGTTGAAGCGTTGGGGCACGACCACCGTGCCGCCCGATCCGAGCGTGGCGAGGGCCGAGGCTACCAAACCATGAACGTGGAAGAGTGGCATCACACAGAGCGAAACGTCGTCCTCTGTCAGCCCATAGGAGGGGATGATGTTGGCAACTGAAGCGGCAAGGTTACGGTGTCGAAGTGGGACCATCTTGGGTCGGCTGGTCGTGCCACTGGTGTGGAGAACCAGCGCCACGTCGTCATCCCTTGGTTCGCTCAAGGCAGAGCGTCGCGACGGAGTGTGTGACACGGGAGAGAGTCGCAACGTGGCGCCTTCATCGAAACCAGCCTCGATGACCGTTCCTCCCGCTGGCAGCGCCGAACGCGCAGCCGGGAAGCCGCCTGGAGGCACGAGCAGGACGCGAGCCCGCGTGTCCTGCAGGTAGAAGGCGAACTCCTCCTGCTTGTAGCTTGGGTTAAGCGGCGCCGCAGTTCCGGCAGCAGCAGCCGCGAGGAAGAGCACGATGGCCTCAGCCGAGTTTGGGTAGACCATCGCTACTCTCTCGCCGGGCCTGACACCGCAGGACGAGAGATGTTCGGCAGCCCGCGTGACCTCGTCCCGCAGCTGACGATATGTTAACGTGAGACCGGACTGGGCTGCGATAGCCACGTGCTGGTCATGACCCGCGTTCAGGACGTCGAGCAGGGTCGTCATGGGTGTTCTTCATCCTCTCCTGATATGTCGTTTGCAAATGTCGCGCAAAATTCCCTATTTGCGCGAATACCTGAAAGAAATATAACACATAGAAATCAAGGAATGGAGTCGAGGTAATTTCTTTCTCATTATCTCCAGGGAGTAGCACGAACGGCAATGCGTTCGAGGAGTTATCTCTGCTGTACAGGAGACGTATTACCCCAGGCCGCATCACAAGCCTCCCTTGAAGACCTTCTTCTGCTGCTCAAGCGGGCAAAGCCTCGGCGTCTGGGAGCAGCTCCGTCAGCCCTCCTTACAGGCTGACGCTATCATCACACGGACTAGCTCACGCTTGATGCTGGCGCTAGTCCAGCAACTCCTCAGGCTCGCGGACCAACTGGCCGCTTACGACAATGAGATTGCTCGGCTGTTTCAAGCGCATGCCGATCAGCCGATCTTCAATGGCCTGCCAGGAGCGGGCAAGCGTCTGGCGCCCCGACTCCTGGCTGAGTGGGGTGATGACCGCTCGCGCTATGCCTCTGCGGAGAGTCGCCAGGCGTTAGGAGACACCTCGCCGGTTCCCATTGAGAGCGGCAAGCATGCCTCGGTGCAGCAGCGGCCTGCCTGCCTCAAACCCTTGCCGAGTGCGCTCTTCCAGTTTGCTCGGGCTGTGGACGTTTCAGGAACCCTGGGCCGAGGACTACTACCAACGCAAGCGCAAGGAGGGCAAGACCCACAGCATGGCGGTGCGAGCGGCTCCGCAATGTATGGGTTCGGATCATCTAGGCCCGTCTTTCGCAAGCACAAGCCCAACCTGGCAGCTACCTTCCTTGCGACCCAGCAGGCTCATGGTTGTCTGGCCGCCTAAAACAACCGAGAGGTGCCAAGCGGGAAGCTATCGATGCGAAAAATTGCCTTTCATCGCTATTGACATTGGGTGTCTGCATGGAACGTCTCACTTTTGTTCGTCGCCTACGGCCCAACTCTTGGAACGCGAGATACAGCTTATTCTTCCGGCTGTAAGTACCCAATTTCCGGAAAATCGTGGAAGGGGGAGAATGTCTTGCATACAATGAGGGAGCGGAAGACCTTTGTGCGCAAGACTGACAGCGAGAGCATATGACTCACGTTGGGATAAACGCAGTCGTGACGTTCTGGGGTCGTTCTGCTTCAGTCTCTCACAAGGGGGACTGGAGAAGCCTTTCGGCTCCCATGAAATCGTCAAGGGGAGGCATCATGAAATTTCTTCTCACCTCGGCTGGCATCAAAAACGACAGCATTCGTCATACTCTGGTAGATCTACTGGGCAAACCGATTGCCGAGTCCAGCGCCCTCTGCATCCCCACTGCGAACTACGCCCAGCTCGGCGGTACCGGCAACGCCTGGCGGTTCATCAGCGGACGAGAACCCGAAACCCCCATGTGCGAATTGGGATGGAAGTCCTTGGGAGTGCTGGAGCTCACCGCGCTGCCCAGCATCGATGAGGCGCTCTGGGTTCCCGTTGTCCGGGAGACTGACGTCCTGCTGGTGAACGGTGGCGATCCCCTGTATCTGTGCTACTGGATGCGGCAATCAGGACTGGCCGACCTCTTGCCGGAGCTTGGGCGCGAGACGGTCTATGTGGGACTGAGCGCCGGGAGCATGGTAATGACCCCCAACATCGGGGAGTACTTCGTCGGCTGGAAGCCGCCCACCGGCGGCGATAGAACGCTGGGCATGGTTGATTTCTCGATATTCCCGCATCTGGATCACGAGGATCTGCCGAAAAACACCATGGCCGACGCAGAAAGATGGGCCGCCGACATGCCAGTGCCGTCCTACGCAATTGACGATCAAACCGCTATACAAGTGGTTGATGGCGTCGTCGAAGTTGTCTCCGAAGGCCATTGGAAACGGTTCTTACCCTAATGGGGTAGTTGAGAACTGGTTCGTTCTTGCATCCCAAACGAGCGAGGAGCGTATACTGCGCTCCTCGCTACCTCTTGGGCCAGGTTATCGCTTGCCTGATCCACAGACAGGATTCTGGGCCATTTCGAGAACTGTTCATCAAGAATGAGAGCAGGCAGGCTAAGCAGATCAAGGCGGTGTGGCCTGTTCTGCCAGGTTACTCTCATGCTTGAGGGGCAACTTTGCTGGTGGCCCTGCCAAAACGTGCGCACGCACCGACGCTGCCCCTGCCTGATCTGGTCCCACTCATGGGGGTTGCGGCTCACCTGTGCCCACCCCGCGTGGCGTGGACCCTTGATACCCTCAACCGTATTTTCTGGTGGAGGTGTTCACAGCAACCGCCAGAAGCAAAGGTTCGCTGCTCTCTCGATGACGTTCCTTGCGCGAACGGGGAAGGCACCATCAGGTATTCCCTTCCTGATGAGCGGCCGGTGAACGCCATGCCAGCATCCTACTCTTCGCTATTAGCTGGCAACACCGCAGACGCTCTGCCGCCTCCATCAAGCAGCCTGGTTCTGGTTTCCGCTTCCAGGGGTGGACAGGAGCAAGACAGAGGATTCAGGGGTGGAAGCAGCACCCCTGACCGGAGCGCATTGTCTCAGAAGTAGCTTACTCGCGAAAGGGCGCAAAAGACTTCCCTGACCCACTCCAGGCAGCCCTGGAAGAGAGTATTATAACCAATGCCGCCAACATGGCCTGTGGGGAGGAAACACCATGGACCTTCTGGAACGGGAGCCGTATTTCGAGCAGTTGAGGCTGTTCTGGCAGGCGGCCACGACTGGCCAGGGGCGCACCGTGCTGGTCAGTGGAGAGGCGGGGATCGGTAAAACCGCCCTAGTGGAGCAGTTTGTGCGAAAGCCTGGTCAGTCCGCCCGGCGACTGTGGGGCACCTGCGACGCCTTGTTTACCCCCGCCCCCTTGGACCACTCTACGATATCGCGGCGCAGACGCAGGGCGCTTTATCTTCCCTCCTCCAGCGCGAAATGGCGCTCCTTCCAACGATGCGTTTGATTGGTCGCTGCGCGGACAGAGCGAGAGCTACTCCCCTACCACCCCTGCCGTCTGGAAGACGGCGCTACACGCGCTGTCTAGCGCCCGCGGCTTTTCATCTCGCGGTCAAACGACTCCCGCGTATACTGTAAGGCGTCGCGGTAGGGCTGCTCTGCCGCGCGCTTGACTATCTCCGCCTGCTCGACTCGTTCAACGCGCGACTGTATCCACCAGATGTTGCCCAGCGGGTCGCGCACTCGCCCGCCGCGATCACCCCAGGGCAAGCTGGTCATCTCCGTGACGGAGGTGGCTCCAGCGGCGAGGGCTTGCTGATACACCGCGTCGGCCTGCTCAACATACAGGCGCAGAAAGCAAGGCGTCTCCGGCCAGCCCGCCCGCGTATCAAAGGCCCCGATGATCGAGTCCCCAATCTTCACCTCAGCATGGGTGATGGTACCGTCTGGCTGCGTCACGCGGGAAAGCTCCCGCGCCCCAAATGCCTGCTTCGTGAAGGCGAGGAGCCGGACCGTATCGCGGGAAATGATCCACAGCATCACGGCGGAACTGCCTTCTGGAATCGGTGACAGGGCGTTGGTCGGTGAGGTCATCTTGTCTGCTCCTTACGTATGGATGGGGTCGTTCCCACATTCTACGCGCAACACAGGGCAGAATCCAGCCACATTTCCCTCACTTTGGACAACTTTTGCGGCTCTGACGCCAGTTTGGTGATCACTCGTGTGGCAACAAGAAGGAGGGTTGGTCGCTGCTGGTCAGAAAATGATTCGGAGACAAAAGATAGCCTGATAGGTCGGAATCGCCACCAAGCTCCCAAGGATGAAGGAAAGCAGGAGGGTAAACAGGAGGACTGCTGCGTGCACCTGTATATGTTTGACAAACAGGCCGATGAGACTCCCGACGACCTCTGCCCCCAAAGCAGGAGCGCCAGCTGCGCCAGGAGAATGGGCTGAAGATGTGGCTGACAGCGTCCCTCATAGATTAACCATGCACAAGCACCCACCCAGAGCAGGAGTGGGAGAGGGCCAAGGAACACGCCAAACCACTTCGACCTGCCCAGGGTCGGCTCGCTGGGTTGAGCGTTGCGTGGTGCCTGCTTCATCATCTGCGCATTCCAAATGCTCAGGCATATTCATCGGGCAACGACGGGGTGTGCTGGGCGGCCTCATGCACGACTATTATCGTGATGTGGCGTAAGAGCCCACAGAACCTGGAATGGCGTTTCCGCATATTACGGGCAGCACTGCTAAAAGAGAAACTCGTTCAGTTCTTTGGCAAAATATTTTCGCGCCGTACTCTCTTGCAGGACCATGAGCTTCTGCTGATGGGTGATTTTCGCCAGGGCACGGGCCTCGACACTCTCACGGCTTTCCTGGTACTCTCCGATCAAAATAATTTGAAATTCATTTTGACCGGATTGAGCAATGGCAACATGTCTGCGATAATTCAAATTCACACGACTCCCCAATGTGATATGCCGGGAGCATACCCATGCTGCCCAGATCAGCAGCCAGAAACTCTGCTGTCTCTCACAAAAATGGGTGAAGCCTGCTCGCTTCACATGGTGATGTAGAGAGCGGGGGTCGAACCCGCACAAGAAACGGGTCGAGGCTATTCGCGTTTGCCAGCTTTGCCATCCTCGCGTACGCGCTACAAGTTCGGCAAGCAAGCCTCATGCTTGCGCAAGTTACGACTGGAATCGAACCAGCAACTCGTCTCCGTACCAATCAGATGCACAACCCGCGTGAGCGACGTATGTGGGCTTGCCCGGTCAGGGGAGTGCTACAGCAAGTATACCATAAAAACCTCGGAAGAGGGAACTCTAGAATGGCGCGGCGTGATGGGTGAAAACTCCGTCACGCCGCTCTTTGACCCACCTGTGGTGGCTCTTCCCCTCATAAACTCTGCAGTCGAAACCCGTGAGCGCTCTTTCCGTCAAGGTCAGCTTCCCACTGCACGGGTCATTAGAGGAGCTTCTGGCTTAGTTCTGCGTCTCCTCATCACCTGGTACGTGGCTTCTCCGAGCTGTCGTCAGAATCCGCCGAATGGCCTCATAAGATACTCGATAGCTGCGGGCCACCTGTCGCAACGACTCCCCTTGAGCTACCTGCTACAGCACGCTCGGCCATTCAGTGCGCGGAATCCTGAAGGGTGGGGAAGTGGATTGACGTGTAGGTTCCGCACTCCTGCCCCAGCAAAGCAATCACCCTATTTGCGCTAAACCAGCATAGACCCAAGAAGGAACCCCCACCTAAGGCAGGGGTTTTCATGAAGGGGGAGCCTGCCAGTTGACACGTTGCGAGCAGGCTATCTGCATCGGCGGGCCAAACTGTTCCCACTTGCTCACAACGCGCTTGCCAGAAGTTGCGCTGCACTTTGCTGATGTCGGTTCGGCGGTGCGAGTGCCTGAACTGAGCGAAAGCGATGGGCTGGCATTGCTGGAACGGCTCGCTCCAGACGTGGTACAGGCCGAGCCGAAGAGGCGCGCGCATTAGTGCGAGCAATTGATGGACTCCCCCTGGCACTGACCATCATCGGCAAATATCTGCTCATTCATGGATCCAGGAATCAGCCCCGGCGCCTGCGCGCTGCGCTCGATCACTTGCTTCAAACCAGTGCTCGCTTGCGTCTGGCGCTGCCACGCCCCCAACCGCTGCGGCATGCCAGCCGATCTGATTATTCGTCGCTTTCGCTGATGGCGAGCCTGGATACGAGCTATCAAGCGCTTAATAAACGGGCGCGGAGCATGCTGCTGGCACTCTCAATCTTTCCGGCCAAGCCGAGCAACTTTTCATAGGTATGCAGGGGAACTATGAGCGGGTAGAAGGGTACCTGGAAGAAGGTCTGGCGCTTGCCTACCAAATCGGGAACACTCGAACGATAGCCGCGTTCCTCCAGGCGCTCGGAGGGCTGAAAAGGCGGCGCGGCGATTATCCTGGAGCGCTGATCACGTTGGAAGAAGGGTTAGCGCTCGCCCGCCCCACAGGTGACCTTCAAACGCTGAGTGCCTTGCTGCGTACATTAGGGTTGGTGGTCACAGCTCTGGGAGACTACACGCGTGCCGAAGCCTGCTATCAGGAAGCCTTGTCCCTTGCCAGGAGCATTGGGGATGCTGATGAGGTTGGCTCTCTACTCCAAAATATAGGCATCGTGGCAAAGGCTCGTGGCGACTATATGCAAGCAGAAAATTGTTTTCAGCAGGCGATGGTCGCTTTTCGGCAGAATGGGCAGCTTGCACGCAGCATCTCCCTGCTCAACAGCTTAGGCACCCTTACAAGCAACCGAGGAGACAAGGAGCAAGCAGGGCACTACTACCAGGAAGCGGTAGCGCTCGCCCGACGAATTGGTCAGCGAGAACATCTCGGCTTTCTCTTGAATAATTTGGGTGAACTGGCTAGTGAGCGACAAAATTATGACCAGGCAAGGGCATACTTGGAGGAAGGAGTGGCGCTCGCCCATCAGATGGGCCACCAAGAAATGATGAGCGTGACACTGACAACACTGGGAGCAACAGCAAGAAAAAGCGGAGAGTATTCTCAGGCTCAGAAATACTTTCAGGAAGCGCTGGCCGTTGGGCGAGAGATACAGCACAGCCTGCTGATTAGCTTTGCGCTAAGCGAGCGTGGGGAACTACACCTGAGTCAAGGCTATCTAGATCAAGCTGGCGAAGATTTTCGGGAGGCACTGAAACTAGCCCAGAAACTTGAGAATAGAGATACATGGCTCCTGCACTGTATGGACTGGCACGGGTGGCATTGGTCCAGGGTGATGTTTGGGAGGCTCGTCGTGTTGGTGAGGAGAGCTTCCAAGTCTTTGAAGCGATGGGCCATGATAAAGCTGCTGAAGTGGCCCACTGGCTGAAGACCGTACCAGCGAATGAAGCCAGCAGATAAGGTTACCCGGCAAGGCTTGAGGACTGTCCTGGCTACTTTCTTCATCGGCCACAAATATGTGGTCCCATCGTGCTCAAAATCCTCTTTTTCACCCGGACGACGAAAGAGTTCATATCCAATGTCAAGCTTTTTCAGAAGGAAAAACCCGAGTCGGATCATCAGAGGCACCGGCACGCAGTAGATGATAGATGACTTTGAGCAGCGAGCGAGACAAGATCACCACTGCTTCCTTCTTGGCGCGCCCATGCTTCAGCAAGCGCTGATACCGAACATGCCATTCCGCGCGAAAACGCACCGCGACGAGGGTCGCCTAGTACAGGGCATCCAGCATCATCAGTTCCTCTTGTGCGAGTTGCGCGCTTTGCTGCGACGCGGGTGGAGCGTTCCATCCTCATGTGGAGCAAGAAATTGAGCAGCAATTACGCCCGGGGGAAGAGCAACCGCTCCGCTTGGAACAGATCACGGGGGTGAGTCGGCACAAGCTGCATCTGTTATGTGCAGAAGAGGGGCTAGATCTCTCCGCTTTCCCAATGCCGCCTATCTGGCGTGCCTCTGCCGGGATGTGTCCAGGCCACAAGGAGAAGTGCAGTATCAAGCCAGGCATTCTAGGAGCGGCGTGAAGTCACATCCCTATGGTGAGCACCCCCGCAAACTCATATCCTAAAATGGTTTCTTTGCCCGTTCTTTGAGAAAGCAAATGGCAGAGAGCAATGGCTGCCTTGGCCGAGTCAGGCGCTGTTTCTGAGAGGAGAAGTCTTCCAATGCCAATTACCCCCACCTACCCAGGCGTGTACATTGAGGAAGTGCCCAGTGGGGTGCATACGATCACTGGCGTGGCAACCTCGATAGCCGCCTTCGTGGATTACTTTCCGCGCGGGCCGATGAACCAGGCTGTTCAATTGTTCAACATGGCGGACTTTGAGCGAACATTTGGGGGGCTGGATCAAGCGAGCGAAGCCAGTTATGGTATCCAGCAGTTTTTCATAAACGGTGGGACCGAAGCCTGGGCGGTCCGTGTGGCGGTGGGCGCCACCGCCGCCGATGCCCAAATTGATCATGTACTTCCTGCGGCGGCTTCTGCGCTCACGGTGAAAGCGATCAATGAAGGGGCATGGGGGAATAACTTACGGGTGCGGATAGATAGCAATGTCCCAACTGCCGGGGAGTTTAATCTGGTGGTTTCGGAATATGCCACCGTTGGGAATCGCGTGAGTGTGGCCCGCCAGGAAACCTTCCGCAACCTTTCGATGGTAAGCACCCAGAGCAATTTCGTCGAGAAGGTTATCAACGACTCAAACGCTGGCTCGAAGCTGGTCCGGGTGACAGCAAGCGGAGCAAATGCTCCCTTAGCGAACGGCACCTTCTCCGGCACTCATAGCAGTGATCCAAACATCGGCAGCGCCACCCCCATGCTCAGCGTGAGTATTGGCCCTGGCGGGGGAACCCCGGTAACGGCAACAGCTACCCTGCCTCTGCCCTCTTCCATCACACTCCCAGGAACCGTTCCGCTGACAACGTTGGCCCCTGTCCTCGAAGCGGCTATCCGTTCGGCAGCGCCAGCAAATTCTGCCTTTGCCGGTGCGACAGTCACAGTGGGTGGCAACCAGTTGCAGGTGTTAGCTGGGCCGGGAAATCCCCTCAATGTGGTCACATTTGCCAAGGCTGGTTCAGATACCACCGCCACAGACCTGAAGCTGACCGGGAGCGCAGTGACGACCAACATTCAGGAGTATCCGCTGGGCGGTGGCGCTGTCGCTAACAGTGCCAAATTCGGCGGAAACGATGGAGGCAACGGAGCGATGCCCGGCGCGACAGAGTTAATCGGCAATCAACTGAATAAGAGCGGCGTCTTCGCGCTTGAGGATGTTGATCTGTTTAATCTGCTCTGTATTCCGCGTACTGCTGCGGTCAGCGGAAGCAATGCCTTGACTGCTACCCAGGCACAAGCCGTTATGAGCGCGGCGATTACCTATTGTATGGCTCGTCGGGCCTTCTTCTTGATGGATACGCCCGCAGGAATCACCAATCCAAATGCCATTAAAACCTGGATGGCCGCGAATGATGGCCTCCGCAGCTCCTACGCAGCGCTTTATTACCCGCGCATAGACGCCCCCGATCCCCTGGATAATTATCGTCTGCGCTCCTTTGGGGCGAGCGGCACGCTGGCGGGCCTCTTCGCGCGAACGGACAGCGCGCGGGGCGTCTGGAAGGCTCCGGCAGGCACCGAAGCCTCGCTGCGCAATATCTCCTCGCTGGATGATGCCTTGACTGATCAGGAGAACGGTGCGCTCAACCCATTAGCGATCAATTGTCTGCGTACCTTCCCCATCTATGGGACGGTCTGCTGGGGCGCGCGCACTCTGGATGGCAGCGATCAGAAGGCATCAGAGTGGAAATATATCCCCGTTCGTAGGATGGCACTGTTCCTTGAGGAAAGCCTCTATCGCGGGACGAAATGGGTCGTCTTCGAGCCAAACGATGAGCCGCTCTGGGCACAGATTCGCCTGGGCATCGGTGCGTTTCTGCACACGCTTTTCCGGCAGGGCGCATTCCAGGGGAAGACCCCGCGTGACGCCTACTTTGTCAAGTGCGACAGCGAGACGACCACTCAGGCCGACATCAACCAGGGGATAGTAAATATCCTGGTTGGGTTTGCCCCGCTTAAACCTGCGGAGTTTGTCATTATCCGGCTTCAGCAGATGTCCGGACAGATTGAGGTCTAGGGAGGCAGAGCATGGCCCAATTTAGTGTCAACGCGCAGCGCTTTGACCCGTATAAAAACTTCAAGTTTCGGGTCAAATGGGACGGGCGGTATGTGGCAGGTGTGAGCAAGGTGGGCGCCCTCAAACGGACAACAGAGGTGGTCAAGCACCGAGAAGGTGGCGATCCCAGTAGCAGTCGTAAGTCGCCAGGCCGGACGGAATATGAGGCGATTACGCTGGAGCGCGGTGTAACCCATGATACCGAATTTGAGAAGTGGGCAAACAAGGTCTGGAACTATGGCTCCGGGCTGGGGGCGGAAGTCTCGCTCAAAGATTTCCGCAAAGACCTCATTCTTGAGATGTACAACGAGGCGGGCCAGCTTGTCATCGCCTATAAACTCTTTCGCTGCTGGGTTTCAGAATACCAGGCCCTGCCTGATCTGGATGCCAACGCCAACGCGGTTGCCATTCAGCATCTCAAGCTAGAGAACGAAGGCTGGGAGCGCGATGCCTCGGTCAACGAGCCGAGTGAACCCAGTTTCACTGAACCGGTTGGATAAGCGATGCGCCACTTTTCTGCACAAGACCTGCTCTGGCTTTGGGAAGTGGGCCAGGGACAAGATGCGCTGGAGCGAGCGATGACCATCCTGGGGGCGGCGTTTCCAGAGATGAGCCGCGATGCGCTGTTAGACATGGGCCTGGGGCAGCAGCATGTGCGGTTGCTCCAGGTGCGCCAGGCACTGTTTGGGCCAGTAATGCAGTGCTTTTCTGAATGCCCACAGTGCCAGGAGCGTCTGGAATACACCCTGGATGCTGCTGCGCTTGCTGTTGATGGGGCGGGCGCCGCCGAGCAAGAAGCCTATGAGACGGCGATAGGCGAGTACACGCTGCGTTTTCGCGTGCTCACCTGCCGTGATCTGGCTGCGGTGCGCGCCTGCCATGATGTGCAGACGGCGCGGGCAGTGCTGGCACAGCATTGCCTGCTTCAAATTGAGCGCGCGGGCGCCGCGTCTGCTGAACCTACGCTTCCAGAGGCGGTGATTGTTCAACTGGCCGAGCAGGTGTTGGCACGCGACCCCCAGGCAGAGACGCTGCTTGACCTGGGATGTCCGACGTGCGGGCATGGCTGGCAGGCGACATTGGAATATGGGACGTTTTTGTGGGCAGAGCTTTCCGCCCAGGCGAGACGTTTGTTGCACGAGGTGGATGCGCTCGCGCGCGCCTATGGCTGGCGCGAGGCAGACATCCTTGCGATGAGCACTTTCCGGCGGCAGATGTATCTGAAGTTGGTGATCTGATGGCCGATTTCTTCGCCCGATTGGCTCAACGCGCTCTGGGCCAGGCACCCGGTGTGCAGCCACTCATTGCGCCTGTGTTTGCGCCCGGACCGACGCTTCAGGGCACCAGGCAGGAGGAAGCAACCTGGAGCGACGTGAAGACAGAAGCCCCAGGCGACCATCCGAGACAGTCTTTGTCCGCTCAGACGCTTTCCCGGCGCGCTTCAGGGCGGGCGCCCGCCAACAGCCAGGCGCCCGTTCCTGGGCGCCTGCCCTCGCGCTCACCAGCGGCGCAGGACGAGCCGCAGACGGAGCAGCACCTAGCTCGCGCCTCGCTGACGATCAGCGCGCCAGGCGAGCAAGCGCAATCAAGAGAGCACCAATCCTTGGAGGAGCCGCCCCCACTGCACGCAGCCCCGCCGTATGCGGCTGGCGCGCCGCTGCTCATTCGCCCCCAGGTGAGCCTCTATCGGCAAGAACACCAGCAATTGGAACCCCTGGAGCGCACGAACAATACAGCAGAGGTGCCAACCACTTCCCCAACCATTCGTGTGACGATTGGGCGCATTGATGTGCGGGCTATGCTGCCACCGCAGAACCAGCCACCACGCGCAGCGCCTGCGCGCTCTGGCCCGGCACTCTCGCTGGACGAGTATCTCAAGCGGCGTGAGAGGGGGGAGCGATGAGCAACTTCCTGGCAATAGCAACAGTGACGGCGACACTCCGCTATCTCTTGCAACAGGGTCTCAATACTGATTTCCCTGGAGGGATGGCAAGCGGGACGCCCACTGTGACGGCAGTGCGCCCGGAGAACGGTGTGACCGATTTGCCCAATCCGGGAGCCAATGTCTTTCTCTATCAGGTCACGCCTGATGCTGCCTGGCGTAACGCCGATTTGCCAACGCGCCGCTCAGATGGGGCGGTGGTGCAGCGCCCACAGGTTGCGCTCGACCTGCATTATCTGCTGACCTTCTATGGTGATGATAAGCAGCTAGATCAGCAGCGTTTGATGGGAAGCGTGGCGCAAACGCTCCACGCCCAGCCCATTCTGCCACGTGGCATGATAGACCTGGTTGTCCATACAGCCCCCTTTAACGCCTATCTCACCGGCTCTGACCTGGCGGAGGCGATTGAACTGGTGAAGTTTTCGCCCGCCGCGCTCACGCTAGAGGAACTCTCCAAGCTGTGGTCCGTCTTCTTCCAGACCCAATATCAGCTTTCAATGGCTTATCTTGTGACAGTGGTTTTGATCGAAAGCCGTGATCTCCCGCAGACGGCTCTGCCGGTGGCGCAGCGGAATGTCTATATGCTGCCCTTCCGCCAGCCAATTATCGAGTCGGTTGAGCCGCAGATGGTCGAGTTTGATCCGGGCGGGGCCAAGATCACCCTGCGCGGGCAAAACTTGCTGGCAAGCGATACCTCGCTCAAGTTCGGCGCCGCGCCTCTGGTGGCGCCAGACCCAGGCGCAACGGCCACCCAACTGATCGGCACGTTGCCGCTTGCCCTGCCCGCTGGCGTCAAATCGGTCCAGGTGCTCCAACAGTTACGGATGGGCCTGGGGGCACCGCCGCCGCTGCATCGCGGGTCTGAATCAAATGTCGCTTCCTTTGTCTTACGCCCAAAACTCACACCGCCTGTCACTTTTACTCCAGGCACGCATACCATTACCGTCCAGGTTTCGCCTGCGGTTGGCCGAGAGCAGCAGGCGACGCTGCTGCTCAACCAGGTTCCGCCTGGCACGCCAGCGCTGGCCTTTAGCTTACCTGCCAAAAGCCGCTCAGGTGCTGTGACCTCGCTCGATTTTGATGCGCAATCGGTTCCCGCCGCGACCTATCTTGTGCGGCTGCGCGTTGATGGGGCGGAAAGCGCCCTGGATGCCAACTACAGTAATCCAACGGTGACGATTCCATGATGACTTCAACTCACACGACGCACGCGACGCTTTGGCTTGAGGCCAACCAACGCTACCTGATGGCGGCGCTGGGGCAGGTCCGCGCTGCGTTAGAGCGTCATATGGCAGGCCCGGAAGGCCATCTGTCTGCTGAGGAAGCGAGTCATATGGCTGACTCCACACTGCAAGCTCTCGCAGAAACCATGATGGCGCCTGCGGCACTGGAGGTTATCTGCGCCGCGTTTGCGCTTTCGTCCTTTGAGCGCGCTGTGTTGCTGCTTTGCGCTGGTGTGGAGTTGGACAGCAGCTTTGCGGCGTGCTGCGCGGCGGCCCAGGGTGATCCCAAGCGCACATCCCCAACATTTGGTCTGGCGCTGGCGACTCTGCCAGCAGCGCATTGGAGTGCGCTGACACCAGCGGCCTCGCTGCGGCGCTGGCGGCTGATTGAGGTGGGCGCGGGTGAGACGCTGACCGCCAGCCCGCTGCGCATTGATGAGACGATACTGCACACGCTGGCGGGCGCACCTGTGCTGGATGAGCGGCTTCAGCCCTACGTGCGGTCGCTCCCGATGGGGGGCGACCTGCCGCCTTCACAGCACGCGCTGGCCCGGCGCATTGCCAGTGTGTGGTCGCGGGGAGAGGGTGCGGATTGGCCGATTATACAACTCTGTGGGAGTGATGAGGCTGGCAGGCGCTCCATCGCTGCCTCGTCCTGCACTCTACTCACTATTCCGGCGCGCAGCATGCGCGCGGCTGATCTCCCTGGTGGGGTGGCCGAGCGCGAGGCGCTGGGGCGGCTCTGGGAGCGCGAGGCCATCCTCAGTGGCAGCGCGCTGGTGCTGGAGTGTGATGAGCGCGACAGCCCGGAGAGTCTGCGGTCCGCACTGGCGTTCATCGAGTCTCTGCATGGGCCGCTGCTCATGACCTGCCGCGAGCCACTGGCGCTGCGGCAGCGCCCCAGCATTCGCCTGGAGGTACACAAACCCCGCGCCGAGGAACAACAGATGCTCTGGCGACGCATGCTTGGCCCTGCGGCTGAGCGGCTAAACGGCCAGGTGGAGGCGGTGGTGTGTCAGTTCAATTTAGGCATGCAGAGCATTCAGGCTGTCTGTGCGGAGACGGCAGAGCAACTACACCAGGAAGACTCACCAGGCGCAGTGCTGTGGGATGCGTGCCGGGCACAGGCGCGGGCGCGCCTGGAAGGGCTGGCGCAGCGGATTATGCCCGCAGCAGCGTGGAATGATCTGGTGCTGCCGGATGCGCAGCGCCGGACGCTGCACGAGATTGCCGCGCATGTGCGCCAGCGCGCCAGGGTCTATCAGGCGTGGGGCTTCGCAGCCAGGAGCGCGCGTGGACTGGGCATCAGCGCGCTCTTTGCGGGGGCCAGCGGCACCGGTAAGACGATGGCGGCTGAAGTGCTAGCAAACGAACTGCAACTCGATCTCTACCATATTGATCTCAGCCAGGTGGTCAGCAAGTACATTGGCGAGACAGAGAAAAACCTGCGGCGCATCTTTGACGCGGCGGAAGAGGGCGGCGCGATTCTGCTCTTTGATGAAGCCGACGCGCTTTTTGGCAAACGCAGCGAGGTGAAGGACAGCCATGATCGCTATGCCAATATCGAGGTGAGCTACCTCTTGCAGCGCATGGAAGCCTATCAGGGGCTGGCAATTCTGACGACCAATCTGCAAAGCGCGCTGGATACCGCCTTTTTGCGGCGCCTGCGCTTCATCGTGCAGTTCCCTTTCCCTGACGCCGGGCAGCGCGCGCAAATCTGGCAGCATGTTTTCCCTGCCAGCACGCCAACCGCCGGGCTGGAGATACCCAAACTGGCACGGCTCAACCTGGCGGGCGGAAACATCCGCAATATTGCGCTGCACGCTGCCTTCCTGGCGGCGGACGAGGGCGACATAGTGCAGATGAAGCACCTGCTGCGCGCGGCCAGGAGCGAGTATGCCAAGCTGGAGCGGGCATTGACTGAAGCGGAGATTGGAGGCTGGGTATGAGCGCAGAGACTCCCAGGCCAAACGTAGAACTGCACATCGAAGAACTGGTGCTACATGGCTTTGCGCCTGCTGACCGCTATCGCATTGGTGAAGCGATTCAACTGGAGCTAGCGCGGTTGTTTGCCGAAGGAGGAGCGCCACCAACTCTGGCGCAAGGTGGCGAGATTGTATCTCTCAATGGCGGCGCATTCACTGTTGTCCCTGGAGCGAAAGCAAATGCAATTGGCGCGCAGGTGGCGCAGTCGGTCTATGGAGGGCTGGGCAATGAGCGATAAGGCACAACGTCAGACAAAAACGCCAACAACTTCTACTTCCTCTGCTGCTCCAGTGCAGAGCAAAATGGCACAGCGTCGTCTTAGCGAAGGCACTGAACTGCCCATTGCGCCGTCGCTTGTCCACGAGGTGCTGCGTTCGCCTGGTCAGCCGCTCGACAAAGGAACGCGCGCTGTTATGGAGCCGCGCTTCGGCCACGATTTCAGCCAGGTTCGCGTGCACACGGATGCACAGGCGGCTGAGTCGGCCCAGGCCGTGAATGCGCTTGCCTACACAGTGGGGCGTGATGTGGTGTTTGGCAGGGGACAGTATGCTCCACACACAAATACAGGCAGGCGGTTAATGGCGCATGAGCTGACGCATGTGGTGCAACAAAATGCCGCAATCTGGGGCACACAATTCCTTGAAGTCTTATCAGATGATGCCAGTGAGCAAGAGGCTCAGGCGCTATCTGAGCATACCGCCCAGCAAACTTCTCTGGCTAGGGGCCATCACTTCACAACAAGCACAAGTGTTCACAACAAAACCTGGAATCAACGACTACAACGCCAACCCTCACCGCAAAACAGCAATTGCGCTAACATGGATCAGGCAGTCGGTAATTGGATACTTTCAAGGGTTTTTAACAAGATAATTGAGGAGTATTCTACCCCTGTGGGGGACCGGCCTCCCAGCCTCACGCGTCAGCAAATTTGGAAATGGATCGCGCGTGATGGTGAGCAAGACATAGACTTTTTCTTCCAGGTGCCAGGCCAACCAGAACGCCATGTTAAGCTGATCGTTCGATTAACTAACGCCAGAACTGGGACGGTTGCCGTTGCAAGTCTGTACGATTGGCTAGGTCCCATTCCAGTTGAATTCGCGCACTGGGAAGGCGCTGTTACACGCACCGGGAACACCTGCACAATACAGGATTTACCACCTCCGCCTGTGCCAGAACACCAGCGGCGCTCCTTTCCTGGAGATGATGAAGGAGAAACTTCTGTAGTGTGAGGGGTAGTTAGTAGTAACAATTGTTGCCTCGCTTATAGCTGTATAAAAGGAAACAAATCATCATGACCACATTTCCTGGCTCACCGCGATTGCTAAAAGGCGGCGTTGTGCTGATTGACCCTGGCTCAGCAGCAGTGCAGCGCATCATCATCCTGCAATACAACCCGGATACGCTCACACGCACGCTGCAAGTGCAGGCGGTGGGCCAGGAGAACGCGGACCGTTCGGAGGCGCTGCGCGTGAAGGGGCCGCCGGTAGAGACGATCAAGCTGGAGGCAGAGATTGACGCCACTGATCAACTGGAGCTTCCCGATCAGAACCCCAACGTCACCCAGTTTGGGATTGCGCCGCAACTGGCCGCGCTGGAAACCATCGTCTATCCTACCAGCCAGCAGCTTCAATCCAATAACAGTCTGGCGCAGGCAGGGACGCTGGAGATTATCCCGATGGAGACGCCGCTGGCGCTCTTCGTCTGGAGCAAGACGCGCATTCTGCCGGTGCGCTTGACGGAGTGTAGCATCACCGAGGAGGCGTTTGATCCCACCCTCAACCCGATTCGCGCCAAAGTCAACCTGGGGATGCGCGTGCTGAGCATCAACGACCTGCCGTTTGATCACAAAGGCAGCAGCCTGTTTATGGGCTATTTACAACAGAAGGAGCGCCTGGCGCGGCTGAATCAAGGCGGCCTGAGCGCTCTTGGAATTGGAGGTCTGCCGTGATTCCTTTGCCCAAACCAAGCCTGTTCCCGCCCACCAGCCGCTACGCGACCACCGAGACGGCCACGCTGGAAACCGCCGATGGGCGCACCATCGTCTATCTGCGCCGCCACTTTGTGCCGTCCGCTGAGCGCTTTGAACTGCTGCAAGAGTACACCGTCGTGGAGGGTGATCGCCTGGATAACATCACCAACCACTTTCTCGGCGACCCAGAGCAGTTCTGGCGGCTCTGCGATGCCAACAACGCCATGCGCCCAGAGGAATTGACAGAAACGATTGGCCGGAAACTGCGCATTACGCTGCCCGAAGGTATCCCAGGGAGTCCGAATGCTTAAAGGTGTGCATCTCACGCTGATGATTGGGCCAGCCGTCCCGGTGCCGGTGCCGCAGGTGGTGCTGGATGCGCTCACTGAAGTGCAGGTGACGACCAGGGCCGAAGGCGCCAGCGGTTTTCAACTGCGCTTCACGCTCAGCAACACATCGCCCCTCCAGACGCTCTTTTTGCTGTCTGGCGGGAATGCCATCCCGCTGATGCGTGTGCTGCTGATTGCTATCATCAACGGAACGCCGCAGGTGCTGATAGACGGCGTGATAACGCACCAGGAGATTGCACCGGGAAACGACGCGGCGCACTCCACGCTGACGATTACGGGCGAAGACTTGACGCGGGTGATGGACTATATAGATTTTAGCGGCACCCCTTTTCCCGCCATGCCTGCCGAGGCGCGCGTCGCCTTACTGATTGCTAAATACGCGCTCTTTGGGCTGATTCCGCTGGTCATTCCCAGCGTCTTGCTGGATGTGCCCATCCCAACTGATCGTATCCCCCGCCAGCAGGGCACCGATCTCAGCTATATCAAGCAACTGGCAGATGAAGTAGGCTACATTTTCTATATTGAGCCTGGCCCGGCGCCTGGTTCCAGCATTGCGTACTGGGGGCCAAAGCTGCGGCTGAGCGTCCCGCAGCCCGCGCTGAACATCAACATGGATACGCAGACCAATGTGGAGTCGCTTTCGTTTCAGTTCGATTCCACTTCCAAGGCGCTTCCCGTTGTGTACATTCAGATTCCAATCACCAAGTTTCCCTTGCCCATCCCCTTGCCCGCCATTAACCCGCTCAGCCCTCCGCTTGGCCTGATTCCGCCAATCCCCAATCGGGTTACGCCGATCAGCGGGACGGCGCGGCGGACGGCGCTCCAGGCAACGCTGATTGCTATGGCCGAGGAAGCGAAATCTGCCCAGGCGGTCACGGGTTCAGGCACACTGGATGTGCTGCGCTATGGGCGTATCCTGAAGGCGCGCCAACTGGTGGGCGTGCGCGGCGCGGGGATGGCGTTTGACGGGCTGTACTTCGTGGAAAGCGTGACCCACAACATCAAGCGAGGCGAATATAAACAAAGCTTCACATTAAGCCGAAATGGGCTGGTTTCGACAGTCCCAAAGGTGCCAGCATGACTGAGCCACAAAGATACTACGGGAAATATCGGGGGATGGTCCTCCAAAACATTGACCCAATGCAAATGGGCCGTGTTCAAGTGATGGTTCCGGATGTTTCTGCCCTCTTGCCGTCCAGTTGGGCCATGCCCTGTGTGCCGGTGGCCGGAATTCAGATGGGGATGTATGCTGTGCCGCCCATCGGCGCGGGCGTCTGGGTGGAGTTTGAGCAGGGCGACCCGGATTACCCTATCTGGACGGGATGCTGGTGGGGGTCGTCGTCTGAAGTGCCAGCGCTGGCGCTGGCCGCGCCGGGCATTGCAAGCTTTGTCTTGCAAACGACCCTTCAGAATACGCTGATGATCAGCGATGTGCCTGGTCCAACAGGCGGATTTCTACTGAAGACCACCACTGGCGCCAGCATTATGATCAACGATACCGGCATCATTATCTCCAACGGGCAGGGGGCAACGATTGCCTTGAATGGCCCAACCATTACCTTCAATGGGGGCGCGTTAGTCATTACGTAGCAGGACTGCCAGGAGGGATAGCATGCCTGGGATGCTCTTTCATATTGGCGCAACGGCAATCTGTCCGCATGGAGGACAGATTACGGTGGTTTCCAGCAACACGCGCGTGCTGGTGAGCGGCATGCCGGTGGCAACGATAGCCGATACCTCGCTGGTGGCGGGCTGTGCGTTTGTGCTGGGCACTACCCCTCATCCCTGCGTCACGGTGCAGTGGCTCACACCCGCCACGCGCGTCACAGTGAACGGGCAGCCTGTCCTGCTCCAGAGCAGCACCGGCCTGTGCCAAAGCGCCGATCAAACCCCACAGGGACCGCCAACTATCGTTTCCACACAGACACGAGTGGGAGGTATCTGATGCAGATTGCCTATCCCTTCCATCTGGACTGGCGCGGGCGCAGCGCCAACACCGATCAAGATACCCATATCCGCCAGATGATCGAGCAAGTGCTCTTTACCGCGCCTGGAGAGCGCGTCAACCGCCCCAACTTTGGCAGCGGGGTGATGCAACTGGTCTTTGCGCCCAACAGCGATGAGTTGGTGGCGGCGCTGCAAGTGCTGGTGCAGAGCGCCTTGCAGCAGTTCCTTGGTGATCTGATCCAGGTGGACGCGGTGGAGGTTACTAACCAGGACTCCACCCTCCAAGTCACGGTGCAATATCTGGTTCGCCGCACCCAGCAGCAGCAAGTGGTGCAGTTTACGCGGGAGGCGTGAGGTGGCTACACAATATTTCTGTAAAAGCGAGAACCGCCGCCTGGCAGTGAGCAAGCATGCCACGCTCAACGGCATTGACTACCTGGAGGTGCTCGACCACGACGCGCCAAAAGGACCGCCGCCCAGCCCACCGCAGCAGACCTTGTTGGTCCACTGCTTCAAGGCGCTACCCGCCTTCACCAAAGACAATGTGCGTATTGATGGGGGCGTGCGCGTCACATCGGTCAAGGTCGTCTGGGCTTTTCCAGTCTCCTCGGTCCCGGCCAGCCTGCTAACGCCCCAGGAGCAGGCGCTGTTTGCCGCGCTGCCTCAACCCGACCAGGTGCTACTTGTCCGCACCGATTCCCCCGGCGACTTCTCAACCTATCAGATCTCCCTAGTTCAAGGGCCGACCACCCCGAAACCGCCCACCGACTTTGACCCGCACCTGTCCGAGGTGGAGTTCTCCTTCAAGGTGGAGTGTCCCAGCGATTTTGATTGCCAGCCAGAGGCTGTCTGCCCGCCAGAGCGGCTGGAAGCCCCGCCGATTGATTATCTCGCCAAAGACTTTGCCAGCTTCCGCCGACTCATGCTGGACCGGCTGGCGGTGACGATGCCCGACTGGCAGGAGCGCAGCCCGGCTGATCTGGGCATTGTGCTGGTCGAAGTGCTAGCCTATGCCGCTGATCATCTCAGTTACTACCAGGACGCAGTGGCGACAGAAGCATATCTGGGCACCGCCCGCAAGCGCGTTTCTGTGCGCCGCCACGCGCGCCTGCTGGACTATATGATGCACGATGGCTGCAATGCCAGAGCCTGGGTGTGTGTTGAGGTCAACGCGGATGGCGTGCCGCTCCAGAAAGAAGATGTCAATCATTTCCCCACCAGGCTGCTCACCCAATGCGCCCAGCCGGTGGTGCTTGCGGACGCGCAGGTGCAGCGTGTGTTAGAGACGCTGCATCCAGAAGTGTTCGAGCCATTGCACAATCTGGTGCTCTATCAGGCGCATAATGCTATCTCGTTCTATACCTGGAGCGAGAGCCTGTGCTGTTTGCCCAAAGGGGCGACACGCGCCACCTTGCGCGATGACCAGAACAACCGGCTGCGGCTGATCCCTGGGGATATCCTCATCTTTGAGGAGCGGCTTGGCACTGATACCGGCAAAGAGCCAGACGCCGACCCAACCCATCGCCAGGCGGTGCGCCTGACCAGTGTTTCGCCCGAAGCCCAGGTTTCGCCCACCGATGGACAGCGCATCCCTGGGGGGATGATTACCGATCCGCTGACGAATCAGCCCATCGTCGAGATTGCATGGGAGGAGCAGGATGCCTTGGCGTTCCCGCTCTGCCTGTCAACCAAAGTGGCGGGCACCGAGAAAGAAGATGTGAGCATTGCACGCGGCAATGTCGTGTTGGCCGATCACGGGCGCACGCTGGCATATGAGAACCTGCTCCCGCCGCAGGTACCAGAAACCGGGCGCTACCGCCCCTATTTGCAGCAGAGTGACATCACTTCCAGCGCCAGCTATGACCCAACGCTGCCGGCAACAGTCTCGCTCATCCAAGACCCACGCGCGGCGCTTCCTGCGGTGAAGCTGGGTGCTCCTGGCGGAGGCTGGGCAGCCCGGCGTGATCTCCTGGGCAGTGACCGCTTTGCGCGTGATTTTGTGGTAGAGATGGAAAGCGACGGACGGGCACAGTTGCGTTTTGGCGATGATGTCCTGGAGCGGCGCCCGGCAGGTGGCGCCGAGTTCAAAGCCACCTACCGCGTGGGGAATGGGCGCGCGGGCAATGTCGGCGCGGAGGCGATTGCCCACATCGTGACCAGCCAGTCGGGAATTACCAGAGTGCGCAACCCCTTGTCAGCCAGGGGTGGCATGGAGCCAGAAACCAGCGAGCAGGTCCGGCTGTATGCTCCCCAGGCGTTTCGCACCCAGAAGCGCGCCGTTACGGAGGACGATTACGCGGAGGTAGCCCAGCGCCAGCATGATGTCCAGAAGGCCGCCGCAACACTGCGCTGGACGGGAAGCTGGTACACCATGTTTATCACCGTAGACCGCAAAGGCGGGCGCGCCGTTGATCCCGCGTTCCGGGCAGACCTGCGCGCCTTCCTGGAAACCTACCGACTGGCCGGTTACGATGTGGAAATTGACGCGCCACGTTTTGTGCCGCTGGAGATTGCTTTCACCGTCTGTGTGGCTCCTGGTTACTTCCAAAGCATGGTCCAAAAAGCCCTGCTAACAACGTTTAGTAAGAGTGATCTTCCAGATGGAAGGCGGGGCTTTTTCCACCCCGATAACTTTACCTTTGGTCAGCCGGTCTATCTTAGCCAGGTGGTTGCCGCAGCCATGCAAACGCCAGGTGTCCTCTGGGTGGATACCGACGACACGCCGCCCAAGCCCAATCGTTTCCAGCGCTGGGGGCAAGCGCCGCGTGGGGAGATTGCTCAGGGACGCATCACCTTTGAGCGGCTGGAGATTGCGCGGCTGGAAAACGACCCGAACGCGCCGGAGAATGGCAAGATCGAGTTTTTCTTTCAAGGTGGGTTATGACTGATTTCGCGGAAAACGCTGCTCTGGACGACTGCGGGTGCTGCGAGGCGGCGGCACCGCCGCCAACCCTCTACAATCGCCCTGGCCTGTCGGCGCTGGCTTATCGCATCGGCACACAGCCAGAGTTCCTGCGGCGGATGTTGGAGCATCTCTCGCAGGAGACTATCCCCGATGGGCCAAACAAGGAGATGCGCCCACTGGCTGCGCTGACCACCCGCGCCAGCGATGACCCGGCCATCGCCCTCTTGGATGCCTGGGCAACAGTGGGCGATGTACTGACCTTTTATCAGGAGCGGCTCGCCAACGAGGGCTACCTGCGCACCGCTACCGAGCGCCGCTCGCTGCTGGAGCTGGCGCGGGCCATTGGCTATGAACTGAGTCCGGGTGTGGCGGCCAGCACGTTTCTGGCGTTTACGGTGGAAGACGCCCCCGGCGCCCCGCACCAGGCAACCATTCCCCAGGGGACGAGGGTGCAAAGCGTGCCGCCGCAGGGAAAAATGCCGCAGACCTTTGAGACGACACAAGACCTGGAGGCGCGCGCCGAATGGAACACCCTCCCGCCCGCCACGACAGAACCCCAGGTGCCAATGGGCGGTGCTACCTCGCTGTATCTGGCGGGAACCAACACACAGCTTCAGGTGGGCGATGCCATCTTGATCGTTGGCGATGAAAGCAAGAAAAAAGACGGGAGCAAGCGCTGGGGTTTTCGCATGCTGCGCAGCGTAATGCCTGATTCCAAGCGCGACTATACCGTTGTCACCTGGGATGACGGTTTCGACGGCGCACCAGGACAACCTTCATTCACGAACCCCAAAGTCTTTGCCCTGCGCCAGCGCACGCCGCTCTTTGGATTTAACGCCCCAAAGAAAGATTATGAGAATCCCTCCAACCCCACAGATTGGCCGAATTTCCATATCCAGAAGGGCCAGATTGACCTTGCCAGCGCCTATCCTAAAATCCTGCCTGGCGGTTGGGGAGTGTTGAGTAATGATGCTGATGACCAGGTGCTCTTTGACGTTCAGAAAGCCTACACCATCTCGCGCCACGATTTTGCCCTCAGCGCCCAGATCACCCGTATTGTGACGAATGCGAGCATAGATGACAGCTTTGGCCTACAAAATACCATAGCCTTTGTGCAGAGCGAGGAGCTACCGCTGGCGCCACTACCGGTGGTGCGGCCTGATGCGAAGGGCGATCTTTTTCTGAGCCAGCCGCTTCAAGGGGCCACGATCACGCTGGCGCAGCCTGTACCCACGCTGACGCCTGAGCAAAAGCTTATTGTCACCGGCAAACAGGCGCGCAGCAAGCTCGCTGACACCGAAACCCGGGTCGCGCTGCCTGACCTGTCTGACCTCACAGCAGCCCCCGCAAGTCCGCAGTTTTTCGAGAGACTGGAGCAGCCCAGCAGCTTTGATCTGCTCCAGGGAGGCTCTCCCAAGGGCAGCGCCAACCCTCCACAGCTTATCACTAGCGCCTTGTACCCGACTTCGCGAGGGAAAGGGTGGCAGTTCATCAAACGAAGACGCTTCGGTGGTGTGCTGACCTTTCACCACGAAGAGGTGGTCTTCTTGCCTGCCGCCGCTGATGACCCAGTTGTGGGCGAGATGGCAGAGGTGGTCAGCGTTTCTGGCGATGGGTTGACGGTCACGGTCAAAACGCCCGGCGGCGGGCTGCAAGGCGCCTACGACCCCACAACCGTCACGATCTTTGGCAATGTCGCAGACGCCACGCATGGTGAAACGGTGCGCGAGGTGCTGGGCGGTGGGGATGGTTCACAGAAAAATCAGCGCTTTGTGCTAAAGAAAACGCCCCTGACCTATACCTCTGCCCCCGCTGCCAGTGGCACGCAGAACACGCTGAGCGTGCACGTCAACAATATCCTCTGGAAAGAGGCGCCCTCACTCTATCGTCTGGACGGCAAAAACCAGGCGTATATCGTTCGCATTGACGATGATGGCAAGGCCAGCGTGATCTTTGGCGACGGCGAAAGCGGCGCGCGCCTGCCCACCGGCCAGGAAAACATCATCGCTACCTATCGCAGTGGCATTGGTCTGGATGGCGAGGTGGATTCCGAGAGCCTTACGCTGCTGCAAGCCCGCACGCTGGGGGTGCGCGGCGTGACCAATCCCCTGCCTGCAACTGGCGCCGCCGACCCGGAGAAACTGGCGGATGCGCGCCGGAATGCGCCCTTGAAAGTGTTGACCCTGGACCGCATCGTTTCGCTGCAAGACTTCGAAGATTTCGCCCGCGCCTTTGCGGGCATCGGGAAGGCGCAGTCAGCAGCCATCTGGAGCGGCGAGACGCGCCTGGTCTTTCTCACCATTGCGGCAGCCAATGGTGGCGCGGTAGACCCAGCCTCCGACTTGTATCGTAATCTCGTGAATGCCATCACCGCCTCCTGCGACCCCACCCAGCGAGTGCAGGTTGACAGCTACACCCCCCAGGCGTTTCGCCTGGCAGCGTGGCTGGTGCTGGATGCGCGCTATCTGGCGAAGGATGTCTTTGCACGCGCGCAGGCAGCGTTGCAGGCCGCCTTCGCCTTTGAACAGCGCAGCTTTGCCCAGTCTGTGACGGCTGCGGAGATTATGACAGTCTTACAGGCCGTGTCGGGCGTGATCGCTGTGACGCTGAGCCAGCTTACCACCGGGCAGCTGGCCCAGGAAACCGCACCAACAGCCGAGCCACCGGCCATCTTGTCGGCGCAAGGAGCGCGCTGGGTGAATGGCGTGATTGCGCCTGCGGAGTTATTGCTGCTGGCGCCGGATGGCCTCCAACTGAAGGAGATGACTGCATGAGCACGCCGGTCCGTGATCGTCTCTATCAACTTCTGCCCGCCATCTATCGCCTGCGCGATACTGACGAGGGCGAACCGCTGCGCGCGCTCCTGGCGGTGATCGAGCGCGAATTGGGGCTGGTTGAAGAGGATATTGCCGGTCTGTATGAAAACTGGTTTATCGAAACCTGCGATGAATGGGTCGTCCCTTATATTGGCGATCTGTTGGAGGTGCGCGGATTGCACCCGGTCAGCGCGGGCACCGCGAGCCAGCGTGCTCGCGTGGCGCACACCATTAGCTATCGGCGGCGTAAAGGCACAGCGCTCATGCTGGAGCAGTTGGCGCGCGATGTGACGGGCTGGCCCGCGCGGGCGGTGGAGTTCTTTCAACTGCTGGCAACCACCCAATATCTGAAGCATCTACGCCCTGGCAACCTGCGCACCCCCGACCTGCGCAACACGGCACAGCTTGAACTGCTGGGCACTCCGTTTGAGCAAGCTGCATATACGGCAGAGGTCCGGCATATCGCCACCCGGCATGGCAAATACAATATTCCCAATATTGGCCTGTTTTTCTGGCGCTTGCAAAGCTATCCTGTGACACGCGGTACGGCGCGCCCGGTGACGCCTTCCCCGGATGGCCGCTACACCTTCAACCCGCTGGGCTACGATGCCCCGCTCTTCAACGAGCCACAGACGCAGGGCGAGATTGAACATCTGAGCGAGGAGATCAATCTCCCTGATCAGTTGCGCCGTCGCCCGCTCTACGATGAGCTTGAGGCCCGCCGTCAGGCGCTGGCGGAGCACCAAAAGCTCCAGGCGCTCTACTTTGGCGACGCTCCGGTACTGGAGGTGTTTGTTGATGGACAGCAGACGGCCATCTCGTCTGACCAGATTGCTGTCTGTGATCTAACCACCTGGGCGCGCCCGCCAACCAGCAAGGCCTATCAGCTCCCCGATGGCACCACGCGCACGCTGCCCCTTCAAGTTGCGATAGACCCAAAGCTGGGGCGGATCGCCTTCCCCAATGGCGTCATTCCCCAGGAGGTGGAGGTGAGCTACAACTACGGCTTTAGCGGCGACCTGGGCGGTGGCCCATACAACCGCCAGGATTCAGTAACGGCCTGGCTGGGCGGGCTGAAAGATGTCACCTGGCAAATTGGCGTATCCCAGGCGCTGGCCCCGAAGCCCAACGAGATTGTGGCGACGCTGGGCGAGGCAATCAAAGCCTGGAACGCGCTCCCTGCCGGAGCGGTGGGCGTGATTACTGTGATGGACAGCCACACCTACGTTGAATCTACCCTTGACCCCATCAGCATCCCAGAGGGGAGCGCGCTGCTGCTGGTGGCTGCTGATTGGCCGGAGGAAGAGGTGCCTGGTTCGCCAGGGCAGCACCAGCGGGTGCGCGGCCACCTGGTGGCGGATGGCCCGCGCCCGCATCTGCTGGGCAGCCTCGCGGCGCAGGGCACCGCCGCTGCGACAAGCGAGGCTGCGGGCGGGCTGGCGGTGGGTGGCTTGTTGATTGAGGGCGCGCTGACGGTGCAGGCGGGGAATCTGGGGACGCTGCGCATCGCGCACTCTACGCTTGTCCCCGATAAAGGCGGGCTGACCATTCAAGCGACGAGCACTTCTGGTCAGGATAACGGACGCCTGATCCTGACACTGGAACGCAGCATCTGCGGGCCGCTGACGGTCAGCGGCGCTGGCCCGCGCTTCACCATCACCGAGAGCATTGTGAGCAGCGGTGCGGCCAGCGCCGAGTCCGAACCGGCGATCATTGCTGGCAACACTGAAGGCTCCATCCAGGCCAGCACCATCTTTGGGAAGACCATCCTGCGCACCCTGGAAGCCAGCAACGATCTGTTCACCGGCCTGGTCAGTGTTGAGCGGCGTCAGGTTGGCTGCGTGCGCTTCTCTTCGCTGCCTGGCGACTCCAGGACGCCACGCCGTTTCCACTGCCAGCCAGACCTGGCGCTGAGTGCGGCAGCCGACGCACAGGCGGCAACCATTCGCGCCCAGCTCATCCCCTCTTTTACCAGTATTCGCTATGGCGACCCCGCCTATGCACAACTGAGCCAGACCTGCGCCGAGGAGCTGCGCGCTGGCGCCGATGACCAGGGGGAGATGGGCACCTTCCACTTTTTACAGCAACCCCAGCGCGAGGCCAATCTGCGGGCCAGCCTGGATGAGTATCTGCGCTTCGGTCTCGAAGCCGGCATCTTTTATATGAGCTAAGGAGACGGCGATGAAGGGCGATTTCACGCGCTCCACCTTCCGGCCCGAAAAACATTACTCCAGCGTGCGGATGCAGCAGGGCCGGGTGCAGGTGGATGCTGATTGGAACGAAGAACTGGATATTCTCGCGCATCGCATCGAGACGGAAGCCATTGATGTGATTGGGCCATGTGGTGCACCCAAGGATAACGCAGCTTTTGCGATTACTCTGCTTTCGGCCCAGGACTTGAAGACTAAGAAGCTGCCCGCTGGCGATTTCATGCTGAGCAAGGGCCGCTACTATGTGGATGGCATCCTCTGCGAGAACGAGGCCGATGTCTCGTTGACCACCCAGCCCGACCTGCCAGGCGCGCAGCCGCTCAAAGACGATGGCCTCGTTCTCTTGTATCTGGATGTCTGGCAGCGTCACCTGACGGCGCTGGATGATGATCTTATCCGCGAAAAAGCCCTGGGCGGCCCAGACACCGCGACCCGCACCAAAACAATCTGGCAGGTGAAGCCTTTGCTGGTGCAGCAGCCCAAGGACCAGCTTTCGTGTACCACAACATTCCCCGAATGGGACGCGCTGTTTGCCCCCAGCACCGGCCTGAGCGCGCGCACCAACCCCACACCGCCAACGGATGACCCCTGCATTGTGCCCGCGCAGGTGGGGTACCGTCGGCTGGAGAACCAGCTCTACCGGGTAGAGATTCATCAAGGCTCGGCTACCGGGGCGCCCACATTCAAGTGGAGCCGGGAGAATGGTTCGGTGGTGGCGGCGTGGCTGGGGCAAAGCAGCAACAATTTGACGGTCAGCAGCACCGGGCGCGATCAGGTGCTGGGCTTCGCCAGCGGGCAATGGGTGGAATTAACCGATGACACCCGCGAGCTTCAGGGGCTGCCTGGAACTCTGGTCCAACTGGTCAAGGTGGAAGGGCAAACGCTGACGATTGACCCGACCACCGCATCAGGTCAGACAACAACCCTGGCCGATTTCCCCCTCAATCCCAAGGTGCGCCGCTGGGATTCGGCAGGCGCGCTGAAGGTGGAGATTCCCACGACCAATAACGGCTGGATCCCGCTGGAAGATGGCGTGGAGGTGCAGTTTGCGGTCAAGAAGGGCACCTATCGGCCAGGTGATTACTGGTTGATTCCCGCGCGCACTGCCAGCGGCGATGTCGAGTGGCCGCAAGATAGCACGACCAATGCGCCCGCCGTCCTGCCGCCGATGGGCATTCAGCATCATTTCTGCCGTCTGGCGCTGCTCCAGGTGAAAGGCGGAGCGCTCAGCCTGCTCTTTGATTGCCGCCCGCTCTTTCCTCCGCTGACGAATTTACCGGTTGGTGGGGGTGCGCCGCCTGTGGACCCGGCCCTGCACATCACCAGCGTGCGTTTGCGAAACCAGGAGAAGAAGGACATTCCGCTCAAGAATGGAGCCGAATACGCCTTCGTGGAGTTGTTACAGGGGATACGTGTGCTCTGCGATGGCCCGATAGATAAAACAACGCTTGGCATGCTTGAGGGGACACCCCTCAGCCCGACCTGCTATGTAACGGTGGATGTGCCCCAGACGATCTCGCTGCCTGGTATCCGCCCAGTCATTGCGCTTACCGGCTTCCAGCCATTGATACTGGCGGCAGCGGTGACACTGGAGTTTCCTGGGGTCATTTTCTGGAATCTGGAGGTCGGTGCGCGCACCTGGATTCAGGAGACGCTCCTGAAGCTGCTCGGCGAGGCGCGTCTACAGCGTGTGCTGTTTCATCTCACGCTCAAGGGCAATTTTATATGGGCTGCCGACGACCCGAACAGGTATCTCGATGGCGAGGCGCTGGGCGTCAATGAGAATCCCTATAATCTGCGGCTGCCCAGCGGGGATGGGCGGCGCGGGGGAACATTCGAGATGTGGTTCTGGATGCGCCTGGAAGTGCCAGTCGTGGAGGGTGGCAGGCCACTGCCAGTGGAAAATCCTCGCGCCTAGCAGCTGGATGAGAGGAGCGCAGTGCGTGCAGACAAAAGCATCTCCCCAGCCCCAGGCGCAGCAGCCACCCCAGGCGGCGCACACGCCGGCAAGGACGACCCTTCACGACCAGCACCAGCGATTGCTTGGGTCGGCGGCGGCCCCACCGCTGGTTTCTCAGGTGGTGCAGTTGCCGGGGCAACCGCTGGATGCCCCCACCCGCGCCTTTATGCAGACACGCCTGGGGCACGACTTTAGCCGGGTGCGGGTGCATGCCGATGCTCAGGCGGCAGCGTCTGCGCGTGCCGTTGACGCGCTGGCTTATTCCGTTGGTGAGCATGTGGTGTTTGGCAGGGGCCACTACACGCCGGAAACCGCCAGCGGACGGAGCCTGCTGGCGCATGAATTGGTTCATACCATCCAGCAGGGGCCACTTTCTGGCGCGCTCCCCGATGACCTGGCGATCACCAACGTCGCCGACCCCTCCGAACAGCGGGCAAGGCTGGTGGCAGCCTCGGCGCTGCGCGGGGGCACGATGCCGCCCGTTGCGCGTGAGCCGCTGCGCCTGGCGCGTCAAACGACTCCTGGCACTGCTCCGCCGGACCTGTTGAGCAATCCCTATGACGATGAGCCAGGGGCGGCCCAGGCCAGGGAGTTTGCCCGGATGACCATCAGCGTCGTTAAAGACCCCATACTGGAGGCCCTGCGCCGCGCCGATAGCGTCACCTTTCTGAATCGTTTGCGCGCTGTAGGCCCGGAAGACCGCCTGACTCTGGAAAACGACGCGGCCTTTCTCGCTGAGGTTCGCCGCCACCTCGGTGGCCTGGCTTTCTGGACAGTGCGCCTGATCTTGCGCTTTGGCAATGACCGACCTGTCTATGTCCGGCAGCTTTATCTAGCGGTTTTCGAGCGCAATATGCAGAAGGTGAGAGACCTCTTACGCACCTTTAATGAACTCAGGAATGAGGGACGGGTGCCCGGTGTGCGTGAGATGCTGGATAGGGAACTGCGCGGCACGCGCGAGCATGATGAAATCCTTCAGCTTGCCACTGTGCCAGAAGAGGCGCGGCAATCCCAATTGGCAACCTATCGAGAGGCCCATTACGAACAGCCTAAGGGCGGTGGCCCGTACCAGTTGCAGCAGTTTACCGGCACCACCGCCTATACACTAGTTCGCGCGGGCGCTGAACTGCGCGTGGTGGTGCGTATCCATCTGGTAGATACCTCCGCCAACACGTTCTATCTGGAGCGGGACAAAGAATCGCAATGGCGCAATGGCATCGAAACCGCCTGGAACAACCGCTTTACGGCCTTTAACGGCACCACCCGACTGAAGCTTATCTTTGTGCCGATCTTTACCGATCAAACCCCCCATCATACTGTCACCATTCATCCAGGCAATGATCGCTCCGATGAAGCAAATTGGTATCTTGGGGTAGATGGCACCACGATTGCGCATGAATTTGGGCATATGGTGGGCAATCCGGATGAATATCGCCTCCCCGGACGCATTGCGGATATTCCTGCCAGTATGGGCCTCTCCGCAGATGAGGCAAAGCGCAGCAGTGTGGAGGGGATAAAGGGCACCGCCAAGCCCACGCGAGTTGGTGGCTATTCAATTGGCGGGATCATGGATACGAACGAGGGCCGGGCCGAATATCGGCATGGCTGGCCGGTGCTGGATTGGTACAACCAGGCAATGAAGCCCGCGTCTGAAGCGAAGTATCAACTGGAAGTGCATTGATGCTGGCATCCGCAGAGGTTGCTTTTCTCTATGGCTACAGCGGGGGAAGCCCGCCGCCCAGCCTGGAAGTGCTGACGATTGGCCTGGACAGACAGGCGCAGTATTTCACGGCCAATCCCTGGCCGAAGCAGCCACCGTTTGATGAGATTGGCTGGTATAAGCAGCCGCTAGAGGAGGCGGAATGGGCCGCGCAGGAGTCGGCCTTGCGCGCTGCCAGTCGCGCTCCCCTGCCGCGTGGGGCTGGGTTGGCGGATGCGGGCACAGAATATTGGATGGCACTGCTGGATGGTCAGGAGCTTGAGGCGGAGTGGCACCCGGCCAACGTCCCCCAGGAGACGCGCCCGCTGGTGGCGCTGGCAAGGAAGCTCATCACCAGGCTGCGCGCTGCCCCGGACAGCACACTTCAGGCGCGTCTGGAGCGCGCCTCGCTGGGCGATACGTCTGACCTGGTGCTCTGGCTGCACAATCGCGGGCAGCGTCCGTTTCGCTTCTTTGGCTCTGCGGAAGCCGAGGCGCCCTACCAGCCTGAAATCCGGCTGCGCCTGCGCCGGTTGGAAAGCGCGCCTTCAGCCGTCACGCCGCTAAACCTGATCGCGATGGAGCCGCTGCGCCTGGCTGCCCCGCCGGGTTTTCCCATGACCGGTGGCCTGGTGCAGCTTGGGGCCGGGGCGTCTTGCGCCATTGAGCTTCCCCAGACCTGGCGCGCTGAGGCCGCCGAGGCTGAGCCTGGCCCGATGGTGGTGGAGGGCCTAGTGCGTGTCTGTTTCCCCCGCGTGTCGCTCGCTCAGGAGGAGTATGTTGAGGAGGGCTGGATGCTGCCTCAGATCTTATACTTCATATAAGCGTATTTCTGCCAGGGCCAGAACACGGAGGATCTGGCTATCAAGGAGCGTGTATCCTCCAGGAGCGCTGAGAGCGTATCTGCTTGTGCCCAGCCCGTAATGTGTTCTTCCGAAAATTAAGAATCCTTCTCCCCTCTCAAACTGCCGGAGCTGGGTTCAAGAAAACGATCTGTGAAGATAATACGTATTTGTTGGTCTGATATAGAAACTTCCTTTGTGCCAATCACTTACCGCCTCATCCTGTGGGCGCGGCTGATGTGTATCGAACCTCCTACGTTTCGGTAGATTCTTTTCCCTGCAACCGCATAGAACTTATCGTGAGCGCGATGTGCTTGACCGAGGAATATACCATCCTGTATGCTGGTTATGTTCCACTCTCCATTCAGTACAGAATCCTGAAAACAGTGTTAGAGGAGCCAGAAGACTATCATGATCTCACCTGGGAAGCTGGGTCACATATCCTCTTGCAGCTTGCTACTCACCACCCTATCATGTCGCGCGAGGAGTTTTTCCAGCGCTTTGGATACCAGGCAATAAAGAATGCCCTCATCAGCACGTTCGAGCGGAAAGATTTTTGTGCTCCTTCGTGTTTGACCTGGACCCGACACAGGCCGAGAGCATGAGGGCTTGAATGAGACCAAGTACACCATCCCATGCGAAAGGGGTAGCATCGAGTCATGGGCAGGAGAAATTATCTGATTGAAGGCGTTTCTGGCGCCGGCAAAACGGCGGTCTGCACCGAATTGCAGCTGCGCGGCTACCAGGCCATTCATGGGGACCGGGAATTGGTGTATCGAGGCGATCCGGAAACGGGTCTACCGACGGCTCCGGAAACGGGGACACCGACGGCTACCTGGATGTCCGAGCACCAGATTTGGGATGTAGAGAAAGTACAAGCCTTCGTCGCCAACCAGGAGGAGGCGGTCACCTTTTTCTGCGGTGGCTCGAGGAATTTTTCCAAATTCCTCGAGTTATTTGACGGCGTGTTTGTCCTTGAGGTCGACCTGGATACCATGAACCGGCGGATTGATGAGCGAGTGGCACTGGACCCAACTGACTTCGGCGGAAAACCAGAGGAACGGGAACTTGCTGTGCGCTTGCATCAGACGAAAGAAGACCTTCCGAAAAACGGGATGATCATCGACGCCACCGCACCGCTCGCGCGCGTCGTTGACGAGATCCTCCGTCAAAGCGACGCAAATAACACGTTATAGAGCGTTATGCACGAGGCGAGTGCCAGGGAGCGCCCGGCTTGACCGAGTCGTGCTGCGTTCGTGCTGCGTCGCCTGTGGACGCGCCGACCGGTCGCAGGGAGATCACCGGGAGTGGACTCCACTTTTCACCAGCCGAGTGCGTTGCCCTGTACGAAGAAGACGTCGGCGACCCCACATCACGCGGGAACCTCCTCGACCACCTCGTCGAAGACGAGATGCCGATCACACGCGGGATCTCACTGCTCAACTCGACGCCGCCATTGCGTGGCAGATGCCAGACACGATACTACAAAACATGCTCTTAGACCTGATCAGCCTGATCGAAGGCATCAGCGGTGCGCAGGAGGTGCTGACTCACCTCCTCGCTGAGTCTGAGGAGATCGTAAGCATACTGATTCCACTCTTGAAACAATTGATCATACCGCTGTCGGCTTACCCCGTGCCAACCGCTATCTAACTCGTAAATTTTGGTGTTAATCTTGGCCGTGTTTTCTCGAATGGTTTCATTCATCGCGTGGAAGACGTTGCTCAGATAAATCAGACCAGCGGTGTCAACGTGGATGATCGCCATAAAAGTCTACTCCTTTTCTGCATCTAGTTTGCTGCCGCAGCCCACCTTGAGCTTGGTGAAACCGTTTCTTGGTCGCGCTGGAAGATGCTCCAAGGGCTGTCCTGTTTGTATCCCCGGCGCCCGCGCTTCTGCTCATCAGTTGCCAGGCAGAAGGTTCTCTCGTCTCATGATACCTTCTGGCATGCGTAATAGACTTCTGCATTTCAGGGAGACGCACCAGATGGTTTAGCGAGAGGGCGAGTCCTTTGCAGCAGAGGTTCTGCCCCCCTTCGCAAATGCGCTCGCTTGATTCTAGTGGCCCTGGTAGTGGATTGGCGCGCATCGGAGGACGGGGAGCAGGGAGAATAGGGTGTGGTGGCTACTGGAGTCATCCATCTATAAAAATAGCAAAACCATCTCGCGGAACCACCAGTGTTTTCATCCGATGATGAGTGATGACAGCACAGGGGCACCTGAAGCAGATGCACACCCTCAAGCATGGAGGAAGTCGGCACCAGAAGCACCTGTTTGGCCTATGCAGAGGAGTAGCAGGATCGGACAAAACCTGGGGTGGAGTTTTCGCTCATTACGGGATGAAACCTCCCAAAATTTTACCACTGGGTGATGTGCTTCAGCTCCACATGGACTTAGCAACGGAGGGAGTAATACCAGGGGGATTCCCGTTTTCAAGATGATCGGCTGGCCTGCTCCGAAGGAACAGGCCAGCCGATCAGTTAAGAACGCGCTAAGAGGACGATCTTAGTTAGTCGGAGCTGGCGCACAAACCCCAGCGTTTTGTCTGCACCACTCGCCAATGTTCATCTCCATTTGAGAATTATAATGTGCGAGAAGCGCATATCCGTCCGATATCATGGTATGCCCCACAGCCACAGCGCCCTGGAGGACGGCGGAAAGGCCCAACCATGCTGCTGCTTTCAAAAGCAACCCAGGGATTCCGCCAGCGGCAGTTCCCACGAGACGCATGGCTCCACGAACGGCCCCTTTTAAAAGCTTCCAGCCTCCAATAGCTCTGTCTACGGCACGGACACCAGCTACCGCAGCCTGGAGCGCATTTATGGCTATCTCTATTGCTTCCACAACTGGCCTGATGCGTGGAAATAATTCTGCTACCAGACCCGCTACAGCCGCTACAGCTTCACCAAAATCTAAAGCGTCAGTGGCTAGATGCTCAATGTTCATGTCATCTATGTCAAGCTTGATCTGGATGACAGCAGCGGTGCCGACAATAACAGCCCCTCCAATAATCAGACCGGCTATTCCAAAGAGTGTCCCGCTCAAGAAATCAGTTCTTGTCTGCTCTTGTTGACTCGCCCATGCCTGGCAAGCTTGACTTGCCCCTGGGCTACCTGGGACACATACTCTGCCAGGCTGCTGTGTAGTAGTGCTGCCACCACCTGTGCTGCCACCAGTATGACCGCCACCACCACCAGTACCGCCACCACCACCAGTACCGCCACCAGTGCCACCACCAGTGCCACCACCAGTACCGCCACCGCCAGGGGCAGGGGCATGCCCACCATCATCACAACTACAGAACATCATACCTGAGGGGTCGGTGTGAATGAGCGGGTTGTTGCCGACATAGACATAGGGGTGGAAATCCACCCCCAGCTTGGCAAGCCGCCCCAGGGGGTCATGCGAGAGGAAGCGCCCCAAAGTCGGGTCATATGCCCGCACGCTCATCCAATACAGGCCCGTTTCGCTGTCATAGCGCACGCCCTCAGCGCCATCATAGCGATAGGGATTGCTCCACCCGCCTGGGAAGTTTTCGCTGCTGCTGATGAGGTTGCCAAAGGCGTCGTAGCTGTAACTGGCGACCACTGTCCCAGCGCTGTCGGTGAGGGCCACGACATCGCCATGCCCGTTGTACACATAGAAGTAGCGCGGCCCGCTGGTGGGGCTGCCTACCACGACGCTGCTGGGCATGCTGCCGGTATCATAGGTGAAGGTCGCCAGCACCGTGCCGGACCCATCGGTCTGGTACGCCAGATGCCCCAGGGCATACACATCCTTGATCACGGTGGAAGTGGCTCCGCTGGTGACGGTCTTGCTGATGCGGTTGCCATCGGCGTCATAGCCGAAGGTAATAGCTGTCCCATCGGGCCTGGTTACACCTGTCAGCCGGTTGCTGGTATCATAGCTGTAGCTGGTGATCTGATTGACTCCCACCGAGTCATAGGTCGCTTTGGTCAGACTTCCCTGGCTGTTGTAGGCGTAGGTGGTGATTTTGCCGTTAGGGTCTTTCTTGCTAGTCAGCATCGCGCCCGCGCTGTCGTAGGTATAGGTCGTCGTCCCCGCGCTCGTCACCATCGTGGCCCGGTTGCCCTGAGCATCATAGGTGAAACTCGTGGTCGTGCTGCCCTGCTGTATCTTGGTCAACTCGGTCAGGATGTCATAGGTATAGGTCGTGCTCGTCCCATCTGCGGTGATCTGTGATCGGTTGCCAAAGGCATCGTAGGTGTAGCCATAGCTGTGCAGCGTGGTGCCGCTGGCGCCGGTCTTGTCTACCAATTGGGTCATTCGGTTCAGGCCATCATAGCTCGCCGTAGCTTGGAGGGCATTGCTGGCTGTCATGGCCGTGACATTGCCGTTGATGTCGTAGGTATAGGTGCGCGTGCCATCGCTCATCGTCACCGGACGGTCCAACTTGTCATAGGTCCAGGTATAGACCGTGCTGGTCCCGCCGGGGAAGTTGGTCAGTTCGGTGAGTTTGTTGCCGTTCGCGTCATAGCCTGTGGTGACGATGGTTTGCATCGTGCCGCCAGCGTCATCGCGCTCCTCGGAGATCACCCGCCCCAGCGCGTCATAGGCATCCCAGGTCGTGCCCGCGCCGGTGCCAGACGAGATCACCTGGCCCGCCGCGTCATAGGTCAGAGCCTGGACGCTGCCATCAGGCTGCGTCAGCGTAGTGACCCGCCCCAGCGCATCATAGAGAGCAGTGGAGATGGTGCCCGCCGGGTCTTTAAAGCTAAGACCGCGCCCATCCAGATCATAGGTGAAGGTGCTGGTTTGGGCTGAGGCGGTGGTCGCCTGCTCGGTCTTGGTCAGCACACGATTCAGCGTATCAAAGGTGGCCTGGCTCTCACTGACGATACCCGTGACCGCCGCGTTGGTGGTTTTGGCATCCAGCGTGTTGCCATCAGCATCATAGGTGAAGGTGGTCACGTTTGATTTGCCCGCCGACCCGGAGGCTCCGGGCAGGGCAGGTGGCGCGGTCGAAGTCGCCAGACGACCCGCCCCATCATAGGTGTAGGTGGTCTTGCGCAAGACAGTGTTGTTGCTGTCGAGGAGGTCGGTTTCGGTGGTGAAACCAGCCACATCATAGACCGTCCTGGTATTCTTGAGGACCGTCCCACCGCTGTCCTTTTGCGTCACCTGCACCGGGCGGCTCGCCAAATCGTAGATGGTGTTAGCGAGGTTGTTCTTCGCATCCTTGGCGGTGAGTACATTGCCCGCCGCGTCATAGGTGTTCGTCGCGACAATCACATTGGTCTGGATGTCGCTGGGGCCGCCTGAAACGTAGTCGGCAATCATCTGCACGACCCGCCCATCGGCGTCGTAGACCGTTTTGGTCACAATCCCTAATGGGTTGGTCACCGTGAGCGATCTGCCCAGCGCGTCATAGGTGATCGTGGTCTGGACGTTGGTTTGCTGGTCAGGCTGCACACTGGCTTTGTAATTGGCGACTGTCTGAATCACATGGCCCAGGAGGTCGTACCCGTAGGTGGTCACGATACCCAGCGGGTCGGTGGTCGTCAGCGGCTCGCCCAGGAGGTCGTAGGTGATACTGGATTGGACGTTGGTATGATCGTTGGTTGGTCCACCACTCACAAAGTTGGCCGTCGTCGTCAACACATTCCCGTAGCTGTCATACGTGAGCCTGGTCACGATGCCCAGCGGGTCGGTGAGGGTGAGCACCTCGCCATAGGTGTCATAGGTGGCCGTTGTGGTGACATTGGTATCGCTGTTGTGTGCGCCCCCACTCACATAGTTCTGTACCACCTGAATCGCATTGCCGGTGATGGGGCTGTCATAGGTCATCCGGGTGACAATGCCACGCGGATCAGTGGCAGTCAGCACGTTGTTGGCGCTGTCATAGGTGGCGCTTGCCGTCAGGTTCAGATGCCCGCTGCCTGGGTCTATCACATGGGTAAGCATGTTGCCGCTGGCATCGTAGGTGGTGGTAGCGACATGCCCATCGGGGTCCGTCACCTGTGTGACGTTGCCGTTGGCATCGTATTGATAGAGCGTGTTTCCGCCAACCGGATTGGTCAGCTTGGTGACCATCCCCATGCCATCCGTGCTGAGTTGATAGACGGTGGTGGCATAGGTGGCGGGCGAAATGCCCTGCAACTGCTGGACAGTCGTTTGAGGCGCTGCTCCATTGGCGCTGTAGCTAAACCCGGCGTCGTAGCCCAGCGGGTCCACTAACTGGACCAGGTGATTATTGGTATCGTAGGTCAGGGTCGTGGCAACATTGGTCTGGAAATCAGGCGTCGCGCCCGACTGATAGTTGAGCGTGATCTTGGTTAGCCGATGGCTGCCATCGTAGTCGTAATGGGTGACCACGCCTGAAGGATCAGTGTAGTCCGTCAGGTTGCCTGAGCCATCGTAGGCGTAGTCAAAGGTGCGCGCACCAGGCGCGGCGATGTGCGTGATATGGCCGCTGGTGCTGGTGAGGACGAGCTGGCGCCCGGCAGCATCGGTCACACTGGTGGGATTCCCACTCGTATAGGCAAAAGTGAGCGCGTTGCCGTTGCGATCTACCACACTCGTCAGCAGGCCGGTGGTGCTGAAATTGGTCTTGCCCTGGTCCTTCGCTACGATGGTGAAGGTTCCATCCCCATTCTTGACCAACGTCAGATACAGTCCCAGAGGCGTGAGATAGCCTCCGCTGCCACTCGGCAAGAAGATGTGCACCCCACCAGCAGTATCTCGGTAGGTGACTGAGGTGTCGGCATTGACGGTCAGCCGCTCATCGAACTCGCTCGACCAGCCAGAGCCAAAGGAGCCAGAGAGCATCCCCAGGCTCTGCCAGGTGCGGGTGATAGAAAGATCGGGGCCTCGCCCAGAGATGTCCAGGTCAACGTGGCTGACCAGCGCATCTCCCGTCGCAGTATTGGCGCTGACGTTGGTTTGCCCATCGGGCAGCGTCCGCTTAGAAAACATCTCATAGGACATCAGCGCGGTGTTGGCAACCAAGACCTGCGTGCTGCCCCCAATCACCCCCGTGTTGCCCGCCGCGTCGGTCACTTTGGCGGTCAGGGTATGCGCTCCTTGGGAGAGATTGGTCGTATCCCACAGGAAGGTTGGCGTGGCAGTGCCACTGACGGGTGTGCCTGCCTGCACTCCATCCACATAGAGCACGGCGCTGCTCACGCCAGAGAAACTGCCATCCGAGGCAGCGGGATCGGTGCCCGTCACGGTGACGGTGACGACACCGCGTACCTCGTGGTTGTTCCCAGGGGAGATGCCCGTCACGCTGGGTGGCGTGGTGTCATAGATGATCTGGGATGACCCGGAGAAGGTGTTCCCGGCATTATCCGTATACTTAAACCAGACCGTTTTCCGGCCATCGCCGGAGGAGAGCGTCCAGGAGGGGCCGTGCGTCGAATAGACACACCAGGTGCCGCTGGCTGGCGCCGGACAGGTATAGGTGGTGCCATCGCCAGAGAAGCTCATGCCCCACAGCCCATAGCCCGTGCCGCTGCTGGCCTTGGAGGTCATGTTGACATTGGCGATGCTGTAGCTGTGCAGATTTGCCCCATTGTCCCCATACGCGAAGAAATTCAGACCTGGGTTGGTCATATACAAGCCCGCGAGGGCGACACTGGGCGTCGTCGGGCGTGCCTGTCCCACCGGCCAGATGTAGATTTCGCCCACATTGGGGAGTGGAAAGACGACCTGTCCATAGTACCAGGTGTTGGTGCTGATGGGCACATTGATACTCGTTGTGGTATACGCCCCCGCGCTGGTGGAATATTCCAGGGTTGTGAAGGCGGTGCTCGACAATCGTGCCCACAACGTAAAGCGGGTGAGTGCATTATCGTTACTGAGCACCCCAAAGTGGAAATCTTGGACTGCGTTGGTTTTGAAAGCCGCTGTGAAGGTCGGCCAGTTGTTGATATTCTCAGGATGGGTAAAGTACGTTTGTGCCCAACACTGTGTCGCGCCGCAGCTTGACGTATCGGCAATTAATTGAGTATGCGTCGCATCGACGCCGTTAGCTGCTGCCGGATACCCATTGGTGCCCACGCCATTGATCGTGGTCCAATTGCTGCTCCACTCATTGTTTGCCCCAGGGTCAGAACCCGCGGGCGTGAGGGCCACCGTGCTTTGGTTGGTTGAGGATACGCCTCCATTGAAGAGGAGCGACCCGGTTGGCGCGGTCGTATCCTGGACATAGTTGATCGTGAGTGTTGGGCGATGGGTGGTATCGGTGTTGTCGTCCGAGAAGAACGCCTCCTGCGCTTTGCTCTCATCGGCATATTGCAACCGGATACCATTGAGTGTCCAGCCCGCCTCCCACCAGAGATAGGCGTATTGGGTCACATTAAAGTGCACCCAGGTCCACATATTCGCCGCAGTCTTGCTGGTCACATTCCCCCAGACGCTGGTGGGGTGATTGTTCCAATCGAGCGTTGTGGAATTCCAGGCGCTGGTGATCATACTGGCATTGATCGTCACGCCCCCACCAGTGCGGGCTGAGCTTTGATAGATTGCCAGATCAGCAGAGGTCACACGCACCTTAGCAGGCGCGGGATTGATCGGGAACTTGAGATAGGCGCGGCTTTTGCCATTGCCCACCAAGCCACTTACCACATCGGCATTGCCAATACGGAGCGCATTCAGATCATAGAACAGGGTCGTGGGATGGCCGCTTTCATCAATCGTATCAGCATAGATATTTCCGCTCGTGGTATTGGTGTGTGGGTCGCCTGCCCGCCAGGTCGGGTCAATCGCCACCGGGAACTGGCGGTGCGCGTCTTTGAGCCACACCTGATCGGGTGTGAGGGTGAGATGGAAATCGGGGGCTGATCCTGAAAGGGTGAGCTTTATGGCCTGGGAGAGCGCCCCGGTGGGGGTCATTTGCCCCTGGGCATCGGCCTCGTACATCAGGATATTCCCGATAGTCAGGAGAACCTGGCCCTTCGCATCCAGGAAGCGCACGTTGCCTAGCTCGTCCTGCTGGGCGGTGGCGCCAGGCAGATGATAGGTAAAGGTGTAACTGGCTGGTCCTGAGGCATCATGCAGCAGCAGCAGTTCCTCCAGGCTGAGCGTGCCAAGCAGATACTGGAGGTCTACCCCAGGAAAAATACCTGCATAAAGCGCTTGATTTTTGTTCAGTTTAACCGGAACAGTGGCGGCTCCATCCAACGTTTCCTGAACTGTCACGCTGGGGAACTGGGCGTAGACGAGATTTGGTCCGCCAGCCGCTGGAGCAAAGTGGACCTGCCAGGCATTCGCGCGATTGCTGTAGCCATAGCCAGCTACCGATGTATCGCTTGCCAGGGTATTGTCTATAGTTTGCCAATTCCCCTGGGCATCCTGGTAGTGGATGGGAAACGGGTAGCTCTTGAGCGTCCAGGTGCCATCTGCGTTGAGGAACGTTTCCGAGGCGGCGGTGCGCAGATCAGGCTGCTCACCAGGACTCCTCCCTACGGGAAGAAGCGGCGCCGCGGAAGACGCTGGGCCATAGAAGTGAGTGCTTGCGCTCCCTTGCGGCGCGTACCAGGTACCAGCAGGATACTGCTGGGCAGCGAGATCAGGGATAAAACGATTGCCACTGACCTGCGGCCCGCCGGACGAGCCGACGGGGCGTGCTCGTGTCGCGGCGACCAGGGGTGGGCCGACCAGCACGCTGCCGGTCAGCATGACGAGCACGACGACCAGTTCAAGCGTGAAGGTGAGCGTACGACGAGAACGAGGCATGCGAGAAGCTCCTTCCTAACACTTCAGACTTTCGAGAGCACGAAAGGGGGCATGCTGACAAGTTGCTGCCTCCTTGGGTAAATGCTAGAATAGGGTCCACACAACGCTGCTGTGTTTTTCAGCCGCTGGTACTTTCGGAAGGATCTTTCGCCATGATTGACCTGCGCGCCACCTCCTTTGGGGATATGCTCAAAACCGCTCGACGACGGCAGCGGTTCACCCAGGGCCAACTCGCTGCGCGTGTGGGGGTGCACCTTAATACGCTCGGAGCCTGGGAACGTGGTGATTATTTGCCCACAACACGGGGCCTGGTTCTGGAGCTGGCTCAGCACTTACGACTTGGGGAGATGGACACCCGCCAGCTCTTGGAAGCGAGTTTGACGGGGCTTTCGCCGCACTGGACCGTCCCCTATCCACGCAATCCGTTCTTTACCGGACGCGAAGACCTTCTGGAGCGACTGCACGCGCTCCTCTCTCCCAAACAGTCGGGTGTACTCCCCCGGTCTTACGCCCTCTCAGGGTTGGGGGGCCTCGGCAAAACCCAACTGGCCCTTGAATATGCGTATCGGCACGCGCTGGACTACAGCGCCGTCTTCTGGCTGGCGGCAGAGACGCCAGACACCCTGCTGGCGAGCCTGCAACGGATCGCTGAGGCGCTTACCCTTCGAGAGTGGCAGGACGCCGAGCAACGGATGGTCGTCCTGACTGTCCAGCACTGGCTCAACACTCATCGCGGGTGGTTGTTGATTGGCGATAACGTGGAAGATGTTGATCTGCTTCAATCGGTGCTCCCGTCCACGCGCCAGGGGGCGATCTTACTCACCACCCACAGCCAGGCGCTCTCGACTCTGGCTGAGGTGCTGGAAGTGCCACCTATGAGCCGCGAGGAGGGGGCCGCCCTGCTGCTGCGTCGCGCCAAACACCTGCGTGTCCTGCCCACCCAGGATCGCCACCCGATTCTTGTTCAGGCCACGCCCGCCGACAGAGCGCTGGCGACAGATCTGGTAACAGCCCTCGATGGCCTGCCCTTAGCTCTTGATCAAGCTGGAGCGTATCTGGAGGAAACGGGCTGTAGTATCGCGGATTATCTCCAGCGCTACGCGCAGAACCGCGTACCGCTTCTGGCGCGACGAGGCGCTGCTGCGGGAGCACACCCTACTTCAGTGGCGGCTACCCTGCTGCTGGCGGTGGAGCAAGTCCAGCAGGTCCATCGAGCAGCGAAAGACCTGTTGTGGCTCTGCTCCTTCCTCCATTCCGAGGCGATCCCGGAAGAACTGTTGAGCATAGGCGCGCCTCACCTGGGGCCGGTACTCTCCCCTGTAGTAAGCGACTCCCTGGAGTTTGATCTCCTTCTGGCGGCACTGCGCCGCTTTTCGCTGGTGACGCGCTATCCAGAAACCCATACCCTCGCGCTCCATCGCCTGGTTCAGATGGTGCTGCGCGATCAGATGGACCCCGCCACGACGCGCCTGTGGAGCGAGCGGGCAATCCGGGCGGTCAATGCCGCGTTCCCTCCCGTCGAGTTTGCTACCTGGGCACAGGCTGAGCGCTGCCTGCCCCATGCTCTGGCATGCCTGGCCTTGCTTGAGCGCAGGGGAAACGCGCCTCCAGAAACCATCGAACTCCTCTACAAGACGGGCAGCTATTTGCTCGCGCGTGGGCGCTATCGGGAGGCTGAGTCGCTGTTGGTACAGGCAGTGACTCTCGCGGAAGCCCAATACGGGGCGGAGCAGGCGGCAATGGTGCCGTTGCTGGTACAGCTTGGGATGCTCAGGAGGCATCAGGCGCGCTACGATCAGGCGGCAGCGCTGTTGCACCGCGCGCTCTCGCTGGGCGAGCAGCACCTGGGGCCGAACCATCCCCAGATAGCTAAAACGCTGGGCGAGTTGGCTGAACTGTATTGGCTCCAGGGGAACTATACCCTGGCCGCGCAGTTTGGACAACGGGCGCTTGCCCTCGTGGAGCAGCAACGAGGACCAGAGCATCCAGAGACTGCCGCCGCCTTGAACAGCCTGGCAACCTTCCGGAATGAGCAAGGCAGATATGCCGAGGCTGAGGTGTTATGCAGGCGCGCCTTAGACATTTTTGAGCGGCAGTTGGGACCAACCCATCCCCAGACCGCTGAAACGCTCGACAACCTGGCGCATGTTGCGCTTGATCGGGGGAATGTAGAGCAGGCAGCACCAATATTTCAGCAGGTGTTGACGCTGCGCGAGCAGCTTCTGGGGCCAGAGCACCCACTGACGGCGCGCTCACTCAACAATCTGGCACTTGCTTACTACAAGCAAGCTCACTACAACAAGGCATTGACGATGTTATTGCGGGCCCTGGAGATAAGCGAGCAGCAGCTTGGGCCGGATCACCCTGAGACGGCTCTTTGCCTGCATAATCTGGCGACGGTCTACCGGGTGCAAGAGCGCTTTGCCGAGGCGTTGCCCTTGTACACGCGGGCGCTGGCGGTTGACGAGCGGCTTCTGGGGCCCAATCATCCCATGTTGGCTTTCCCTCTCAATCAGTTAGCCTTGCTCTACTGTGCCACCGAGGAATACGAGCAGGCTGAGGTAAATGGGGAACGGGCGCTGCGCCTGAGAAGAACACAACTTGGCGCTGACCATCCTTTGACTGCGATCAGTCTGGCTACTCTGGCGACCATCTATCGCGCCCAGGGCAAAGAGGCTGAGGCGCTCATGCTCTCCCAGCAAGCTCTGGCGATTTATGAACGCTCTCTAGGTCCAGACCACCCCAGCACCCTTCAGGTTCGCAAAGATGCTGATGGAGGAGAACACGCCACCTGCTCCCCATCAGTATGTTCGGTTCTCGACAGCAGTGAGCGTGTGGAACAGGTGCGTTCGGTTCTCAATAGCAGCGAGCATCAGGAGCAGGTGCGTTCGGTTCTCGATAGCGACGCGAATAGATGCACAGAACCCGCTCCGACCCAGGAATCCTCCCTGGTGACAGCTTTTGCTGGCGTACCGGATCGGCGCTCGGCCCAGGGGCAGCGACACCCCTTGCCTGCGGTGCTAATGCTGCTCACGGCAGCGCTCCTCTCTGACGCGAAGACGCTGCGTGGCGTGGCCCGCTGGGGACGCAGCCAGCCGCCGGAGGTTGTGCAATCGCTTGGTTTTAAGGGAGCCAGCACCCCTGCACTCTCAACATTGCATACCGCCTTGAAAAGCCTGGAGAAAGAGGCATTCGAGCAGGTACTGGAAACCTGGATTCAACAAGTCCTGGGCAACGAGCGGGAGGTGTTCATCAATCAGAACTGGCTCGTTGAGAGCTTCCACAAGAGCACCCTGCCTGGGGCGCGGGTGATTGAAGGATATCCTTACGAAATGAAGCAGATGCTGCGCCATCGTGGATTAAACTGTCCAGATTCCTGATAATTCGCACCAATCTTCGAACGTGTTTCTTGGCGCGAAAGCCCCTCTGTTCGAAGATATATGCAAAAAGTGTTCGAAGATTGGTGCGAATTACCAGAAAAGGCGGGTACTGTGGTGGCTACTTCCCAGATCCGGCGGCGAACAAGCAGGTTTGCCAGGGCATCTGAGTGTGGTGAGGGGATGTAGCTCTGCCTGGTAAGTGCCTCTCGTGATGCCCAAGTGAAAAGCGCAGACCAGGAGTACGTATGTGTAGCGCCAGCGTCTCGCCGACCAGAGGTGGGGCCGACGAGACGCTGGCGCTATGGGAACAACGCTTGCCACTATACCGATTTCAGCTGCGTACCGCTAGAGGGGCCTCCAGCCACCAGGTCGGCGCAGGCCGGCTCCCTGCCACCACCAACGCTCGTCCTCGTCCGCAAAGACGGACTTTGCGGCGGCCATTGGGGAAGCTTCGCTTCCCCAATGGCCGCCGCGAGAAGCGGTTTCACCTGCCCAGGGGCCGCCGCCCCTTTGGCAACGCGCGCCAACTGACGGAAGGCCAGCAGCGTCAGCACCGTGAAGAGCAGGGCCTGTGCTACATGCAGCCAGAACCAGCCATCGGCCCCCGTTTCCCAAATCACCCGCCGCCCGGCGTCATAGGGCCAGACAAAGATCAGGAAGGTCAGGTCGGTGATCATATGGGCCGGAATACCGGGTAGGATCGACTTGGTGATGTAGGCCCCCGCACCAATCGCCACTCCCGCCAAAAAGTACACAAATAGCTTGGGCAAAAAGAACCCTTGCGTCAGGTGCGCAAGCGCAAACAGCAGCGCCGAGAGCAAGACAGGGGCTGCCGGACCGCGAAACGTCCGTTCCAGAATGCTCTGGCAATAGCCTCGAAAAGCGGCCTCCTCTGAGACCGGCGAAACCAGCGCGATCATCACGATCGTCAGTGCGCTGGTCAACAGCGGGTAGCGCGAGAAATCTGGCAGGGCGGTATTTGGCGCCATCTTAAAGAGGCTAAACATCACGATCCAATACCCGGCCAGTGCGACCGTGGAGAGCACGCCGGTCAGCATGGTCCAGGCCAACACTTGCCTGGATACTGGCTTCGCGCGCAACAATTGGCGCCGCGCCTGGGCAGTGCTGCTCGGCCATCCCTTGCCGCTGAGATACTGCCAGATCAGCCACAACACCACCGCCATCATCGGGACGGACCACGGAATCGCCGGGCTGAGCATCAGATTGCCGGTATTCAGCACGCCCCAGATGCCCTGAGCGCATACCAGGATCAGAAAGGCCAGCATGGTGGCCCGCGCCACCGCCAAAATCCGCTTCGACATAGGGGGTATCCTCCTTTGTTCCTGGGCAAAGCCCAGCACTTCATCTAGTGCAAGCATAGCCGCAAACACGCAGGGGGAGAGAGTGCGCAAAGCGCTATCTTCGGGAGCCGAAGCGACTATCTTGCCCAGGCGCCCCCTGGCCGATCTTCCTATGTCGATTGATTCATCTGCTGTGTCGAAAGAGCGATTGTTTTGGGCGCCCCTTTCGTGTATGCTCTGAAAAGAAAAGAACCGCCTCGCGGATCCATCCAACCACCCATGGAAAGGAGGCAGCCGCATGAGTCAGCGCCGACCTCAAAAATTCTGGTGGCTCGCGCCTCAACCTTTTGATTGGGTATCGTCCGCCCTCTACCTGAGCATCCTTCTTCTGGTTTGCTTGAAACTAGGCATGCGCTGCCCCTGTGTCTCACAAGCAGTTGCGCTCGGACTGACGGCAACCATCACCGGTATCCTGCTCACCCTGCTGGCAATTGATCGCGTGGAATATGCCCGCTATAGCACGCAAACCCCCAGAAAGCCCGCCATCGCCTTGTTGCTGACCCGTATGCTCTTGATTGAAGTGGTCATCCTGCTGGAGCCGCTGTACTTCGTGCCCTTTAACTACGCGGTCATCTTGTATCTGATCCCACCCTATCTTGCCACGCACTACTTTGGCAGCCGCACCGGCACCTGGATCACCCTCCTGGCCGGTGCGCTCTACGTCGGCCAAGAAACGCTGTATTCCCTCCATCCTGAAACGTTCTCTCTCGGCACCACCACGCTCACTGTGCCCCCCTGGTACAACAACCCGCTGCAAATCTTCCTGACCATCATCTTTTGCCTGGCCCTGGTCTTTTTGCTGACCATGGCCCGCGTCGTCTCCCAGGAGCAGGCGAGCCGTGCACATACTGAGCAGTTGCTGAAAGAGCTGGCCCGCTCACATCAGCAGCTCAGCCTCTACGCCGAACAGGTTGCCGAGCTGGCGACCATCAAAGAACGTACTCGTATTGCGCGCGATATCCACGATAGCCTGGGCCACGCCCTGATCGCCATAACAGTGCAGTTGGAAAAAGCGCTGGTCTACTTTGAACAACAGCCCCAGGAAGCCATCCAGGCCGTCAGTGCCGCAAAACAGGTAGCGAAAGCGGCGCTGGGCGAGGTGCGGAGTTCAGTGCGCGCACTCCGGCTCATACCACCGGATTTTTCCTGCACCGAAAGCATCGCTTTGCTGGTCCAGCAGTTGCGCACCGGCCACCTCATGGTTGAATACTCGGCAGAGGGCGACGAAGCTGCCTTTTCCCAGCCAGTGCGCCTGACCCTCTACCGTGTGGCCCAGGAGGGCTTCACCAATATCCAAAAGCATGCCCAAGCGGCACAGGTACAGATTGACCTCCACTTTGATGAGCAAGAAGCCCGCCTGCACATTCAGGACAACGGCTGTGGCTTTGAGGACACCACCATCAGACTACGGGCGGCAGCAGGCGCAGATGGCTATGGGTTGCCCGGCATGCGGGAACGGCTGGAGTTGGTCGGCGGACACCTGCGCGTGGAAAGCCACCCCGGCCAGGGCACCACCCTGAGGGCCTCGGTCCCCAGGGTCCAGCCGATTGCTCCGAGCCTCGCAAAGGAGGGGCACAGTGACTGAAAGACCGGCGTCCCCCGTGCGGGTATTGGTGGTCGACGACCAGCAATTAGTGCGCGATGGCATTGTCTCGCTGCTCCAGATCCAGAATGGCATCGAAGTCATTGGCACCGCCACCAACGGGCAAGAAGCGCTCGAACACGCCCTCGCCCGTCAACCCGATGTCATCTTAATGGACGTGCGTATGCCTATCATGGATGGAGTGACCGCCACGCGGCACATACGCCAGCAGGTTCCCACCTGCCATATCCTCGTGCTCACCACCTTTGACGATGACGATTACGTCCGCGAGGCATTACAGGCTGGGGCGCAGGGCTACTTGCTGAAAGATCTTCCCGCCTCAGACCTGGCAAAAGCCGTTCAGGCTGCCGCGCAAGGCATCTACCTGCTTGATCCCTCCATTGTTGGCAAAGTCATTAGCGCCTTAAACGCCTCAGAGCGTCAGGCCGCAAGCCCGCCAACGCCTGCTCCTGGCTCTGGAGAGCCTGCGTCCAGGCCATCCGGCGCGGCCCACAGCGCCGAACTGACCAACCGCGAGATCGAGGTGCTGCGCCTGATCGCCACAGGCGCAACGAACCGCGAAATTGCCGAGCGCCTGGTAATTAGCGAGGGGACCGTGAAAAACCATATCTCAAACATGTTCAGCCGCTTAGGACTGCGTGATCGCACCCAGGCCGTCATGTATGCCCGCGAGCGCGGCCTGCTGTGAAACACCTCAGGACTTCGCAGAAGCTCGCCGCCCAGATCACCTCACCCAGGCCAACGCCTCCTCGGTATAAGAGGCAAAGCGCCGAATCTGGCGAGCGGCGTTGATCTATGCTGGCTACTTTCTTCATCCGAACGAAATTAAGGGGTATCGAGCACAATTGAACAGTTATTTGTGTCCGATATATAAAGTAGCCAGCACAGGGCTATCGTCCCCAGCGAGGTGACCAGGAACAGCCACCCCAGACTATTGCGGGCCACACTCTTGCTGTGATAGACTCGCTCAGAGTAGATGCGGCGTCTTCTGGAGGGAAGTCTGATCGGGTGGCACATCCCCGGTTAGGGACACGCTCCAAAGCCCCCAAGACCTGTGGCAGGCTCCAGGCACCGAGGTCGTCCTCCTGGGCATCCCCACAGAAACGGTTTGCCGCCAGGGGCGGGGCCAGGGTGCCTCCTGGCTGACTCCGGGTTCATCGTGGCAAAGTGAACACCAACGGCTGTCTCAGAGTGAGAGGAGGTAAATTCATGAGTGCTCGCGCCGTCCATCCCCACAGCTCGCATTGGGGCGTCTTTGAGGCCGAAGTCGAAGATGGTCAGGTGGTGTTCGTTCATCCCTACCCCTACGACGCCCATCCTTCCGAAATTTTAGCCAACATTCCGGGCAGCGTCCGGCATCCGACGCGCATTAGCCAGCCGATGATACGGGCCGGGTGGCTCGATCACGGGGCTGGGCCAAGCACCAAGCGAGGCAAGGAACCTTTTGTGCCGGTAAGCTGGGAAACCGCGACGGACTTGCTTGCCGCTGAACTTCGGCGCGTCATCGAGCAGCACGGGTCGCAGGCAATCTATGGTGGCTCCTATGGGTGGGCCAGCGCCGGGCGCTTTCACCATGCGCAGAGTCAGATCCATCGCTTCCTTAATGGGCTGGGCGGCTACACCTACTCTGTGCACAGCTACAGCGTGGGCGCCGCCGAGGTGATTTTTCCGCACGTCTTCGGCAGTTACTGGAATATGCTGCTGCGCGCGACCGCCTGGCCTACGATTGTCGAACAGACAGAACTGCTCGTCTGCTTCGGTGGGCTGCCACTCAAGAATACCGCCGTCAAGCCTGGCGGCATTGGCCGCCACCGGGTGCCGGACTATCTGCGCCGGGCCAGAGAACGCGGCGTGCAGTTTGTGCTCTTCAGCCCGCTGCGCGATGATCTGCCGGACCTGGTGCAGGCAGAGTGGCATCCGCTCCTCCCAGGGACCGATGTGGCCGTGATGTTGGCATTGGCGCATACCCTGATTACGGAGCGCCTGCACGACACCGCTTTTCTTGATCGCTACTGCGTGGGCTTCGAGCGCGTCGAGCGCTATGTGTTGGGCCAGGACGACGGCCAGCCCAAGACGCCGGAATGGGCCGAGTCCCTCTCCGAGGTTCCTGCGGAAGCCATACGCAGCCTGGCACGACGCATGGCCGCTCACAAGACTTTCATCACGATGAGTTGGTCCTTGCAGCGCACGGAATTTGGCGAACAGGCCCCCTGGATGGGGGCCACCCTGGCGGCCATGCTGGGCCAGATTGGTCTGCCCAGTGGTGGATTCGGCTTTGGCTACTCGTCTACCTCGATGGTCGGCTCCGCGCCGCTGCGTTTCAAATTTCCCAGCCTGCCCCAGGGGAACAATGGGGTCAAGTCGTTCATTCCGGTGGCGCGCATTGCAGATATGCTCCTGCACCCAGGCGAAGCCTTTGACTATGATGGTCAACGCCTCACCTATCCTGATATTCGGCTGGTCTACTGGTGCGGGGGCAATCCCTTCCACCATCACCAGCATCTAGCGCGCTTGCGGAGCGCCTTTGAGCGCCCCGATACGATCGTCATCCACGATCCGTTCTGGACCGCTATGGCCCGCCACGCGGACATTGTGCTGCCGTGTACGATGACCCTGGAACGCAATGACATCGGCTGGAATGAAAACGACAGTACACTGGCGGCGATGCGTCAGGCGGTCGCGCCATTTGCGCAGGCGCGCAGTGATTTTGACATCTTCGCGAACCTCTCCGCCAAACTTGGCTTTGAGGACCAATTCACCGAGGGGCGTAGCGAGATGGACTGGCTGCGTCAGATGTACGATACCTGGCGCACCACCGCGAGCGAACACGGGGTGGACGTGCCCACCTTTGAGGACTTTTGGGAAGAAGGCTCTCTGGAACAAGAGTGGAGCGACGAGCACGAGGTGCTCTTCTCTGCCTTCCGTGCCGACCCAGAGCACGCGCCGCTGCCCACGCCCAGTGGGCGCATCGAACTCTTCTCGGAAACCATCCACCGCTTCGGCTATGCTGACTGTCCCGGCCATGCCACCTGGCTAGAGCCGCGTGAATGGACCAGGGGCGCGCGGGCCGAGCAGTTCCCAATTTTGCTGATTGCCAATAATCCCAGCACGCGCCTGCACAGCCAGCTTGACGTTGGCGCCACGAGTCAGGCGTCCAAAGTCCAGGGCAGAGAGCCGATTCGTCTCCATCCGACGGATGCGGCGGCACGCGGGATTGCCGAGGGAGATGTTGTTCGTGTGTTCAATGATCGCGGCAGTTGTCTTGCTGGGGCGGTGTTGAGCGAGGCGGTGCGGCCCAGGGTGGCGCAACTCTCGACGGGCGCCTGGTACGACCCGCTCGACCCGGCTGACGTGGAGGCGATGTGTGTGCATGGAAACCCCAACGTGTTGACGATGGACCAGGGCACGTCTAGCCTGGCCCAGGGCTGCACCGGCCAACATGTGCTGGTCGAGATCGAGCGCTGGAATGGGCCGGTGCCAGAAATCAGGGTGTCCGCACCACCGCCGCTGGAGCGGCGCAACGGGATCGAACCAGCAGAGTAAGCCTGCGCGAGCAGACCGTACGGGGCGGAAATCCTTGCTCCCTCTTTCCAGGTGATCAAGGTGGTTAGAATCCTCGCACTCGCTGCCCTTGCCCCCAGTGAAGCACCAGCTATTTCACTGGTGGAGCGCCTGTTGCAGCTTTTCTGGGTATCCAGTTGATCGCTCTGATCGTGTTCATGCCATGAATGTTTGAGCGAAAAGACGAACGGCATCCAGATGGGTTTCATCAGAGTAATCAGAGAAATGGATCACGAGTTCCTGGACACCGGCCACCTCATAGGCAGCCAGGCGCTGGTGGATGGTTTCAAGGGTACCAATGAGGCCATAAGACCCGACATCTCCGGGGAAAAGGCCACCCGCCCATCTTGGGATCAGCGCCCTGGCCTGCTCATCGGTTTCACTAATGATACAGAGCGTGAGAGCTGTACGATGAATGCTCTCGTAGTCTCGTCCAACGTTCTGGCAATGCTGTTTGAGCACCGCGAACTTGCGCTCAAGTGTCACCGGATCGGCGACCACATTACAGACATCACCATAGCGTGCCACCAGCTTGAGCGTCACCTGCTCACCGCTTCCGGCGATCAGCAGAGGAATGCGTGGTTGCTGCACTCCTTTGGGCTGATTGATCGCGCCATGGATCTGATAATACCTTCCTTCAAAGGTGGCTTCTGGCTCCGTCCACAGAGCCAGAATCACCTGTACCGCTTCTTGTAACTGGCGCAGACGTTCGGGGCCAGCAGAAAATGCGTAGCCATAGGCGCGATAATCGGGCTGATACCAGCCTGCTCCGATACCAAAGGTGAATCGCCCATGCGAGAGGACATCGAGGGTCGAAGCCATTTTCGCTTGTAACGCCGGGTGGCGATAGCCATTGGCTGTCACCAGTTGGCCGATGCGCACCCGCTTCGTATCACGCGCCAGAGCTGCTGCCAGGGTCCAGCACTCAAAGGTCATTGCTTGTGAAGGAGGAGCGGTCAGAAAATGATCCGGGATCCAGATCGAATCATAGCCAGACTGGTCCGCTGTTTGTGCCCAGTGGGTCAGCGTTTCATACGCTTCCACCGGATCCTTGATGCCAGCCAGTTCCAGGACAAAGCCTTGAGAAAGGAAGAGGCCATATCTGAGAGACATACGTGTTTACTCTTTCTCTGCCAACGAGAGCGCCGTGCCGCGAACAAGCGCAGGGCCATCTCAGCCCGCAGTCAATACATCTTCCAGGGAAGAAGGGAGTTTGCTCTTCAATGGGAGCCTGGGGAAATAAGAGTGCTGAGCCAGTGTATCCCACGGTAACTCCCTCCTTTGCTCGCTCCCAAAAGGAAGCCAGGATTATATTGCCAGGTTCATTCTATCCTGGCTTTCGATGAGGTCTTGTGGACCGGTTATCATAAGTCTAGTGAGTGAAGCTTTTTCCAGCATCGGAAGAACCTCCGAATTTGAAAGAGATTTTGCCTAGCGTCAAACTTGGTGATGAGCATTTCCTCGCATTGCCACCCTCCATACCGCCTTCTTTGCATGGTAGCAACGCGTTTTCTGCTCAAGGGGCGGCACGTGTTCGGCCTGCTCAGGAGGAGAGGCAGGAGGAATCAAAGCAGCAGAGTGAGCAAAAGCTGGGGAGAAATAGTAGCATATACAGCACAAGCACAAGGTGAGAGAAGCTCTCACACAAGTGCCTGCTTGCATAACAGTCTATCTGGTCGCGTGTTGATGCCCCGTGATGTGCGAAAATTCAACACTCTTGATCAAAAGGGCAGAAGAAAAAGAAATGGATGGAATTTACGCACTCTACGGGCTGAGGCCCGCCCAAAGCCTCTGGCCCGCGAGCGCGTGGATCTGGCGGCCTACCTGGCCTGGTGGGCAACCACTTCCCCGGCGCTGATCTGCGGCGGGTTTGGGAGCAAGCGGGCCATCTTCTGGCGGATATAATCCGCCGCTCGATGGTTGGATTCCTCAGCGCCCGCTTGGGTTTCGAAAATACTGGTGGACACCACCACGTTGCCGCCGGCATCAACCAGGTAGAAATCTACAAACCCAGGAACCTGCCTGATGAGCGGCACAAAGCCCTCATTCACCTGCCGCGCTGTCTCACACGGATCAGTCACACCCTCATAACGACGGACGGTTGCGTACATCAGGGTACTCCTTTCTTGATTTGGCACGTGTTCTCCCTCGGCCCTGGTGGCCGAAGCTCCAGGGGACCGTCCTCCCGGTGACGAGCGACCACACGGGTGACCACCGCACGGTCCAGCATACCAAAGCCTCGACGTGCTCGGGTTGGGGTGCCCTAAGAACGGGACCTGTGGTTGGGCTGGAGAGTTGGCTGGCGCGTGGTGAGCGTTTCAGTCCAGCCTGCTCGAGAAGTCATCCACGCTCGCTGCACTCGAGGAAACAGCCTCACCTCCAAGAAGAGGCAACGCATCAACTGGCTGCACAATCTATACCGGCATTCGAGGTCACATAAAGCGGTGGGCTTTCGTCAGGGCGGCACAGCACAGCGTCCCGCTGGAGGAGCACCGGGGTTTCACGCTTGAGAGGCCACTCAGAGGTGGCACGAAACTCCGTCTCTCTCATTTCAGGTGCACAGACGTGGAAGTGGGTTGAGGCCCTGTGGAGGATTCCCACAGGAGACATGAGCAGGACACAAGCCACCACGATTCCTTTGTGAATATCCAAGCCAGCACACCGCTTGCTCTTGTACAAGGCTTCTCTGTGCTGCCGCCAGAATGCGCCGAATGGCCTCATAGGAGACGCGGTAGCTTCTTGCCACTTGCCGCAGGGATTCGCCTTGTGCCACACGCTGCACAATTCGCGACCACTCAGCGCATGGCACCCTGAAAGTCGGAGACGGCGGGTTCACATGCAGATGTTTTGGTGCTAAAATCTCCTTGGGAGAAAGTAGCAATTCCGCCAAAGGAATCCATCGCAGTGGCGACAGCGAATCCAACTTCCCCGGCTCCGCATACAAGCCCCCAACGAGCGCACGCGGAGAGCGGGCCTTGCGTATGGAGCACCCTGCATGAAACGACTACAAGAAGTACCTCTTCCTCGCTTTCCATCTCCCTGTTTCCAAACCGAGGATGCCCAAGTCCCAAGGCCAGCCCGAACAATTGGAGGATATTCTTTCACTCGCCCTCTGGTGAGGTCTATTTGAGCAGAGACTGGACACGTCTGAAATGACAGAAGGAGCACCAGTTATCCTATGAAGATCTACCTGGTGGATGGGACCTACGAGCTGTTTCGCAGCCACTTCGGCGCGCCGTCGCGCAAGGCACCAGATGGGCGCGAGGTCGGCGCAACGCTGGGCCTTTTACGCAGCCTGCTGATGCTGTTGACTACGCCAGGCATCACCCACGTGGCCTGCGCGTTCGATCACGTGATCGAGTCTTTCCGTAACGACCTGTACCCCGGCTACAAGACCGGCGCGGGCGTTGACCCCAACCTGATAGCCCAGTTTCCGCTGGCCGAAGAGGCCGTTTCCGCGCTTGGGCTGGTGGTCTGGCCGATGGCAGAGTTCGAGGCCGACGATGCCCTGTCCAGCGCAACCGCCCGCTTCAAGAACGAAGCTGGAGTAGAACAAATCGTGATCTGCTCGCCGGATAAGGACCTGGCCCAGCTGGTCTCTGGAAGCCGCATCGTTGGCTGGGACCGCCGCCGCGATATGCTCCTCGATGAGGCGGGCGTGGTGAAGAAATTTGGCGTGCGCCCGCAGTCGATCCCTGATTGGCTGGGGCTGGTGGGCGATGCGGCTGACGGCTTCCCCGGCATCCCGGGCTGGGGTGAAAAATCGGCGGCGGTTGTACTGACCAAATACGAGCACCTCGAGGCAATCCCCGCCGATCCGCACACCTGGGGGCTCTCGGCCAGCCGCGCGGCGCGGCTGGCTGAGAGCCTGACGCAGCACTGGGCTAAGGCGCTGCTTTTCCGCAAACTGGCTACACTGCGCGAGGATGTGCCACTCCAGGAAACGCTCGCCGACCTGGAATGGCAGGGCGCAGATGCGCGGCTGAAAGAGGTTTGCCACCAGCTGGGCGATGAAAAGTTCCCTGGACGGGTTCCGAGGTGGCGCGAGAGATGAATTTGGCAGCTCAAGAGATTCAGTGACACTACGGCGTCCACCAACTCGCGGCAAAATCTCTGTCAAGGCGACAAGGTGACCAGACGCACGACCTGGCAAGACAGCCCAAAGACCTGTTTCGCCGGGTCGTGCCTGTCTCAAATGAACTACCGGCTTAAGCACTGATTGTCGCCGCGCAGATCATTGAAGCACTCGCCTTCATGGGTGAGGAGCACCACCTTTTTGACCTCTGAGAACTGGAGCAGCGTGGCATTCACGACCGCTTGCATGCGTCCTCCAGCTAATTCCCCAGGAATCGTCACCGTGCGGCAAAAGGTGACGGTTGCAGTGCCTGGTTCGGGTATCGTCCCACGCTGATCCATAGCCAGGGTGAAGTCTTTGAAATCTCCGCTACAATAGGAGATCAGGCCCATCTGGGCATCAAAGGGAGAATAGTAGCCAGTGGTGCGTTCATCCGCGGTTGGCCCTTTGAACAACTCTACCAGAGCATAGAACGGTTGATCTTTCCCAACAGGAGATAGGCGCTCTACCGCAAATACCACTGTGGGATCGTTGTCACTTTCAGGGTGATGTGTGAAGAAGACCTTGAAGGTTTGGCTGCCGGGTGTACTGGTGGCCGTCGGTGCTGTGGTGGCCGTTACCTTGGGCGTGACGGAGGTCGTGCCACAAGCCACTATAAAGAAGGCAAACCAGAGTGTGCCGAGCGTGAGCAGAGCACGCTTCCAGAGCCTCCTGGGGCGACTGGTGGTGAAGGTGGCTGAAATTGGCTGTTGCATAGTGGGGCTGGTTCCTTTCTTTTTTAGTCGGCATCAGAATGTTCTCTTGCTGGCTCTCTCATGCCTCAAGCGAGGCGCGAGGGCAACCTCCCTTTGTAAGTAGGATAGCGTGCTTGCATTGCCAAAGGCGTTAAACGGTGTTGTCAGCAGGTAAAGAAGCACTTCTTGGTAGCGCTCGACGTTGAGCAAGTTGAGATTTGCGTCCTCCACTGGGTTAGATAGCTCCGCCCACTTGCTACTCCTGGCACTGCTTCTGGCGTATCAATGCGCTGGAGGCTGCGAGCCGTTCCAGGAGATGGCAGTGAAGAAGAGGTGGATAGCCTGCTGAAAAATTTGCAGCGATACCAGCACATCAAAGCCTTCAAACCAGATGCAGGCTCTGACAAATGAGTCCCTTTTGTTTCAGGCACCTGGACGGTGCGTGGCTGGAAAAACAGGTTATGTTTCTGTTACGGGTGGATACCTCCCTATCAACCAGCGCTGATTACAGTATCCCTGAGAGGCCGTTGAGGTCTTGATGACCTTTCTTCATAGCGGGAAAACCCTCTCCGGCGAGGAATGAAGCCCAGGAGAAGGATTGGAAGCGAGGCGTCCTATGCTCGTCAGGAATATCATGGTCCAGAATGTCGTCACCGTCCAAGGAGAAGAAACGCTCGCACACGCCGCATCGCTCATGCAGCAGGGCCGCTTTCGACATGTGCCTGTGGTGCAACGGCTCCCCCAACAGAAAGAGGCGCAGCCTCCCCGGTTTGTTTATCCGCCTCCGAAACTACCCGTCGCTGTCATTGGCATCCTCTCTGACCGGGATCTGCCCGGCGGCAGAGTGGGTGCCGTTCCCCTGGAGCAGTTGAGCGAGCGCCAGGTGAGTGAAGTGATGCACCAGCCCGTCATCACCGTGAGTCCAGATACCCCAGTGGAGTACGCCGCCAACTTGGTAGCGGAGAACGCCATCGGATGCCTGCCCGTCGTGAATGATGAGGAGCAGGGCCGACTCGTTGGGATTATTACGGAAAGTGATCTATTCCATGCACTGGTCCGGCTGTTGGGGGCGCAGGGGCCTAGCACCCGTCTCCGGCTTCTGCTGCCAGACAGCGACCCAATCGAGCTTGGCCGAATCTTGCTGCTGCTTGGGCACCTCGATATTCATCTGGCAGGCTTGCTGACCGAACCAATCGATACCGAAGGGCGCTGGCCGGTGACGTTGCGCGTGGGCACGATTGACCCAGGGCCACTGGTGCAAAGACTCCAGGCTGGAGGGGTTGAGGTCGAGCGACCAGGCACCCCAGAGGAGCGCTCAGATGACCGATCACCAGCCTGACCAGCAAGTACAACCCGCTGCGGCCTCCTCACCTGAAGCCGGGGTTTTGTTCGTCCACGACCCACAACTCCACCAGTACAATTTTGGTCCAAAGCATCCGCTGCGCCCGCGTCGCCACCTCCTGCTGA
>DATBGS010000138.1:0-43189 GCA_036557885.1 Ktedonobacterales bacterium
GGGATGCCCTTCATAGGTCGCGGATAATCTGAGCTTCTCAAAATAAGGGAAAGAGCTTGGAACTGAAAAGTCGCCTCCATGATAAACGCGCAAAGTCCACTGTTGATTGGGCCGAAAGCACCTGATTTTTTGTTGCTTAGTACCAGCCGCGCGTTCAGCGCCTTCGGTTTCGGTAGCGCTACCGATATTTGATGCGCACTACGATAGCAGACGACAGCTCTCATGACTGGTACTTTTATTATATCTAATTGACAAGAAAACTTCATTGCTTTATAGTTGCTGATAGCGCTACCGGTAGCGCTATCAGAAATGGCAGCATCTGGCCCCTTCACCAGCAGGAGTAACTCTACGTTACCTCCAAACACGTGGCGTTGCTTCTGCTCGATACGTGGTTGTGCTTGTCCGCTTTGCCGTGTTTCTGCCAACGGGCGTACCAATGATGAATTTGAAGTCAGGAGTGAAAGTATGCAGCTTTTCAGGGGTCATCCACAAAGAATACCTTTGCTTGTCGTGAGCAGCTTTGCGTTGATTGCCGCTTTACTGGCGGCATCTTTTGCCTTGCTTCCTTCCGCCAGGGCCGCCAGCATAGGTGCGGCTCCGGCAGAGTCATCCAGCCAACCCACCTTCGGCCCGAATGTCTACATCTTCAATCCCTCTATGTCGCAGAGCGAGATTCAGGCGAAAGTTGACGCGGTGGCAACTCAACAGGTTCCCAACCAGTTCGGAACGGAACACTATGCCTTGCTATTCGAGCCAGGTACCTATGGGTCCAGTACCAATCCCCTCAACTTTCAGGTCGGCTACTATACCACTGTGGCGGGCCTCGGCCTCTCACCGAAAGATGTCGTTATCAACGGGTCTATCTACGTGCACAACCAGTGCTTTGGCGCCAACGACTGCACCGCGCTCGTGAACTTCTGGCGCTCGTTGTCGAACCTGACCATCAATGTGACCACCCCAAACTTCGGCTGCTACAACGGCGAGTTCTGGGCTGTGTCGCAGGCCGCGCCGATGCGTCGGGTCCATGTTAATGGGTTCGCTACCCTGATGGACTATTGCACTGGTCCGTCGTTCGCGAGTGGTGGTTTCATCGCTGATTCAGAATTCGATGGCAGCACCATCGTCAGCGGCTCGCAGCAGCAGTGGATAGTCAGGAACAGTCAGCTTGATGGTTGGACTAACGGCGTCTGGAATCAGGTGTTCTCAGGCGTTGTAGGTGCGCCCGCCCAATGCTTCCCTGCTCAGGCGTCATGCGGTGGACCGTACACCACGCTCGCAGCCAGCCCGGTGACACGAGAGGCACCCTTCTTGTATGTGGACGCAGAGGGAAATTACAACGTCTTCGTGCCCTCGGTGCAGTACAACTCTCTGGGTACAACCTGGTCCGGCGGCGCGTCGCCTGGCTCCTCCATCGCCATCAAGAAGTTCTTCATTGCACATCCGGCAGACTCCGCAGCGGCGATCAATGAAGCCTTACGCTCCGGCAAGAATCTCATCATGACCCCAGGCAACTATCACCTGAGCCAGAGCATCGAGGTCACACGTCCTGATACGGTAGTGCTTGGTCTTGGTTTCCCGACGTTGATCCCTGAAAACGGCGTCGTTTCAATGAAAGTCGCCAGCGCGAAGGGCATCTTGCTCTCAGGGATGATCTTCGACGCGGGCGAAACGAACTCTCCCGCGCTCTTGCAGGTTGGAGACGGCCACGCGCGCAGCGACAATGACGCCTCCGACCCGACGACTCTTTCTGATGTGTTCTTCCGCATCGGAGGAGCGGCGGCAGGCCGTGCGACGACCAGCCTGATCGTCAACAGTAATAATGTGATCCTCGATGACATCTGGGCCTGGCGGGCAGATCACGGCAACGGAGTGGGCTGGACCACCAATACTGCCGACACCGGCGTTATCGTCAATGGTGACAACGTGACCGCCTATGGACTGTTCGTCGAGCATTACCAGAAGTACGAGGTGATCTGGAACGGGAACGGTGGCACGGACATCTTCTTCCAGAACGAGATGCCCTATGACCCACCCAGCCAGGATGCGTGGATGGAGGCTCCTGGTGTTGATGGCTGGGCGGCCTTCAAGGTTGCCAGTGGAGTGACGAGCTTCAGTGGATATGGTATGGGCAGTTACAGTTTCTTTAACCAGGGCGTGAACATTTACGCCGCGCATGCCTTTGAGGTGCCCGACACCCTGTCGGTGGGAAGCCTGCATGATCTACTCACGATCTTCCTCTCGACGGCTGGGTTCGGTGGCATCCTGAACGTGGTCAACAACACTGGTGGGTCATCAACTATCGCTAACCCGGATGTTCCGGTCACCGTAGTGAGCTATCCATAACAGCTTGACCCGCCTCGCCTGATCGTTTGATCGTGGGCCATCAAGCACCCCTTACCGAGGCGGAGCTTGATGGCCTTTCCCGGCCTCGCTTCTCTCGGTTGAAACGGTGCGGGAGGCTCTGCCGTTGCTCCAGGCGACTGATTTCGCCAGCGGCATCAAAAGTAGCGGAGAGTCTCTTTCCAGGGTACACTGAAGCAGATGGGTGGGCACTCCCAAGAGTAGTCCTTTCCTGATCCCCTGAACCGAGGAGAGCAAGCACGCACGCACGACGTGAAGGCGCAGGCAATGGCGCTGTTTCGAAGAAAGCTGAGGGCCAAGCGTGAAAATTGGGCTGACACTCAACCTTGCGAACGACCCCGAAACCAACAGCAAGCGCTCGTATGATTCGATCCGCGCCACCGCACAACAGGCGGAAACAGATGGCTTTGATAGCCTCTGGCTCACTGATAACTTCTTCGAGCGCACTCCAGGGAAGGCGACCAGGGGCTGGTGGGAATGCTGGACGATGCTCTCGGCACTGGCGGAAGCGACAAAGCGTGTGGAGATTGGCACGCTCATCCTCATCAATGCCTTTCGCAACCCAGCCATCGTGGCGAAGATGGCGACGACCCTCGACGAGGTGAGTCACGGGCGCTTGATACTGGGCGTAGGCGCAGGATACCCAGGCTATAACGAGTCAATGTATCGGGCCTACGAGTTACCCTTTGAGCATCAAGTAGACCGCGTTGGGGAAGCCTTGCAGATCCTCAAGCCCCTGCTGAAGGAGGGCCAGGCCGATTTCACCGGAGCGTATTATCACGTGCGCAACTGCGAGGACGTTCCGCGTGGTCCGCGACCAGCCGGACCGCCGCTCCTGGTGGGAGGCATTGGTCCGCGTATGCTCAAGCTGAGCGCCCGGTATGCCGACCTGTGGAATACGGGCTATATGGGCCAACCGGAAACCTTTGCTGGGCCGCTTGCCAAAATCGAAGCCGCGTGCCGCGAGATCGGGCGCGACCCGGCGACGCTGGGCAAGACGGTGCTCATTGGCCTCTGGTTCCCTGATCTACAAGCCAGGCGACCAGGCATCTTCGACCATACTCTGAGCGGGACGGCGCAGGAGCTTGCAGCGGCTATGCGCGGCTATGCGGAACTGGGTGTGCAGCACATCATGTTTCAATGCGAACCGTTTACCCCCCAGGCGCTCCAGCGGCTGACCGAGGCGCTCCATCTCTATCGCAACAGGGAGCAGCCATAAGAGCGTCTCACAGCATCTCCGGTTGCAGAGCTTGCCACCAACACAGCAGGCCACAGCGAAGCCTCGTGAATGCCAGATGCGGCTTATGCGACTTACCAACGAGCAGCGAAATACCAGTCCAACACTCGTAAGGCGCGGAGGGTGTTCCACCGGCTCGGCCTGCCCTCGCCCTCGTCCGTCTCAACCGGCATTGTGCCGGGGTACTGGGTTTCGAGCAGCCACCGGCCCTCCCCATCACGCTTGGACACGACCAGATCAATCGCCTCAGCTACTCGCTCGTCGGGCGCGACGTCGGCGCGGCGCAGGTAGTCGAGTCCTCGCAGTACGTCGTAGTGCCACCAGGTCGGGAAGGCGAAGCGCGTCCACGCGGCGTCGCCCTTGCGATCTCGCTCGATCACCTCGCCGGTCGACCGGCGGCGGAAGAGGCGGCGCTCGAGGAGATACTCCTGCCCGCGCAGACGGGCCGCATTCACCGCCTGGCTGTCACTGCCCGCACGTTCGTGCTCAAGCAGGGCCTCGAGCACGCAGATCGTGGTGTTGAACGACGACCGCACCGAGCCATTCTCTGCCTCGCAGTTCCATCCGCCGTCGGCCAGTTGCTCGCCGAGCAGCCGGATGATGATGCCCTGGACGTCCTGGCCGAAGTAGGCGCCGCTCGCCGCCACTTGTCCGTTGATGCAAGGCTCGCCCTCGCCGGCGAAGAAGGGGTTGTCTCCTCCCTGCGGACCCCATCCTTGCCACGTCACGCGGTCGCGGACGAGGCTCACCGCGCGCCTTGCCTCGGAGCTGGCAGGATCAAGACCCATCTCCCGCAGGAGCGAGAGGACGTGCATTGTGGAGTCCCACCCACGATTCCACGCCGCGCCTCCCCACCGCCCGTCGGGCGCCTGGAGGGCGAGCAGCCGCGCGCCCGCACCCTCGGTCGCGACTCTGGCACGCTCGGTTGCGACCTCCTCGTCGGACGCATCGGTCAGGTCGCGCATTGCTTGCCAACGGATCGAAGGGTCAGAATCAAGCAGCCATCGCATGACCGAACTCGTTGGCTTTGGGACTTGCCGTTTGGGTGGAGTGGTCGGCATCTGTTGGTGCTCCTTCCTGTGATGAAAAGACGCTGTTGGTGGCTTTACTCGCATGATACCAATATATACTATTGGGAATCTATGTGGCTGACCCCTATGGATGTAGTGAGCTTCAGTATTGCACGTACCCTAATGTGTTTGCTATTTTGATTTGCAGCCAAATGCTCTTTTGTGACCACTGAAAAAAGTGGGCTACTCTCTCCCCAAAAAGATACTTAAAAGTGAAGCCAGCGAGAACAAATTCCTTTTCTGTGCTATAAAGCTCTTCCCTGCTATGCTGGGGCGAGCAAGTTGTCCGCTCTAGCGCAGAGGAAGAGAGCAGGCAATGTTAAGTCGAGATGACGAACTTGATAGGCCGATAGTTGCTCAGTCGCCACTGATCAAAATAAAATTGACAGAGCACGAAGGGGAATTCCTCAGCGCTCGGAGTGAAGAACACCACCATGTTCGACTTCCAGCGCACGTCGGATGAGCTTTATTGGGAGCTTGCGACATGTTGGTCGACCAGAATTGGATTCCCATCAGGGTCACGAATAAGAAAACTGGCAGGTCCAGTCCCATCCGGTGCTTCTTGTTCAAATGCAATACCGGCTTCTTTGAGATGTTTTTGCATGTCGCGGATGTCAGGAAACGTTGGTAATGGCTGTCCAGTATGGTCCTGGTTGGGAATAAAGGTGAGCATGTTCTTCTCAAACATGCCGTGCATCAAGCCGATGTTGGCCTCTCCATTGGTCATCAGGAGCCACTGGTCTGCTTCATTGCCGGCTCGCACTTCAAAGCCCAGCGTTTCGTAAAAAACTCTGGAGATATGAAGGTCTTTCACGTTCAGACAGAGGGAAAACTTTCCTAATCGCATGTGTTTCTGCTCTCTCTTTCTGCCCTTTCACGCTTGGGGAGCGTGATGATGGTGGTCTTGGGGTATTCTTTCGCAGACTCGAAAAAGCGGAAGCAAGCAGCCACCTCTTCATACGTAGTAGCTTACTCTTCGAGCGAGAACACAGATTACACGAAAGGCCAGCACACCTTTCAGCGCTGCTTCTTGTTCTGGAAAGAGTTGCTGGCATGCGTATCTCTGATTGCATCAGGCTCAGGAATTTGCGGTGAATACAGAGAAAGGATAGCGATTACGTGCGCCACATGATTCGCGCACCGTCAGGCTCGTTGCTAGCTCGATACGAGGTGATTGTTCCCATCTCTCTTCAAGCGCTCGTGTTACTGCCAGTGAGTGTCGCTGGGAAAGATCGGTTGCTTCTGAGAGCGAAAGCAGCAACTCGGCAGCGCATTTCCCCATCTCAAAAAAAGGCTGTCGTACAGTGGTAAGCGCGGGGCGGATATGCGCGGAAAGCGGAATGTCATCAAAACCGACGACAGCGACATCTTGTGGGACACGCACACTGCGTTGCTCCGCAACAGTCAGCACGCCAAAAGCCATTTGATCGTTGCCGACAAAGAGAGCTGTAGGCCGTTCCTGCATCTCAAAGAAAATGCGCGCACAGGCTTGTCCGCTGGTGAACTCAAAGTCACCCTGAAGCACCAGCATGGGATCGAGCGGAATGCCCGCCTCTTGCAGAGCATCGCAATACCCCAGATAGCGCTCCTCTGAGCATGCAAACAGTCCCCGAATGTGCCCGATGCGCCGATGGCCCAGGCTGATCAGATGTTTGACCGCCAGATACGCGCCATGACGATTATCTGTCCCCACCCAGGGAAGCCCATGAGTGATACCTTGATCGTCTATCACCACCACTGGCAAACCTTGCTCATGCGCCCCGATGAGATCTTGTGCTGCCTGGCCTGGCAGAATCGCCAGCAGTCCTGAAACAAGCTGCGTTGCCAGAATGCGGTTAATGACATCACGGTGGTCTTTTTGTCGGCTGATACTGTATAGCAGCACCTCATAGGAGGTATCTCCGATGAACTCGGTCACGCCGCGCATAATCTCTGGAATGAGCGGCCATTGCAACGAAGTGCTCATCACGCCTTGAACGATGTCAGGAATGAACGGCCAGGACAACGAGGGCACCAGCACGCCTACAATTTGGCTGCGCCCACCGGCCAGACGGGCGGCGGCAAGGTTGGGCACATAGCCCTGCTCTTGTACGACCCTCAGCACGCGCTCCCGTGTGATTGCGTCTACATCGGGTTTTTTGTTCAGGACTCGTGAGACGGTTGAATGGGAAACTCCTGCCAACCGGGCAATATCCTGAATGGTGAGCTTCTTTGCCATGCCGATGACTCCTTTTTTCCGCTGCTCTGCACTTGCCACGCTTACCCATGTTCAGCCTCGGTAGCGTTACCGGTTTCAGGGCTGAATATATTCTACTCTACCATAAGAAAGGCTCTGCGTCCACTACTTCTCACGCGCCTATTGACAGAGTTACCAATGTTATTGTATACTTGCTGATAGCGTTACCGGTAACGCTATCGCCTATGAACTTCTTCGCTGTCATCAGAGAGCCTTGAGGCAGGCAGAAAGGAGGAACCTCCAAACCCAGAGCACCCTTGTCCGCTACCCAGGATATTGGCCGGTTGTTCTCCCCACGAGTGAACCACCTGATCGCCAGACCATCGTTTGACTGTATCCTCGCAGCTTTCGGAAAGGAAGACGCAATGCAGCAGTTTTCACACGGCAACCAGGATACGAGTTCTCCGCGTGCTCGCAAGTGGTTATCTGCTTCTCGTGCCCCTCTGCTTATGGTGTTGATCGCATTGCTCCTGGCGGCGCTCTCGTTCCGCCTGGGAGGCACAACTGCGGCCCAGGCGGCCACTTTCAACCTCCTCTGGAGTGATGAATTCAGTGGGGCCGCCGGTACGGGCGTCAACACCTCCAACTGGATTTATGACACAGGGACCGGATTTGGCACAGGCGAAATTGAAACTATGACCACCAGCACAGCAAATGTGTCCCAGGACGGTGCAGGTCACCTGAAGATCACCGCCATTCGCGGCAGCAATGGAAGCTGGACTTCTGGTCGCATCGAGACTCAGCGGTCGGACTTTGGCGTCCCTGCTGGCGGTCAATTGGAAATTACCGCTTCCCTTCAGCAGCCCAATGTCTCCGGCAATGCCGCCCTGGGCTACTGGCCTGCCTTCTGGACGCTTGGCACACCCTATCGCACTGACCATGCCTGGCCGAAAGATGGAGAAATAGACATCATGGAGGATGTCAACGGACTGAGTTCCGTCTATGGGACGCTCCATTGTGGAGTTTCTCCCGGCGGCCCTTGTAACGAAACCAGCGGTATCGGCAGTGGCAAGCGTGCCTGTTCGGGCTGCCAGACGGGCTTCCATACGTACACTGTGATTGTAGATCGCAGCGTCTCGCCCGAACAAATCCGGTGGTATCTGGATGGCAGCAACTACTTTACCGTCAGCGCCAATCAGGTTGATGCCACCACCTGGACCAACGCCGTTGATCACGCGTTCTTTGTCATCTTTGACCTGGCAATGGGTGGTGGGTTCCCCAATGGGGTTTCTGGGCAGACCACGCCAACGTCTGCAACACAATCCGGGGCATCTATGCTGGTTGACTACGTTCGTGTCTACACCGCAACTGGCTCGGCGCCCAGTCCTACGCCCACAACCACCAGGCCGACCCCGACACCCACGTCTTCGGGCTGTTCCGGCACCTTCACTCAGGGAGTGAATAGCGTCAACTCCAGCAGCGCGCAGTTCTGGTTTAAACCCTGTGGGTGGACGGCAGGCTACGTGATTGTGCATTACGTGGTTCCAGGGCATGTCCAACAAAATGTCCAGATGACCTTTAACAGCAGCACCGCTCGCTGGGAATACACGGCAGGCACGATGAGTCCCGGCCAGACGATTACCTACTCCTTCACCTACCAAAGAAGTGGGCTTCAGTACGACACCAGTACCTTTACCTGGACCCATCCGTAAGCGTTTGTCACTCGGCTGCCCTCCATGAGGGCAGCCGAGCAATTAGAGTTAGGAACGCGCTAGCCCTGTGCCTGTCTCATAACTGGGACAGGCATTGTTCCTCCCGACATGGTGAGTCTACGTTCCAAGATGAAACCGACCCTCCCTGATTGACCTGATGCTGCTGGCGATCTCTGTGCTATGCTCTACTTGACTGGTAAGCTATGCTCAGATACAAAGCCAGGCCAGCAGGTAAAGCACCAGGAGGACATCTATGGGACAGCTTGAAACCGCCGCCAACAACGAGACGCTCTTTGCGCAGTTGGGCGAACTGATCAGACAAGAAATGGAACGGCTCCACGTGCCGGGTGTGGCAGTTGGCGTGTATACCGCAGGGCAGGAGTCACTGGCAGGTTTTGGGGTGACCAGTGTGGACCATCCACTGCTGGTTGATGCCGACACGCTCTTTCAAATCGGGTCCACCACCAAAACAATCACGGCCACCGCCGTAATGCGGCTGGTCGAAGCGGGGAAGTTGGACCTGGAAGCGCCGCTGCGCACCTATCTGCCACACCTACGCCTGAGTAGTGAAGAGACGGCGGCCCACGTTACGCTGCGCCATCTCTTCACCCACACAGGTGGCTGGGAGGGCGATTATTTTGCTGACACCGGACGCGGTGCCGATGCGCTCGCGCTCGTGGTGGACACCCTCGCCGAATTGCCCCAGATCACGCCACTTGGGGCGCTCTGGTCCTACAACAACGCCGGGTACTATCTGGCGGGGCGCGTGCTGGAAGTGGTCACTGGTCAGGAATATGAGGCGGCTGTCAAATCCCTGGTGCTCGAACCACTGGGGATGACTCGCTCCGTTTTCTTTGCGGAGGAGGCCATCACCGAGCGGGTGGCTATCGGGCACCAGAGCCTGGGCAAAGAGCAACCCACCATTGCTCGCCCCTGGGCGCTGTCCCGCGCGGCACACGCGGCGGGGGGACTCTCATCGAGTGCGCGTGATCAACTGCGCTATCTGCGCTTTCACCTGGGGGAGGGAACCGCCGCTGATGGTACTCGTCTCCTCTCACACGCCTCGCTCCAGCGAATGCGTTCGCCTCTGGTGTCGGCTGGCAACGGCATCGAGGCGATGGGGGTTTCCTGGATGCTGCGGCATCTGGGCGAGACACTGCTCGTTTCGCATGGCGGGGCGACTCATGGGCAGCTTTCGGCATTTCTCTTTGTTCCTGAGCGCCAGTGGGGAATGACTGTGCTGACGAATGCCGACCGGGGTGGGGAGCTGCATCAGATCGTCACGAAATGGGCACTCAAACACTACCTCCAGTTGGAAGAACCGGAAGAGCTGTTGCTCGATCTGCCTGAGGAGCAACTAGCAGCTTTTGCTGGTCGCTATAGCAGCTCAGTCGAGGTGTTGGAAGTCTCGGTTCAGGATGGGCGCTTGCTGCTACGAGCCATAGATAAGGGTGGCTTTCCACACAAGGACTCCCCGCCGCACTCCCCGCCCATCGAGGTGGCCCTGGGGGCCACAGGCCCAGGCCGGGTTCGCGTGCTAGATGAGCCACTCAAGGGAGCAAAGGGCGAATTCTTACGTGAAGGCGGAGGAAAGATTGGCTGGTTTCGGCTCGGCGTGCGAGCCTATCCACGCCAGGAAGATTAGCGAGCGTTTTCTGAAGACCCAGCAGTAACCACCTGCTCTGCTGGGGGAAGGGCAGCCAATGTCTCATTGGCAGCACTGGGGAGAAACAGAAGAATACTGGCATGGTCTATGCCGCGAATGAAGAAGAAGGTCGTCTCACTCCCAAAGAAGCAGCGTTTTGAACGCTCAACTAGAGAGAGCAGGTGGATAACCATGATGGGCGATACGGAGATCGAAGGGAGCAGGTTCAATCAGCCAATTCCCGAAAAGGCCAGCGTTTTCGATGTAAATGGAGAGAAAGTAGGCAGCGTCAGCGGGTTTAATGCCCAGGGTGAATACCTGACCGTTCAGAAAGGCTGGCTCCTCACCCACGATATTTACGTGCCTTCTACTGCCATCGGAAGAGTAGTTGCCGCCCAGGTTCATCTGAATCTCTCTAAGGATGATTTGAAAGATCAGCGCTGGGCCACCCCACCTTCAGGCAGGCAGGAGTCACGTGCGGCTGACATGCGTTTTACCGGAGCGTCTCCTGCCCCTGAGCAGGGCAGCATGGAGCCTCTAAGCGGCCAGATGGAACTTGAGCAGGGCCGCGTGGAGCCTGTAAGCGGTCAGACAGAGCTTGAGCAGGGCAGGCTGGAAGACACACGCGCAACTTCTGGCAAAGAAGAGGATATACGCCTCCCGATTCGCGAGGAAGAATTCGTTGCAGGAAAGCAGGCGGCGGAAACGAAACACATACGCCTGCACAAGCATGTGGTAGAGGAGCGAGCAACGGGGTCTGTGCCAGTTACCCGTGAAGAAGTGACCATTGAGCGCGTTCTTGCTCAGGAAGGAAGCCTTACTTCTGACGATAACGCCTTTAGAGAGCAAGACATTGATATACCCGTCAAAAGAGAGGAAGTAGTGGGCGGCAAGCGGGTTGTAGCCCGCGAGGAAATCCGCATCCACAAGGAGCTTGTCACGGAGGTGGAGGAAGCGAGCGGAATGGTGCGCAAGGAGCGGTGGAGTGTCGAAGGCGCTGAGGGCCAGGACCAGGAGATACTCCCCCGCGATACTGGTGAGCAGAGCGCGTGGGGCAGTCCCCAGGCTGTACTCTAATTCGTGTCACGCGCCTTTTAACGGGCGGGTATGCCGCCTGATGAGTCCCGGAAGGGAAAGAATGCGCGTGGAAAGTGGCCTACTTTGAGGCGTGCTCTGCCTCAAAGTAGGCCACTTTGGACCCAGCGCAGATAACCTGTATTATCGTCAACACAATGACGAAGCGCCGCGCCGGAAACCTCCTGCGAGTGTGGCAACAAGCATCTTGACCGGTCTATGCTGGTGCCAACGGTCGAGCATGCCAACGTAGCCCTCTTTTCTCCTTCAGATGGTGAATAGCCGGATATTTTGTGGGCTTTATCAGCAGAACTACCCGATAGTTCAGTCTTGCGAGTACGCGGAGAGGCGAGGCTGGTAGGAGGTCATATCGTATAGTCCAAAAAGGATGCAGCACTGCCACCATTGCGACAAGCGCGGTATCTTGACAAATCTGCTATTCTCATGAAGGTCTATGATCTCCTGCTCGAAAGTAGATGAGTACATCCTCAAGGAGTCTTTGCTAGTCAGAGGTCAAGCGGATTCGCATGTGAGAAAGGCAGCAGGGATGCAGGATAATCTTCTTACTTTTCCACAGCCATCCAGAAGACTGGGTTCACCTGTTCCCAGGTTTTTGCTTCCCAGTCCCCTCACACCTCTTATTGATCGCAAACAGGAAGTGACCGCCATATGCAACAGGCTTGGCAGCCCAGAGGTGCGTCTGCTTACCTTGACCGGGACTGGTGGCGTTGGCAAAACACGCCTGGCGCTCGCTGTAGCACAGGCTTTGCAGCACGCATTTGCCGATGGCGTTTCTTTTGTACCCCTGGCGGCTATCCATGATGCGAACGAGGTGATCCCTGCGATTGCCCAGGCTCTGGGCTTGCAACCGGGCAGCCGCCCAATATTCGAGGTGGTGCAAGGAGCACTGCGATATAGTCAGTTCTTGCTGGTGCTGGACAATTTCGAGCAGGTGGTGCAGGCCGCGCCTGCTCTTACCAGTCTCCTGACTTCTTGTGAGGGCGTGCGCATGCTGGTGACGAGCCGCGAATCGCTGCATGTGGATGGGGAGCATGAGTATCCTATACTCCCCTTGCCGGTCCCTGAAAATACGCGCGGGGATGTGGGAAAGCTTGCTGAGAACCCGGCAGTTGCCCTCTTTTTGCAGCGCGTCCTGGCTATCCAGCCCGATTTCCAGTTCGCTGTATCCAATGCGTCTACCATTGCCGATATTTGTGTGCATCTGGAAGGTCTTCCGCTGGCACTGGAGCTTGCAGCAGCGCGCAGTAAGCTCTTTCCACCAGCGGCGTTGCTTACCCGCATCTCCCAGCGCTTGCCATTTTTGACGAGTGGCGCCCGTTCTGCTCTCCCACGTCAGCAGACTTTACGCAACACTATTGCCTGGAGCTACGATTTGCTCTCAGGAGAGGAGCAAACACTGTTCCGGCGGCTGTGCATCTTTATAGGCGGATGGACGCTTCCGGCAGTTGCCGCTATTTATCACGCGCTTGATGGGGATTCTGCGCGTGTTGAGGATGGTATAGCGGCACTGATGGACAAAAGCCTGATCCTCAAAAGTACAGAGGAAAACGGGGAAGTGCGTTTCCAGATGCTGGAGACGATCCGCGAGTTTGGGCTGGAATGCCTACAAGAGTCTGATGAGTGGGAACGGGTCAGGCTGGCCCACGCTGACTATTATCTGAACTGGACTGAAACGAGCAGGAAGGCGTTATACGGGAGCAGGCAATGGATTGTGCTCCAACAGTATATACAGGAACAAGGCAATTGGCGGGCGGTAATGCGCTATGTCATCGAGCGACGCGACACCGAGGCGGCGCTGCGGCTGGCAGGTGGGCTGAGCATCTTCTGGCTGATCTGGGGCTATAGCTACGACCAACTCTACCTTATTGAGGGCAGAGACTTTCTGGAATACGTGTTGAGGGAGAGCGAGGGTATGGAGACATCCGCCCGCGCATGGGCGCTCTCGGTCTTTGGAGGTGCCCTGGCCCTTTTGCGCGATCTGGAACGAAGTTTTGTGGCATGCCATGCGGGGCTGGCGCTGGCCCGGAAGCTGGGGGATACCCAATACATCATTACTGGCCTCTGGATGCTTTTACTCCCACTGATCACACGGGACGATTTTAAAGCTGCATTCGTGGCAGTGGAGGAAGCAGTTGCTCTTGCCAAAGCACCTGGCTTCAGAGCAGCAGACTGGAGTAAATCCTGGCTGCTTGGCTATTCCCTTCATCGGGCAGGCTATGTGGCGCTTTGGCAAGGCCAGTATGCAAGAGCCAGAGAGATGCTTGCGGAATCAATAACCCTCTCTTTACAGGAAAATGAACAATTCTTTACGCTCTGGTCCAATTTGCTCCTGGGCGAAGCAGAAGTATTTGAAGGGCAAGCGAATGCAGCCAGAGAACGGTTGGAATCGGTTCTGGGGTGGTATATCAAGTTGCAGCTTCGCACACAGGCAGCCGAAATATTGGGTTTCCTTGGGCTGCTGGCCTTGCGCCAGGGTGATGTAGAGGTGGCGTTCACCAGATTAACAGAGAATGTGCAGTTGCGTCTGGATGTGGGAGATGCCCAGGGATTGGCCTGGGCAGAGATCTGGCAGGCGCGCGCGGAGTTTTCGCGCCGGAACCTCGACGAGGCGCGTCGCCTGCTCTCCGCAGGGCTGAGCCGAGCGATTCAGGCTCATAGCCGGTTATACACCGCAATGGGCCTGGAGGAGTTAGGAAAGGTGGTTGCCCTACAGGGTGAGTTGGAGTGGGCCACCCAACTTTTCGGCGCGGCAGAGGCGTTACGCGAGGAGATGGGGGTGCCGGTGCCTCCCGTCGAACGTCCAGACTATGATCTGCAAGTGGAGGCGGTGCGTGCGGAACTGGGAGCAGCTAGATTCCACGCTGCCTGGACGCAGGGACGCCTCATGACACCCTGGCAGGTGTTCAATTCTGGACATGAAGTGGGGCCTGCATCCCCCTTGCCCGCTCAACACCTCTCTGTCTCGTCTTCTTCCTCTCATAGAGCCGATACATGGGGCAGTAATCCACCGGATGCAGTTGTACGTCTGACGAGGCGTGAACGGGATGTATTACGTCTGCTTGCCCAGGGCTTAACCAACGCTCAGATTGCAGAAGAACTTGTCATTAGCCATCTTACCGTCAATGCCCATATGCGCTCGATCTATCGCAAGCTTCCTGTCAATACGCGTGTCCAGGCAGCCCGATACGCCCTGGACCACCACCTGCTTTAATTCGTGGAGCATGGGCTTGCATTTCTCTCTCCGTGCTGGCATTCCGCTAACTCGCTGCTTCGAGTGATCATCTCTCTGTAATCTGGTTGTCTCTTCCCCACAAACGAGAACAGATTTTCTAGTTCGTTTCAGGTAGTCGAACGCGCTTGCCTTCTTCCAAAATGCCTGAAAAAAATAGCCATTTCTAACGACGATATTCTGCGCGCAGGAACTATACTCCGTAGGTATCTGCGGTTAGCACCTGAATCGCTTTGGGTTCTCGCCTGGGAGAGAAGCTAGGACGGGATTGAATGCGCGGTGGTTGCTTGCCAAGGGTCGGCGGTTGCCCGGTGCGAGCAGCGCAAACGGGATTTTTGTGGTACTCACAGCCGAATTTTCCGCTGGTGGACCAGACACCACAGAAGTGGCTCTGTGGAGTGCTACAGCGGAGGTAATGTATGGATTCTGATCGTCTAGAAACACCCCTGGTCGAGACTCTCCGCGCAACTCGGCAGGCCCGGCATAAGCCCCAACACCTATCCCGCTTCTCAGGCGGTGTCGCTGAGGTAGGCGAATACTTCATCAAACAGCGTCTGGCCCGAGCTGAACAGTTTATTCGACAGCAACACCCGAAAACAGCCCTGGCCCTCTTGCAAGCCACCGGCGCTCCACCAGCGGGCTGGCCTCGTCGTTGGCACTCACGCTGGTTTCTCCTGGTGGGATGGGCGTTGATTCAACATCAGCAGCCCGCGATGGCAAGTGATGTTCTCCAGCATGGCCTGGAGTTGTTTCACGCGCTCCAGCTTCAGCCAAAGACGACTGAACTGCCACTGCCAGAGCTGGGCGAGTGGCTGCGCTACTTCCTGGGGGTCAGCTATTGGCAGTGCAATCAGCCGAGCAAGGCACTCGGCTGCTACCGATGTGGGCTGGCTGCTATCATCGCTGGCACCATTCATGATGCTGAACTTATCATGCTGCTCTACCAGGGATTAGGCCAGACTTACCTGTCCATTGGGGCTGATGCCGAGGCTCTTGCCTACTTGACGCTTGCCAGGGAACATGGGCAGGATGTGAATAACCCCTACGCTGAGGGGATGACTGAATTAAGCCTGGGCCTGGCGTATACACAACAGAGAAACCTGTTCCAGGCCAGGCGCGCACTGACCCAGGCGCTACGACTTTTCGAGCGACTAGAAATCCCACTCCTGGTGTTGAGGGTGATGGTGCGTCTGGGTCAGGTTCTACTTGAGTTGCAGCACGAGGAGGAGGCCGAGTCCATGCTTCGTCAAGCACTTGGGGGCGCCGAACGCTCAGGCGATCCCCAGACACGTGGAGAGGCGCTAGAGGGACTGGCCCGATTACATCTTGCGCGTGGGAAGTCGGAGCAGGCGATCTACCTGATCAAGAATGGGCTGGCTATCTCTTCGAAGTCGTGGGGCAAGCAGATTGCTGGACAGCTTTACCTGACATTGGCGCACGCCTATGGGGCGCAGCATGACCTGGGGGCCGCAGAGGAAGCACTTCTAGCAGCTATCGGACTCCTCCACTCCACCCCTTCTCTCAGGCTCATCGCCCATGCCCATGAGTGCTATGGGCAGTTCCTGGCCGACCAGGGGCGCTTTCAAGAAGCATATGAACAGCTGGAGGTAACTTTGCGGAAGAACGACCTATGAGCAAGGGTGCAAGAATCATGCAGGGCTGATCGCCTCTCCACCTCACCCAAGACCGTTGATCATTACGTCTCGGCAATCCTCTCCAAGCTGGACGTGTATTTGCGCACGCAGGTTATCACGTCTGTCTCGGCCAGTTTTCTCCTCCAATATAAGTAGGCACAGCCCCCAATATAGGGAGCGCTCCCGATGTGGTAACAACTCGCGGTCGGGTATCCTTTGGAAGTAAGGATGAGGATGGTTCTCATCCATCCACAGGAGGAAAAGGATGGCATGCTCACTTATTGAACGGACCTGCCCAGCCAGATCAGAAGATCAAAGTCTCGACGCGAGGGAAGTCCCATTTGATCGGTATCTGTTCCTTGCGAGCGTTGATTCTCCCTATCCACCACACCAGGAACCAAGAATGGAGGGTGATACCATGTTGAAACTCGCAGTACGCTATAGCCGCTATTGCCTCACCATCCTGGCGAGCATTGGCTTCAGGATTGCCCTGAACTAGGACTGTTTCACGGATGCCTCCGATTGGACGGCCCAACGGAGGCACCTCTCTCCTCCATCGTGCCTTGTGTCCCTGGCCGCTTTGTTGAATGATCAATGGTTCTCTGTACGCTATAGAAGGCAAGTAGTATTAGGGCGGGAAACCACCAGGAACCAACAACTCCTTTCTTCTCGCGCCTGGTGGTTTTGCTTATCTGGCGTTTCCCAAAGGGAGAAGGACGACTCATGCTTGAAGCGGGACTTGCCCAACTGCGCTTCGCTGCCTCCATTCTCTTCGGCACGCGCTTCTCCTTGTGGTCACTCGACCAACTCATTGCCGCATTGCAGGCGACGCAACGCGAATTTGGGTTTCTTGGCGCGGAAGGAAGAGAGCTGCTAGGGAGTCCACAACTCGATGAGGAGACGCGCCGGGCGATGCAACTGCGCCGCTTCCGCTCACAAGCGGTGCGAGCCGCGCATGAAACCCGGTATTATCAACAGCTCTTTGAGCGCCTTGGCCTTGATCCGGGGCGCATACGGTATGAGGAGATAGCCCGTCTGCCGCTCACTTCCAAAGCCGACCTGCGCCGTGATCCAGAGGCGTTTGTGTGCCGCAAGGCTCACCCCTTTCTGCGAGTCCTCACGACGGGGACGACAGGATGGCCTACCAGTGTCGCGTTCTCGACGTATGAATTGCGGGTCTATGCTGCCCTCACTGCCATTTCTGCCCTGTTCAGTGGGGAGTTGACCTCGGAGGACATCATCCAACTGAGTACCAGTTCGCGGGGAATGCTGGGCAATGCCTGCCTGGTGGGTGCTGGTGCCCACCTGGGAGCGCTGGTCTATCTGGCTGGGGTCACGGAGCCTGCTCATGCCCTGGCGCTGCTGGCTGAAAAGCATCACCTGGCTGGCAAGAAGACCCGCACAAGCGTTCTCTACACCTATCCCTCGTATCTGGGAGCGCTGATTGAGTGTGGTCTGGCCCTGGGGTATCGCCCGTCTGATTTCGGACTGGAGCGGATTTTCGTGGGTGGCGAAATCGTCACCGAGGGCCTTAAAGTGCGCAGCCAGCAACTCTTTGGGGATGCCCGCGTGATCGAAGGCGGATACGGGATGACGGAGATTTGGCCCTTTGGCGGGCAACTTTGTGAGCAGGGGCACCTGCATTTCGAGGTGTCCCAGGGTTTCCTGGAGGTAGCGAATCTGGGGACATCCGCTCCGGCGCTGGCAGGAGAAACTGGCACTCTTGTTGCGACCCCGTTTTACCCCTACCGTGAAACCACCCTGCTGCTGCGCTATGGGACGGGGGACGTGGTGCAGAGGCTGGCTGAGCCGCTCACCTGTCGCCTGCGCCATCTGCCTGCGACCAGTCGGCTGCTGGGCAAGGTTGCGCTCTCGGTGCAGCATGGGCGCGGGTGGACCTACCCGCGCCAGTTGGCCGAGGCACTAGAATCCCTCGAAGAGGTGCCGCTGCCGGCACGCTATGGCTACTGGGCGGTTCCAGGAGGGGTGGCTGTAGAGGTGGTTGTGAGGGAGGCAACACAGCAGGTACGCCGCCACATCGAGACTGGCCTGGAGGAGCAAGGCGTGCCTCTCCAGGCATTGCACCTGCGGGAGGACCGCAGCCAGTTGCAGCACCCGATGCCCTTGCGAGGAGATCTGCGAGAGCACACATTCGGCCCACTGACTCTGGACCACCCGCTGTCGAGTGAGCGGAGCGTATTCCCCCAGGCAGCAGAGGCCATGCTCAAAGGAGCACTATAAGATGCTTCAGCTCTCCTCTTCTCTCGTCCTGGGATACGTCGCCTGCGGGCTGGTGTGCAGTTGGGTCTACTTCCGGCGCTATCAGGTCAGCCGCCCGCCCGTCGGGGTCTTCAATGGGCGCGATCTGGCTCTCATGGTTCCCTTACTCATCCTCGTCCCATTGCTCTATCTCCTCCTGCCCCTCTGGCTCACGGCAGCACTCTGGCTGCTCGTAACTCTCAGCATCCTCTCCTTCACCTGGGAGCCGCTGTTGCCGACACGCTGGTCCATCTGGCTGGTAGCCGTGACGCTCCTCGCCAGCGATTGCGGGGTCGCCTTCATGGGGACGAGGCAAAACGCCTTCTTTGCGGTCAACGATTTTGCCGTGCTAGTGATTGTCGTGGGGATAACCAACCTCTGGGCGCAAAGCGGCATGAAGGCCCGCGACACAGCCCTGTTGGCGCTCCTGTTGGCGCCCTATGATTTCATCACCACCATCCAACTGCCGCTGATGAGTGAGCTACTCACCCGGTTATCCGCTCTGCCCCTGGCTCCCCTGGTAGCCTGGAGCAGTGGGCACACGCTGCCAAGCATCGGCCTGGGAGATCTGCTGCTGGCAGGCGTATTTCCGCTGGTCATGCGCAAAGCCTTCGGGCGACTGGCTGGGCTGGTCGCGCTGGGGCTTGCCCTGGCGACGATTGGCGTCCTGCTGGCGCTGCCTTTGCAGGGAGGGTTCCCGCTGATGGTGGTCCTCGGACCACTGATGGGGCTGCAATACCTCTCTTGGAGGAGACGAGGCCCGGAACGGACGACCGGGCGCTACCTGCTGGAGGAGCCAATGCCGCCACGCAAGGCACCTTGCACGCTGCGCCAGGAGACGCGCTAGCTCCCGGTTTCACTGGTCAAAGGCGAACTGATTGCCGTCTTCTCCAGGGGCGCCCTGTTCTTCTGAGCGCCAATCACGCTTCTTCGCCCTCGACTGGCGCGGATGATTTATCCAAAAACTGCGCCCCTGGTGCTTGCGGAGGCTCGGCGTGCCCCGTGCTCGGCTGAGGCGCGGCCTGCTCGCCTGAGCGGGCGCGGTGGACCGAGAGGATGCGCACGGGTTCAGTGAAGCCTTTGAGTTCGGCTGTGCCCCAGGGATGATAGGCCAGGCCGTCTACCCGGCGCGCTAGATGGGTGACGATTTCGCTGACGAGAATCTCACCCGCCCCTGCCACGCTACAGAGTCGCGCGGCCAGATTGAGTGCCACACCCCGATAGCCACCCTCCACCGGCACGGCTTCTCCTGCGTCGAGGCCAATGCCGACCGGGAGAGGAAGCTTCAGGTTTTCTTTGGTCGCCTGGATGAAGTGGTCCTGCATGGTCACTGCGGCCTGGAGCGCCTGGCGCACCGAGCTAAAGCAGGCCAGCGCCTCATCGCCGCGCAGTTCGATGAGGTGGCCGTGCCAAATCGTGACGGCTTCGCGCACCAGCGTAGCAAAACGGGTGGTCAATCTGGCAGCAGCCTCATCGCCATTGTCCAGGGTGAAGCGGGTATAGCCGCGCACATCGGCAATCAAAAAGACCAGGATGTCGGGAAGCCCTTGAGCAGGAGGCGCGTGCTCACCGGATGCGGACGAACCCAGCGGAGCGGCGGCAAAAAAATTTGCGCGTTCCTGGTCATCCAGCCCCAGGAAATTTGCCAGACGCTCAAGCACCTCTGGGGTTGCCGGGAGGTGCACGCCAGACTCCAGGCGCGAGAGCACATCGGCAGTGGTTCTGGTCCATTTCGCTAGCTTTTCTGAGGTCAAACCGCTGTTCAAGCGATACTGACGCAGCAAGTTCCCGAAGCTCTGTTTGGGCGGTGTACTCATCGCTCTCTCCTCTGCTGCCTTCTATGATTTGCGCGTGCGGTGGGGATGAGGTGGAAGGTTCCGAATGCAGCAATTGATGCTGAGGGTGGCATGCTGCGCTCCCGCACCGATCTATCTGAATCAGCATTCAGTACACGATGGTCACACGCTGCCCACTGCGCGCTGATTCCACAATGGCATCAGCCACGACGGAGGCCCGATAGCCATCCTCGAAGTCTGCCCCCAAAGGCGCAACTGATTTCCCGGCCACAACGGCTTCAAAGAAGTGTTTGATCTCATGGACAAAGGTATGTTCCCAGCCAATGATGTGCCCCTGCGGCCACCACGCGCCAACAAGCGGGTGAGTGCTTTCGGTGACAAGCACCTGCCGAAACCCCTGTGAATCAGCGATTCGCTCTTCTTCCGGCAGATAGACTTCTAATTCGTTCAGACGCTCCATGTTGAAGGCCAGCGAGCCTTTTTCCCCGTTGATCTCCAGTGCCTGGTGGTTCCTGCGTCCGCGTGCAAAGCGGGTCGCTTCCAGGGTGCCGATGGCCCCATCGGCAAATGTCAGGGTCGCCGCAAACGCATCATCAACCGTGACCTGCTCTTTGCCACCATCTGCCGTAGATCGCTCAGGAATAAAGGTTGCGGTGTTTGCGCTGATCGTCGCTGGCTCGCCCACCAGAAAGCGCGCGAGATCTATGATATGCGTGCCAAGATCGCTAATCGCGCCAGTTCCTGCTGCCTCTGCATCCATCCGCCAGACCATTGGAAAGGCCGGATCGGTAATCCACTCTTGCAGATAGCGGGCGCGGAAATGATAGATGCGCCCCAGGCGACCTGCCTGAATGATCTCTCGCGCCAGACGAATGGCTGGCACAAAGCGATAATTAAAGGCGCACATATGTACAATGCCAGCCTGTCGTGCCGCCTCCCACATCAGCTTCGCCTCGGCAGCGTTGCGGCCCAACGGTTTTTCGCAAATGATATGCTTGCCCGCTCGCGCAGCAGCAATACAGGATTCAGCATGCAGGTTATTGGGCGCGCCATTATCGAACACCTGAATGTCAGGATCATCAATCAGCGCGTGCCAGTCAGTCACCGCCTTTTCATAGCCATATCTCTGCGCGGCGGCCTCCACTCGCTCTTGATTACGGCCAGCAATGGCAACCAGCCTGGCTCGCGCAGGGGGAGGCGTATAAATGTAGTCCAGTTTCTTGAAGGCATTTGTGTGTGCTTTGCCCATAAAGGCATAGCCCAGCATGCCCACTCCAAGCGTTGGCACCTCACCTGCTGCGTGCTCACCATCGCCCATTGTCAAAAATCCGACACGATCAGGCATATCCTGCTCCTCCTAGCACTCCACTGGCTAGTATAGCCCCTGCTTTCTCACTCGTCAACGTTTCAGCCAGGGTGTTCTGGGAAGCTGTGCACAGTAATGTGGCATACTTAGCGCCTTGCTGTGAAAGGTTCAGTGTGACAACTGGCTGCCTGGATTTTTCTGGTGACCGAGAGGTGCCAGGGAGGAAGGTATCGGTCTAAAATTGCCCATCAATCGCTGTCGACATAGAGCGTAATCACCTGCGAACGGATCACCTGATAAATCTGAATTTGCGTTCCGTCCTGAAGGGAACCGAATGATACGCGCAACGTCGTGTGATGGAGTGCTTCGTTCAAGAGGATGAAGTGTCGGTCTGTGCGTATCTCCTTGAGCATACCAGGATCAACTATGAGAAAATCAATGTTTTGCCAATCCTCATTCAATTGTCCCTGGGCAATTGCCGGGTCCAGCGCGGCGTTGGTATAGATCTGGGCTTTGGTAAAAGGCGTTCCGCCGCCTACAGCCATACCTTGAGGATCGAGGAGATCGGCATAGAGGTAGCTATTTGTGATGATGACCGCGCTGCGAGGGACGTTATCACGCACCCATGTCATCGCTTGCTGCTGCGACTCAGACCCATTCAGAGCCAGGAATGGCTGCGCGTGCTGGATGCCTGATGGCACCAGTGCCCCAACCAGCACAAAGAACAGGAACACACGGGAAAGGTCAAAGCCAATGTGCCGTGTCAGCCAGCGCAGGGGTGTGTTCAGTGCCAGGGCGATATTCATCGCAAAAAAGGGCAGCAGCGGCACAATCAAATAAGGATACCAGGTAGTATTAACGATCAGAACGGCCCAAAACGTCATGCCTAGCAGCGCGCAAAGCCTCTGGAAGCGGTTGACTGTTCCACCCAGAAGATTGAGAAACATCGCGCCAGTTCCCACTGCAATGAGCAGCGGGTCAGCCTGTAGCCAGGTCTGCCAGATAGTGTTTGATTGCTGGTTTGCCAGGGGTGCCTGTGTCTTCAGCAAAAACGTGATGATCCGCCCTGGGTCTGCAAGCGGATTGCCTAAAGGCAGGAATGCGCTCTTCAGCGTCAACGAAAACGCTCCGAGCAGACTCGGATGCGCCAGTGGATTATCAGACGGCAGGAACTCGCTCCTGAGCACCGCCAGCAAGACATAAACGGAAGTGATTGCCAGAGTGACGTAGGCAAAGGCTACCAGTGAGAACTTGCGCTGGAAGGAGGTCGCAAAGAGCGAAACCGCGTAGAGCATCACCGGCAGGAAAATGAGGAACATGCCATCGCTGAGGATTGCAATGCCCAATGCTGCTGCTGCCAGCATAAACGTCCTCAGCCTGCTGTTGCTGGTTGTCACCAGCCAGAGCGAGAGGAGCAGCCAGAAAATAGCTATGTTATAGAGTAACACCTGGTCCCGATAGAGCAGACTCAAAGGGGAGAGTGTGTAGAGCAGCAGCGCCAGCAAGGCCGCGCTGCGGCTGCCGCTCAAGCGGTTGGTGATCAGGTAGATCAAAAGCGAGCTGGCTGCCGCCAGGAGAAGCATCAACACCCGCCCGCTGTTGATGGCATTCCCAAAGCTGGCAATGCCTCCGGTCAGCCGTGCCCAGCCCGCAATCTGTATCCAGCCCAGAGGAGGCTGGCTATAGTCATACAGATACGGTGTGATCTTTCCCTGCAAGATGGCCTGGGCATTTGCCATCAGCGTTCCCTCGTCAGCGGTATAGGTGGCGTGAAACATATGGAGGGCTTGGAACGCCAGCGATGCGCCCAAAATCAGCGCGATCACCAATCCCTCCAGCCAGCCAGGAAGAGGAATCTCGCGACGCTGAGTTACAGAAGCTGCATAGGCGGTAGCCCTCCCTGGCAGAACGTTCGGCGTTGCGAGAAGGCTGCTCCCCGCGACTGGCAATGCCAGGGAGTCAGCTTGCGGGCGCGGTGCGAACGCATGCACAAAAAAGTTGGCTCTGCGTACCAGGGTCAGACTGGCAGTGGAGTCTTGCGCTTTTTCTGGTGGCCGAAAGGCGTGTGGTGCAGGAAGTGATGCGGGCACCTGCGACCCAGGAGCATTCGCCTTATGCTGCCCGATATGCGCGGTCTTCTCCCAGTTTGCTGCTCCCCGGACCTGACGCCACATGGCGCGTATTGCCCCAATTCCAAGCAGCCATTGATACGGAAGAAAGGCGATCAGCAGCGTCACAGCCTCGCGCCATTTCCATTTGCGATGATGCACTTTGACAAACTCATGCAGCCCTGCCAGGTCAATAAACATCGCCAGAATGAAACAGTAAAACGGCATAAAGGTCAGGACGGCAATCCAGAGGGGCAGTTTGATAAACAACAACATCAGGATGGATACGGGGATCATCACGGTAAAGAATGCCAGTATCTCTGGCAGCAGCAGCACGTATAGAGCTAGCAGCTTCTGGGAAGGCTTCTCCAATTTGAGCCAGCGCCCGCTCAAGAGAATCTGGATAAAGCCCTGATTCCAGCGCGTGCGCTGCTTGATAAACTGCTTGATAGTAGGAGGGGTTTCTTCTTTGGTGACGAACGCATCATCGTAGAGAATCCGCACGTTGGCTCTGGCGATGCACAGCCGTATCCCCAGGTCGGCGTCTTCGGTCAGCGTGGTGTGGTCCCACCCGCCCAGGTGTTCCAGCAATCGTCGGCGCAGAAAGACCGTGTTGCCGCCTAGCGGCGTCATCCCGCAGCGTGCAAAGAAATGCAGCGACGACTTGAACCAGAAAAAGTATTCCAGGACGTTGAGAAAACAGAACCATTTGGTGTTATGGTTCATAAGCTGAACGCCGCTCTGGACGACATCCACAGACTCGTCCAGGAAAATGGTATTCATCACCTGCAAAATATCGGGGTGTGGCTCATCCTCGGCATCAAAAATAGTGACAATATCGCCTGTTGCCACCTTCAAACCCAGGTTAAGCTGGTGCGGCTTTCCACCATGTTTGTCGTTGGTGACGAGCAATTGGACATTGGGCGCGCGCAACTGTTTGAGCTTTTCCCGCGTTACTTGGATGGTCCCTGGGTCGTGTTCGCGCAGCAACGCCAGCACCTGCACCAGATGCTTTGGATAGTTCAGATCATAGACCTTCTGAATTGTCTCGGCGTAGAGTGCTTCCTCATGGTAAGCTGGTAGCAGAATAGTGAAGGAAAGCTGCGGCTCACGGTAAATCGCAGGCGCGCTGTTCAGCCAGGCTCGTTCTGGTTCCTCCCAGATGTAGAGGCGCAGCCGGATACTAAAGATGGCTTGGGCGGTCATCAGACAAATAATCGCCAGATAGACATATTGGAGAGTGGTGATGAGGGTATCAGGCATAGAGTTTTCTCCTGCTGGCAGGGCGCTCTCTATCTAGCAGCCATCTGTTCCACCGCTGCACACCATCTGCTGCACCTCTGGTACTATCTGCTGCGAGCTTGCGCTGTTATCGAAACTGAATACCACGTTGCTGCCGCTGCGCTGGAGTGTCAGCACAGCCATGCTATATCCTTGCAGCGTCAGGCTGGCGCCCTGCCACGAACTCACGGTTTGTAGACCTTGCCACGCGCCCCAGGGCAAAATACGTTCAGCCTGCACACTGATCTGCTGGCTCTGGCTGGTCTGGTTGACGAAAAACAGGCTCGCGGTTGTCTGGCTGCCATCGCGGGTCGCGTAGATGCTAACCGGCCCCGGCGCATCCTGAACGGGCACAAGATAGGGCTGTAAATGCGCGAACAACTGCATCACGCGCAGCATGGCTGTCTCGGCAAGGTCTTGTTGCAGGAAGAGCGGATTGGGGCTATCCACGCCTTCAGTAGAGAAAAAGGCGATGTACTCCGCACGGTTGTCCATGAGTTTCCCAAGCGTCTCGGCCCACCAGAGCGCAGCCAGATCTTGCGGAATCGGTACCTTGCCAGAATTGGTATTAACCTCAGTAATTGCAATGGGCCGGTCCCCGCCAAAAGCTTGCCGAATAAGCTGGCGCAGCCCTGGCACCAGCGTATCCCACTGCGCTGGGTCGTTCAGTACAGTATTCACGTCTTGCTGCCCATCTTTAAAGGGATAGTAGTGGAACGAGACACCATCCAGCAAGTGGAAAGGCAGATTGTGGGTACGCTCGTAATTGCCGACGCCCTGCAAGAAGCCCTGCATCCAGAGCGTTCCCTGGCTGTCCTGGGGTCCGCCTGCCGAAGAATACTGGCTCAACTCTGGCCCGAATACCTGAATGCTCGCATCTCTGGTGTGCATCGCCAGGGAATAAGCGATAAAAGCCTGTGTATACTCCGCAACGGTATAGAGCTTTCCAGTATCAGGGTTGGTCAGCAGGTCCGGCTCGTTTCCAACCGACCAGTATTTAATGGGATGGAAGGGTGCGCCGACGCTGCGTTGAATGCTCTGGGGATTATTCATATATTCAACCAGCAGGGCTGCCCGCGTCGCCCGCGTGGTCAGCGGAACGGGCGTCTTATCCAACGGATCAGAAAGCTGGACCTGCATCAAGCCCTCGGCTCCAACCTGATTGAGCAGGTCACTAAAGGCATTAAGCTGCTGTGGCGAAAGTGTATGCTCCTCACCAAAGTTGCCGCCAGGAAAGCGCAAGAGCCTGACACCAGCCGAGCGCAGGCCAGAGACTACCAGCGGGGCATAGCTCATAAATCCCTGGCCGCTGGGGTCTTTGGAACTTGTTCCAAGCAAAGGAAACACATTGCTGCCAAGCAGGTATGGGCTGAGAGCAAGGCTCTGGTTAAGATCAATGCGCGCCTGCGTTTGACCAGTGATTTGCACAGTCAAGGTGGTGTTGCTTCTGACCAGATCAGCCGCGACCAGCACCAGCGCGACGATCAGCGCGCTTGCCAGGAGCAGCAGCAGGAGCTTCAAGGGCGCTTTGCCTCGTTTCTGGCGCTGTTTGGCTCTACGCGAAACCTGCTGGGCTGTGTTCACTTGCGATCTTCCTTCGTTGAACCAGGCTGCCATACATGCACGGTGGTATCCGCACTGCCTGAAGCTATGAATTTGCCATCTGGCGACCAGGCCACGACGTTTACTGCTCCCTGGTGTCCGGTGTATCTGAAAACGGTCTTCCTCTCCGCCGCTTTCCACACATAGACATTGCCATCCTCGTCGCCAGAGGCAATGGATGTGCCGTCGGGGGACCAGGACACGGCAAACACACGGTTCGTATGATCGGTACGCCGATGGTCCGTGAAAAAGGGGGGGGTGGGCGTGCCGTCAACTCCATTGGAGATCTGGACAGTCTGATCAGCGCCAGCCGAGGCGATGAACTCGCCATCGGGGGACCAGGCAAGCGCGTAAACTTCATTGGTGCCATGTCCGCCGTAGTTGAAAATCTGGTCGCCAGCATTGAAATGATTACCATGCTGGAACGTCGCCCAATCGCGCAAGGTGCCATCCCATGACCCGGAGGCCATACTGCTTCCATCCGGCTGCCAGCCCACACAGAGCACCCCAGCCGTATGCCCCAGAAAGGTAAAGGAGCGCTCTCCGCTGCTGGCTTGCCAGACCTGGACGCTCTTATCGTCGCTGCCGGAGGCCAGCAAATGACCATCGCTGGACCAGGCAACGCTGTTCACCCGGTCGGTGTGCCCTGGATACGTGAGCACTGGTGTGCCACCGCTGGCAGCGTCCCAAACCTGGACCGTTCGATCCTGACCAGCTGAGGCAATCAAGCGACCATTCGGGGACCAGGAGACTGTCGCGACCTCTTCTGCATGCCCCCTGTAGATGAGTCTCCTTGTGCCTGTGGTCGCCTCAAACACCTGGACAAAGGTGTCGTCGCTGGCTGAAGCAATGAGTTTGCCATCTGGTGACCAGGCCAGGGCATTGATGCTCGCCAGATGACCGGTAAAGATGAAACCTTGCTGGCGGTTGACGGTAATCTGAGTTGCGGGCACGCTTGTTTGAGCGGAGGCGAGAGGCAGCGTGGCCTGGGCAAATCGTTGTGAAAGCAGATACCAGCCACCTGCTCCACCAAGCGCTGCGACGCCTACCAGCCCAACGGCGAAGACACGTCGTGTCACCGATGCCCCGTTCGGGCTACGAGGTGCTGGTTTGCTGGCAGGCGGCAATTGTTCAGGCGCCCGCTTGAACTCCTGGGGCGCCAGCCTCAGAGGCGCGATAGGAGAGCCTCCTGGTGGAGAAATCGGCATTGGGGCCACACTCTGCAAGGTTGGGGGAACAGGCGTTTGCGGAGATGGCGCCAGGCTTTCTGGTGGATTCGCTTGAAAAGTTGGCACTTTGCCAGACGAGCCGACTGGCGCGGGAAGCGGAATAACTGGAGGCGCAACAGGCGGCGGCGTGCTAACGCCCATCGGCTGAACAGGCGCAGCGGCCCTCCGGCTTTTGGGTGGCGGGGTAGGTTGTGGCTGGTTGGGCTGTAGCTGGTCGTGCGCTTGCTCTAATGCGGCGATACATGCCTGGACATCAGGGAAACGTCTTTCAGGCTCCTTCTCTAACGCTTGCATGACCACTCGCTCCACACCGGGAGAGATAAGATGGGGCGCCCTCCGCCTCAATGCAAGGGCGCTCGCGTGCATTTTCTGAAAAGCAATCTCCACAGAAGACCCGCTAAACGGTGCTTTTCCACAGAGGAGGGTATACATCAAGACCCCTAGCGCGTATTGATCGCTGGCATATCCAGTATTTCCCTGAATCTGCTCCGGTGCCGCGTAGAGCATTGCCTCCTGTTCCGCAGCGTCCTCACCTCGATAGTTGAGACGCCCGCGATTCTGCATGATCGCCTCAAGCAGAAACCCCCGGAGCAAGACTGCATCGTTCGCGCTGAACAGTATATTCTCTGGCCGTAGATCTCCATGCAGGATATGCTGACGATGCGCATAATCTAGCGCTGAGGCAATCTGCTTTAGATGCGGCAACAGCAGCGTCAATGGCTGGGCACTTTTGGGGGCATACACCTGACTGAATGGGCGATATGGGCGAGAATCTGCTACTAAAAATGGGTACTGTTGATGCACCCCAAAATCGCGTACCGAGAGCATATGCAGGTGCTCTAACTTCTTTAGCGCCTGCGCGTCTTTTAGGAATGCTGCTGTATATTCATCCAGCAGAGGAGGCAGCAATCCCTCGATCACCACCTGGAACGGCTGAGACTTGTGCTTTCCCAGATAAGTATGCCCAAAACGGGTGGGCGCTACCACTTCAACAATCTGGTAGTTCCCAACCTGCTGCCCTTTCTGGAAAGCAGCCGGTGCTCCCTTGCTGGTCCCATCCATACTTACTCCTCTGCTTGCAATGCTGAGCACATCGCGCTTCTCCCTACCTTGCCACTTCTGCTCTGCTTGCCCTTAGAGTTGCCAGAGAATCAGTTCATGTTCATCGTCCTGGTCGAGCGTAGCAAGCTTATTATCTGATGAGAAGGCGGCATAGAGTTGGCCGGGATGCGTGGCAGTCGGGGCCAAAGCCGCGCTCTGCTCAAAGAAGAACAGCGTCTTTTCGGTGGCAACAGCGATATGGCCGGTTTTTGGCGAGACACTGACCATCCTTGGGCTTTCTGGCAATCCTGCGGGTCGAATGTGTCCGGTATGTGGAGTCCAGAACAGCACCTGTTTGTTGGCGAAGGCAACGACCAGCATCCTGTTATCTGGTGACCAGCTTATGCTGCGAATATTTTTCTTGAGGGGTTGTCCCCGGAAACACGTATCTGTATGTGGCTTCCAGCAAACGATCTGTCCATTATTCGAGCCAGCCGCCAGCCACTCTCCATTCGGTGACCAGCGCAGTGTGGTAAGTTGATCACAGTACATGGTGTCTCCCAGGGGGAGTGTGAATGCCGGGTCAGGAAGATGCTTTTGGGCCGCGAAATGCGAGAGATCATACACCAGGAGTTTGTGATCCAACCAGATGGCGAAGTATCCCCAGCGTGACCAGTCCATTCCGCGCACTGGCTCTGATTGCTGGAAGGACAGCACCCGGTGGCGATCCTTTGGGGCTGTTCGGTCATAAAAACGGATTTCGGCTTGAGGATGGTTTTCGTCGTGTATGCTCATGGCGAGAAAACGGCCATCAGGGGACCAGCAAGCGGAAAGACTATGCGGGAACCCATGCAGCGTTTCTACCTGGTGTTCCAAAGTTATTATCTGGGGGAGATCGCGATAAAACATGCAGGCCAGTTCTGTGCCACTGGGCGACCAGGTGAGCATCCTGAGCGTGTCTGGTAACCTGATCGTGAGCCATTTCTGAGCAGGAAGCACAGGCAAAGAAGGTCCAGAAGCGTCATTGCGAGCAGCGATTCTCGGCTGAGAGTGGTATCTCGGACGCGGAGGCTCATAGGGCTTTGGCGGGCTGAGCGGTGGTAGAACGATGAGTCCTTCTGACGCAGCAGGCATGTACGGCGGTGCCGAGAGTGCTACCCGCACGGGGGGAGCCGTGAAGTATGGATTGGCTGGCTTCTGTTGAGCGGAAGCAGGAGGGGGGGTGGCTTGCTGAAGCGACGAGAGCGTAAGCGAAGGATTTGTGAGGGTGGTGTACAGGCTGAGCCGTATCTGTTTCAGAATAGCTGCTTGCAGCGCTTGCGCGAACTCGATCACGCTGGTAAAGCGCGCTTCGGGATGTGGCGCAAGAGCTTTGAACAGCACGTTATCTATCTCAGGCTCGAAGAGACGGCGCGGATTCAGATTGGTGGGTCGAGTATGCAGCAGAGAAGCTTGCTCGTTTAGAAGAGGTGGCTCATAGCCAGTCAGGAGAAGACGTGCCAGGAGAGCGAGCGCGTATTGATCAACCGAATATTTGATCTCTCCATTCACTTGTTCAGGAGCAAGGTATTTCAGCGTTCCCTTGATGTCCCTGGCTTTTCCCTTCCGCTCTGGTTCTGCCGTACCAAAATCAATCAGCCAGATGCGAATTCGGCGGAGTGGATTGCGCGTAGGGTCGGTGGGCATCCATAAAAAGTTATTGGGCTTGACATCCTGATGCACGATTCCGCTTTTGTGCAGGTGAAAGAGTCCCTCGGCTGCTTGCCCAATAATATCCGCAATATGCGGCAGTTCCCAGGTTTCCCAGGGCCTGTCGGCGGCCAGCAGATCAGCGAGAGAGCCATGTTCGATGTAGGGATAAACCAGGTAGAGGCGAGGCTCGTCTGAGCCGGGCATGGGAATATCCCCATGATCGGTTGCAGCGAGGAGATGGTCGTTTGCAGAGAGCCGCGCAATGAGAATTTCCTGGTTGAAACGATGTTGGAATTTCAGTGCTTCCTGCTCATCTTTTGGCGCGGGCATGAGTTTGATGATGACTTCCTGACCAGTTTCAACGCGCGTTCCGCGATAAATATGACTCATCCCGCCCTGGGAGGGGATGAGTCGTAAGTTTTGGTAGCCTTTTATCTCTGGTAGCCATTGTGAAAGTGAAAGTTCCATTGCCATTTTCCCTACCCAGCCAACTATCGTCTGCTTAGCTCTTTTTGTAAACTCATGGCACGGGATTCTGCTTGCTCAGCACGCTGACGGGCTTGAGCAAGCGCTTCCTCTTGCTGAAGTATCCGTTGGTTCAAACGAATTAGCTCATCCTGGTGGTTGTTTGCCATCGCGCGCAAGCGAGAAAACTCTTGCAGATTGCGTTTCCCAAGCAGCACATCGAAAAACTCAAATGCGGCGCGATCTTGAAGTTTTGCACTGGCGCTCAGGTCTTTGCGGATTGCTTCCAGTTTTTGCTCGTTATATATGCCGCCTGCAAGCAGCCCACCGAGTGCGCGAAGACCCATCGCCAGATGCGAATTGCCTGTTCCAGTTGTGCCTGCGGCAAGGCTGTTCACATACGCGGTGATCTGCTCATCCTCCGCAAGCGCTGCGAGCGTACTGATCATCTCTAAGCGAATGCGTTCTGGTACATCGGGCTTATGAATGGCGAACCCTAACGGTTCTACTGCCTCTTTGTCTAATAGCAACAAGGCATGCAGGAATGCTGTAGAAACGGACACTTCAGCCGTCCGGGTAATCGCGCTCACCAGGTACTGCGCCATTTCCGAGCGTCTCCCGTTGGAGAAAAACAGCAGGGCGCTGAGTGTGCGCAAGCACACATCCCTATTTGCGTGTTCCAGCGCCTGGGCGAGCAATACGCTGGCGAGACTTGCACTCCCTGGCCGAACGCGCTGTTCCTCATCCAGGCTCATAGCAAGCAAGTAGAAAGCGATTTCCTCCTGCTGTCTCTCGCTGCTGGCAAAACAGGTAAGTAGTCCTTTGGCGATGGTTTCAAGAGGCATCAGGTGAAAGATGTCTTCGGCACAAGCGCGATACTGGGGGTCATGCGCAAGTTGATAGACGGAGGGGAAGGCCGCTTTACCCATCTCTGCCAGGATAGTGCATGCTTCTCTTACCAGGTCGTGGTCATCTTCCCGGACCAGATCACAAACAGGCGCTGCGGCAATCGGGCCGCACTTTACCAGCGTTTGATGTGACCCCAGACGCTGGGGCGGATTACGCAAAGCATGCAAGACGGCCTGGAGCACTTTCTCCTGCTTCTGCTGGATATACGCCAGGGCCACCAGCGAACCAGAGCACCCTTCCCTGAGAGGCGGCTCTGCAAGACCCTGAACAAGAGCAGGTAAACTGCTCTCAGCCAGTTCTGTTGTCAGCAATTCCTGCAATGCTCTTTGCACTTCTGGGAGCGGACCAGGCAATGGTTCTGGTTTGGCAATGGCAGGATTAAAAAGGCGCACAATATCCGGCAGCAGATCCCCATCATAGGTACGAGCCATCGTCACAATAAGCTGCCGGGTATCCTGGCGGGTCTGGTCGTTGGCGAGGCCGGAAAGCAGCCAGGGTAGAACGGTAGGATAGTCAAACGATTCGCGAAGCACTTCCAGGACCAGGAGATAGCGTTGCAGGTCAGCCAGGTCTTTTACCAGCAAGGGAAGGATGATTTCAGGCTGAGGGCACGCGCGCAACAGTGGTTTGATCACCTGCCAATGAGGTTGGCCCAGAATTTCAATGAGATAAGGCATGGTATAAGCTGGTTGCATCTGAATGAGCGTTTGCTGAATATTATCGAACAGAGGGTGGTCATCGCTGCTTTCTAGCAGACGCCTGACGAGTAAGCGAACGGTATCGGCTTCCTGCTGGTTGGCGACGAGAACCAACACGACCTGCTGGACAATGGCACTTCTGGTGTCTGCCAGGGCTGAAAGCAGCCTTAGCCGAGGGAATGGAACCATCTCCAGCAAAACCTGGCGCGCCCTTTTGGTCAGTAGGGTTTCTTTTGGGCTATTTAATGCCTCGATCAGATGGTCAACGGCAAACTCTCCAAGCTGGCTCAACCCTTTGATGGCTTCTTCATAGACTTTTTCGAGCAAGACCCCAGGCCGCGCCAACACTTTCAAGAGGGCTGCGATAATACGTTGATCGCGGAACCAAGCCATGACCGGAATGACGTCTGCTGCAAGCTGCGCGTGTATCTGGGCGTCTTCAACCAACCACTTAAACAGCGCAACCAGGGCGCGAACAATTCCCCCTTCTGCTCTTGCAGGGATACTCCCAGCTTTCTTCCATTCGTCCAGCAGGTCTATCAGGCGCCTCAGCCCGGCTTCTGTTGTGTCGGCGTGAACATGAATGTTGAGCAAATGCTCGCAAATGGAGGGGATACAACTCGTTCCAATCTGACGTAGCGCATTCCCTGCAACCTGGATCACATGTTCTGTAGCTGTGGGAGCAAGGAGAGCCTGGAGCAATGGCTCAATGCTCTCCTGCTGCAAACTAAGCGCGGTAGACAACGCCTGCTGTATGCGGGCCGCAGGCTCATCAAGCTGCTGGAGCAAGAACACCAGGATGGACGCATCTGAGATGCTGCCCAGGACAAGGATGATGCGCTCCCACGCGACTTCCCGGCGTTGGCGCGTTGTCCAGTAGTCGGTGATCGCTCCGAAAACGCGCAGGCAGTTTTCCTTGAGAAGCTGCTGAATATGGGCTGCCTGCGTTTGGTCCTGGGTATCTAGCGCATCAAGTAAACAAATGGTGACCAGGGAGGCATTTTCTGGACTCTTCTGTATTTGCGCGTTTAAGATCTGCTGCGAGAGGCTCCAGGTAGGCTCTTTATCAAACGCAGAAAGAAACCGAATGGTGAGAGCGATAAGTGTGGGCATCTGCTGCGGAACGATGGGGGGCTGTTGCGGATGAGTCTCCAGAAAGCCCTCCAGAACTCGCAATAAGTTCAGGCGTGCTTGCGCATCTGCCTGATCCTGAAATTTGGCCTCTGCTCCCTCCAGCAGAACCAGAGTCATGCCGGGGCCAAAGCTCCTGACCGCGCTAATTGCTGGCCCTATCACCTCTTTATCGGAAGTATGCAAATAGCCAATGAGCAGCGGTGCATCGCCAGGATTTCTGAGCAACTCCAGAATATTCATGGCAGCAGCCCGCAAGAGTGAAGGCTTTGAAGTTTCGCTGAGGTGAAGTGTACGCGACCTCACCGTTTCCTCGCCTCTGCGGCCAATCTCTCCTAAAAGCGTGATAAGCGCCTGTGTCTGATCCGCAGATGCAGGGATGTCCGCCACCTTTTCCAGGTATTCAAAGAGCATGGCTAAGATGGTGCTGTTCTCTTTTTCCCGATATAACTCGTGTATTTTTAGAAGCACATCAAGTAACCCTGGAAGGTGTATGTATGGCAGCAGCGCCTGATAGACCCCAATTCCGCCCTCATCTGCACAGCGTTTGAAGATCAATGCCAGTTGCTCGTGCTTTTCTTTCACCAGCACAGATCGCTTCAGGTACGAAAGCGTTTCATCAGGAAGCCCATCAGACGCCCGCACTCCCAGACAGCCTAAACTGAGCGCCAGGGCATGATAGTGGTAAAAATCAGCCTCATCTTCACTCATGCCTTTTTGCAGACAGTAATGGTCTATATTTGTCATCAGAAAGCGGGCAATCTCTTTTGGCTGATCCTCAAGTCCTGCCCAGATGGCGATAGGCTCGCTCCAAAGACCTGCTGCACGAATTTCACTCTCATAAATGCTGTGCCAGAAGTATTCATCCTCAGAATCTTTTCTGTGGTAGATGAAGCGCAAGTATTCAGCAGCGAAATACTCAGCAATGAGTTCATGGATAAAGCTGAGGACGCCATTATTGCTGATAGTAATCAAGCCAGCGTCAAGCGCGATCCTGAGAAATTTACCGATGTTGGCCTGAGTAAAATGGCGGACATCCACCTCATTATCCGAAAGCCAGACGTTTAAGAAGTCTTGCAGTTGAGATGAGGTGGTGAATCTGACATCCTTGACCAGTTGAACTGCGTTGCGTTGCCCGTTCCGACGTGCCGTACATGCCACAGCACTCAGAAAATCCTTCACCTGCTGGGCATCAGGATGATCACCGAAGATCAGCGCGGCTGGCTCATGAACGAGAGGGCGCTGATCAACAGAGAGGCGGAGCAGGCGGCCACGCGAGATGGTACGCGCCTGTGCTTCAGGAGTCTTCAGCGCTTGAATCAGCATCATGAGCATAAAGGGGCTTGTTTCCCGATAAGATTGGCTCAGCCTGCGAATCTGTTCTTGCGCCTCTTCAATCCCTCTCTCACTAAACGGAATCTGTCCTGGCGTGCGCTGATCTTGCAATTGAGTTTTGACAATCTCAACAACATCCTCTTCTGAGAGCGGAGGGAGTATTTTTATGGCTGCGCCAGTGCTGGCAAGATCTTTCAAGAGTTCCTGTTCCTGGTATTCCAGTTCCCGGCAAGTCATGACGACAGAATTTTGCGTTGTTTGCATCAGGTACGTCAGTTCCCCATGAATGGTTGCCAGGGCATCATTTTCTAACTCATTCATGCCATCACACAGAAAAACAATGCGTCCCTGCGCAATGAGCTGGGGCAGATAATGGCGAAGATGATTTACGCCAACCAGTTCAGGTTCCTTGCCAGCCTGGGGCTTTTGTTCGTGTTCGCTGTCTAACAAATAAGCTAGCAATGTTTCTGCTGGTGCTGCGTCTTTGATGCGCGTTTGCCTCTGCTGGGTTTCGGTATGCTCACTCTCGTTCGTCGCGTGAAGGCCCGCATCTGCCTCTGGTGAGGTCACGCGCCAATTTCGCAGAAAACCGTTATAGTATTTCATCTGAATCAGCACAGGTAGCTTACTTGTCTTCTGCCGAGACGAGCTAACTGCCTGATAAACAGCATATTGCAGGTTTGCTGTCTTGCCACTTCCTGGCCCGCCCAATATGAGGAGATGATGCTCTGGTGCTTCCTGCGAACCCTTCCCTCTCATAAGATCTGCCAGATGTTCTTGTACTGTCCGTGCGCCTTGGGGAGAGTAGTAGTTCTTCATGCTGGGAGCCAGGTACTTTTTTAGCGTTTTTCGATACGCTTTGACCTTATGTGCTCGATTCGTGGATAACGCATAAAAGAGTGAAATAAAGAAGAAGAAAAGCGGAATAACGCCGATGAGGAACGTATGGGAGAAAAGTGAAGCGGAGGTTGTTGGGGAAATTGCAGGCAGGAGCACGAGCAGAGCTACTGTAAGCAACCAGGAAGAAATAAAGGTGCCCAAACTCACGAGCCAGGTGCGTGGAGTACGCAGAGCTATGATGTTAGGTTGGCTATTCTTCCACCCTAGTGGCGCTTGTGAATGTTCCACAGTGTGGCCTCCCATTGCATCTCTAAATTGTTTAGGAGTTAGTGTTCCTGGAATCGGTGAAGGTCTGAGGTGCCAACACGCTTCGCCTTCTAGCACGTCAGATGCCAACTATGCCGCTCACAAATTGGGGGCTGCCGAAGATAAGTCCATTTATAGCCCGGTTTATTATATCACCCGCTCCTCGCTTTTAGCAGAAGGTTGTGGGCAAGCCTTCACTAAGTATACCAGCATTCATTCATTGGGGGTGTGCGTCACGTTTTTGCAGATGGACAAAAGTGGAGCAAGGGTGAGAGAATGACAGCACATCACGCCAGGAGGTTGCCCATGTCGTCGCATCTTCCAGAAAGCGAGTGGGAGGCTCTCAGCCGAGCGCTCCAGCAGACAATTGAAGCGTGGCGCCAGACCCATCCAACCGCCACGCTCGACGAGATTGAAACCGTCATTGATGCGCAGTTGGCTCCAGTGCGGGCCAAGCTGGTGGAAGCGACCGCACACGCTAGCCCACGTCAGAACTGGCAGCAGGGCGAGGCAGTCGAGCAGCCGCGCTGCGCCAGGTGTGGGACGCCCCTGGCGCCCCGTGGACGGCACCGACGGCGCCTACAGACCACCGGGGGAGCCAGTATCGACCTGGAGCGGACCTACGGTCTCTGTCCCACCTGTGGGCAGGGGCTTTTCCCCCCTGGATGAGGAGTTGGGTCTGACCAGCGCCAGCCTGACGCCCCACGCCCTGGAAGGACTGGTGCGGCTGGCCGCCTGGATACCGTTTCGTCGGGCGGCGGAGGTGCTCGCGAGCCTGACCGGGGTGCAGGTGAGTGAGGCCACGGCGCGTCGCTGGACAGAAGCCGCTGGTGAAGCCGCGTGCGCCGTGCAGGACGAGCAGGCCGACACGATCAGGGAGACCTTGCCACCCGCACCGCTGGGAGCCGAGCGACTGCTGGTGAGTGCCGATGGGGCCTTTGTTCCCCTGCTCCATGGGGAGTGGGCCGAAGCCAAACTGCTCGTGATCGGGGAGGTGACGACCGACTCGGTAGGAGAGCCGCAGACCAGGGCGCTCACCTATTTTGCGCAGGTGGCGGAGGCGGAGACCTTCAGCCAGGCGGCGCTGGTGGAAACGCACCAGCGGGGGGTGGAGTGCGCCGAGGTGGTGTGTGCGGTGTTAGATGGAGCGGAGTGGCTGCAAGGGCTGGTGGATGACCACCGCCCCGATGCGGTACGGATCCTGGATTTTGCACATGCCGCAGGGTATGTCAGTCAAATCGGGCAAGCGGTGCAAGCGGCAGGAACGGCCCTGGCCCAGACCTGGCTCACCAAGCAGCTTCATGCGCTCAAGCACGACGGGCCGGCCCAGGTGCTGAGCGATCTGCGAGTGCTGGCGGGGGCCCACCCCTACCTGGAGGAGGTGCAGGGGGCACTGGCCTACTTGGAGAAGCGCGAGGGGCAGATGCAGTATCCCACCTATCAGGCGGTGGGTTGGCCGATCGGGTCGGGCAGCGTGGAGAGTGGCCACAAAGTGGTCATGCAAGCGCGCCTGAAGGGAGCTGGCATGCACTGGAATCGAACCCATGTCAACCCGCTGTTGGCTTTACGGACGGTGGAGTGCAACGACCGCTGGAGGCTGGGCTGGGCGGACGTGGGAGCCTGGCACCAACGAGCGCGGTCCCGCCGACGGCACGCTCGGGCGGAAGCGCGCTTGGTGCGCATCTGTGGGCAGCTCTGCTACTGGTATGCGCGCCTGCGCGTGCTCGCTCCGCCCACCATGCCTCACCAGGTGACGCCTGCGCAGGTCGGGGTAGGCCCACTTTCGCGGCGCCCAGCCGCCACCCACCCCTGGCGGCGCCCCCTGATTACTGACCGCTGCCCTGCTGCAAAAACGTGACGCACACCCATTCATTGGCGTCCGGTCAGCGGTGCCACGATAGAGTTGATCAGGCTGGCGATTGGCATCGTGGAATCCCTGTGGCGTTCAGGGGTGCTTGCCTGCACCCGCGCAGCCTTGCTCACAGGAGCAGCTTAACAGTCTGATAGGGGCTTTACAGCTTGACTGGAGTTGGAGACGCATCTGAAATGTCCGCCGGGTCGGGTCTGTTGGTTTGTGGAGGCGGTGTTGGCAAGATGGGCCACTGGTACGCCGATAAGACATCCATCTTGGCGGCATCAAGCGTTTTCCAATCTGGCTCTAACAAGCCCCCAGTATCTACTGAATCGGCATTCCAGGCCCAGTAGGTGTAATTGATCTGATACTGCTTCAAATAACTCACCAGGCTCCGCTGCCAGATGCCTTCGGTGTCCAGGCCCATTGACCTACCGCCAAACTCCCCCAACAGGATTGGCGTCTTGCCCTCCAGTTGCAGATACGCCCACTGGCGTTCCCAGATGGCTGGCAGGTTCTGCGGAAAATCAGGAGCATGGAACCAAGGCTGGTTTGACACGCCTGGGCCGTAATCATGAGCGGAGTAGACCAGTTTGTCCGGCTCGGACAGCCGGACTGGATAGTCTGCCGCACCCTCCAGATTGCCCCCCCACCAGTAGGAGTCGCCTTGATACTGCTCGGTGCCCTCAACGATGATCAACCAGTCGGGGTTGACTGCCAGAATCGCATTGCCCGCGCGTTCTGCCGCAAGCCGCCAATCGGTTGCTGGATTTCCATCGCCCCAGGTGGCCGGGCTATGCGGTTCGTTATGCAAATCAGCGCCAATCACGGTTGGATTCCCCTGGTACTGCTGCGCCAACATGACCCAATCGCTGATCCAGCGGCTCTCTGGGACGTTATCGGTGTACCACAGTCCCGACTGTCCCTGCGCATCTGGCCGGTGCTGATCCAGAATCACCTTCAGCCCAAGTTTCCCAGCGCCCTGAATGATTGTATCCATCAGGGCCAGTCCTCGCAGCCCTTGCAGATCGGGGTTGATCTGGTAATCAATACTCTGGGGCGCGCTGGCCGGATCGAAAAGTTGGTTGCTATAAGGCAGGCGAATCGTATTAAATCCAGCGCTGGCAATCTGAGCGAGCATTTCCCTCCAGTTGCGCGCCCACAGTCCGTGAGGGGCGAAGGTATCCGTTTCAAACCCGAACCAGTTGACCCCGGTGAGATGTACTTCCTGGTCCGCCGAATCTACCAACTGACCCCCTTGTGTATGCAAGAAGCCGGTGATAGCTGGGGGAGGTGGGAGAGTGGGCGAGGGTATCGGGGAGGCTGCATTGCTACAGGCTCCTAGCAAGAGTGAGGGGAGGAGCAACCCCACCACGATGCCAACCACGCGCTTAGAGACGATTGTTGCGAACATTATGCCCCCTCTCGAAGTGAACCGTCTGCTTCCGTCAGGTAGACTGTCCCCTATTTTTTCCGCGCCTATCTCAAGAGAGCTTCAGGCCCCAGTAGTAAACATGCGTCTGTCCCCCCGGCTGCACAGGTACAAAGCACTCCCATCCATTTAGTGAGCGCCTTCTGGAGGGTAGCAGAGATATTGCCTGCTGTCTAGAGGGGCAGGTATGCTGAAATGGGATAAAGATGGGTCTTGGAGGAATGGGTTATGCAAGAGTGTCTCATTGGCGGAGCGCTGAGAGATGCCCCGCCTCGTCACGAGTGAAGAAGACTCAGGCTCAAGAAAGGAGTAGGAGATAGCGCCTTATGAAGAGGCAAGATGTACCTCAGAGAAATTCGCCTCTGACATCTGCGCAGCAAGCAATGGTAGCGTTGTGGGTGGAACACCTGAGAGGTGAGTTTACCACTTGCAACACCCAGGACACGCTGGCAACTATGATCGAGGAGGCCGAGGTTACTCATATTCCGGTCCTGACCGGCGGAGTGGGCAAAGCGCAACTTCAGGAGTTCTACAGTCAACGCTTTATCCCGCAGATGCCTCCAGACACCGAGAACCTGTTGATCGCTCGGACGGTGGGTACTGATCGAATCGTAGACGAGCTTCTCTTGCGCTTCACACACACGATCTCGATGGATTGGATGCTCCCTGGCATCCCACCAACGGGGAAGAGAGTGGAGGTGCCATTGGTTGTCTGTGTCCAGTTTCTTGATGGCAAAATGGCTAGTGAGCACATCTACTGGGACCAGGCCAGTGTCCTGGTGCAACTGGGCGTGCTCGACACAGCGCGCCTGCCAGTGGTTGGTATCGAGCAGGCGCGCAAGATACTCGACCCGACTATCCCAGCGAACCGCCTCATTGAACGCGCTGAGCAGCGGAAATAGGGAGCCACCCCTGGCAATCAGGGGACCAGCGAGACGCGCATTGGCCTTGCACCTGGTCACACGGACAGGCCAACGGGCTGTCCGCGACCCGGAGGCCCGCCTCAATAGCTAGATGTCAGGAGCTTGCAGGCCGTGCATGCCGAGCGAGTAGCCGATTTCGCCGCCATGATGCAGGTCATGCTCAATCACATGCCAGATGACCCAGCCGCGCGTATGCGGGATTATGTTGCCTTCCTCGTCTTCATCATTGACGACTTCTAACAGATCAGTGGGCGTGTAGCGTGCCAGCACCTCCTGCATCCCCTGCCAGGTGGCCTCCAATTCGCGCACCAGTTCGCTTGCCGGGGGTATTGGCTTCTCTGGGTCCGGCCAGGAGGCGAAACCTCCAAAGGCGTCATTCCCCTCACCCAGCACAAAATGAAACCAGCCCTTGCGTGCTCCAATCAGGTGACGCGCCAGTTGGCCGATGGACCGCAGGTTGGGCGCGGCACGCAAGGCAAGCTGCTCATCGGATAAGGGAGCTAGTGCTTTACACAATGCGCTCTGGTAGGTGTGCCATCCTTCAGTTATCAAGGCAAGGGTGATATTTGTATCGCTCATACGGGTTCTCCTTTCGCTCGCGGAACAGAGTTAAGCGCCTCGTCCGGTATGCCGTGCCGTCCGAGAAAGAGGCTCAGTTGCGCCGCGTGTTCCTGGACATGGCGCATATTGTACAGCAGTAACTCCAGGTAGCTGACGGGTTTTCCTGCTGCCCAGGGGTACTCAACGGCCTGGCGCGCCCGCTCATCCGTTAGCGCGACCAGGGTGGTGTGGCACTTCTGGCGCAAAGACGAGAGATAGGCGTGCAGCTCCTCCTTTGTATAGGGCCGTTCGGGCAGCACCCATTCGATGTCGGCCTCAGCCCAGGCAAAGGGAGCTGGGGGAGCAAAGTCCTCCTCCGGGGAGCCGGAGAGATATAAGTCGAGCCAAAAGAGCGTGTGATAGGTGAGGTACCAGAACTCCGCGAATTCCGGTGGCCGGGAGTGGTCCGACCTGGTGCTCCAGAGCCGTTCCTTCCACAGCGAGTCGGGACAGGCCACCAGAGCGTTTTCAAACATATCAATGGCCGCGCCGAACTGCAACCATAGCGCCGTGTTCCATATGGCTTCCATAAGTCCTCCTCCAGGGATGGCGCTTTTACCAGCCCACAGGTCCATCCCAGTCTGCCTGACGACCCTCTGCTCTATTGCTTAGTTGTCGAGAGCCGAGATGTTCTCGCGTCTTGATTGTCGCACCGAAACAGGTCATCATCAGTCCTGATTTTACCAGAATGGCTTGAATCAGGAAAAACTTGTAAAAAGAGCCTTGACATCGGTCCGCAATCCGCGTTATAATCCTGTCGGTATCAACTCCGTCACCCTGCTGGGTAACGGAACAAGGCGATTCTATGCTCAGCACACGCAAACATATCAAACACTACTTTTATTATTGGTATAGCCCTCCGGCATGATGGTGGGCCACTTCGGCTGAGCAGAAAATCCACCACAATGCTGGACAAAGCAGAGGAAAAAAACCTCTGCTTTTTTGTTTGTTTGAAACTGGCACGCTTCATTTTCAGCAGAAGGAGTTTTTCCCATGATTGTCGTCATGCAACAACACTGTCGTGAGGAACACATCGAACATGTCTTGGTCTTCCTCAAAGATCACGGACTGAGTGGACACCTTTCGCGTGGTACTGAACTGACCGTGATTGGCGTCCTTGGAGCGGTTGGCCCTTCTGGCACACGAACCACCGCAGGCGGCATCAATCCCGCCATTGGTGAAGCCCTGGAAGGTCTGCCCGGCGTGGATCGGGTTCTGGTGGTGTCCAAGCCCTACAAGCTAGCCAGTCGGGAGTTTCATCCCGAAGACACCATCGTTGAAGTTCCGACAGCCTGTGTCTCATCAGGCGTGGTTCGCATCGGGGGTAACAGCATTGTCATGATGGCTGGCCCCTGCACGGTAGAAACCGAGAAGCAACTGATGACCACCGCTGAAGCGGTGCGAAAGCAGGGCGCGGTGATCCTGCGCGGCGGCGCCTTCAAACCGTCCACCTCGCCCTATAGCTTTCGTGGTCTGGGCGAGCCTGGTCTGGAACTGCTGGCAAAGGCGCGTGAGGCATTCGGCATGGCCGTCATTACGGAGGTTATGACACCCACCGATGTGGAACTGGTCTGCACCTATGCCGATATTTTGCAAATTGGCACGCGCAATATGCTCAATTACATGTTGCTCGATGAGGTAGGCAAGGTCAACAAGCCGGTCCTCTTGAAACGTGGGATGTCGGCAACATTTGAGGAGTGGCTATTGGCCGCCGAATATATCCTCTCTCAAGGCAACCCCAACGTGATTCTCTGCGAGCGCGGCATTCGCACCTTCGAGAAGCTCACGCGCAATACGATGGACATCAGCGCCATTCCACTGATCAAACACCTCTCCCATTTGCCCATCATCGCCGACCCCAGCCAGGGTACTGGTCGGCGCGATCTGGTCACCCCACTATCTCTGGCCTCTATTGCGGCTGGCGCCGATGGACTGCTGATTGAAGTGCACCCCAATCCTGACGAGGCACTCAAAGATGGCGCGCAATCTCAGACCATCGAACAGTTCGGTTGTTTAATGTCGACAGCCCACGCGGTTGCCGCAGCCATCGGGCGCAATTTTATTACCCAATAAGAGAGAAACGTAAGGCAGCCAACAAAGGAGATTGACTCAGGGAGCTGGGCCACAAGCACATCTACGCGTCAAGAATGAGAGAGCAGAAGCGAGTCCGTTCGGCTTTTGAGGGCGACGCTCATTTTTAATGCGCAGACGCGGGCACTGATCCA
>DATBGS010000139.1:0-49197 GCA_036557885.1 Ktedonobacterales bacterium
CTGGTATCCAGGGCTATGATCGCTTTTCTGAGGAGAGGCATGATGACACCTCCATTTCGCCAGCCGAGGAGCACTACAAAGCAGGCGCAGTTTCAGTGGCAGACAATGGTGCAAACGAAAGCGTTGGAACCCGGCTGGCACGATCACCTCACCTGGCAACTCTTTGCCGTTGCCACTGTGCGTGTCTCTGGCAACGGCTCCATCATGCCAACGATTCTTGAGGCCCACGTCCTGGGGAATATGGAGCGCTTGTATAAGGCGCGGGTACGCGAGCACGCAGTAGATGTGCGGGTGGCGTATGAAGCGCTGGCGCACATGCGCTTACGCGAGGCGCCGCCCTGCGAATTGCGCATCAAGACGACAGACGGCACGTCTGGCGTGACGATTGACCCACCCGTGCCCCCTAGCCAGGAGGACTGGCAGGCGCTTGTTGAGCACCTCTGGTCTGAGCTTCGGCAGGACGAGGAGCTACGCCTGGATTGGGGCGTAGCCCCCTCCCAGCCCGGTCAATCAGGCATCTACTTCCCACAGCGCCTGCTGCTTTCGCGCTTTCGCCTGTTCCCTCATGTGCAATGGGAGGAAATGCCGCCGACGTTGCAGGATGGGCAGCGACCCACGACCTGGCAGCAAGAACTGCGCCTGGCGCGTGACCAGTTCCATCCCTGGGTGCTGCACGCGCGGGTGGGCTGGCGAGCGCGAGAAGATACAGAAGAGGTGTGGGCGCAGCCCCCTCCACCGCCGCCGGAAGGGGAGGGATGGGAAGACCTGGAGCCAGATGGCATGCAGGGGGAAAGTGACGAATGGTTCCCAGGCAATGAGGGCGCGCCGGAAATCCAACAGCACCCGCAGCAGCGGGCGATCAAACCACTTCCGTCTGCCCCGATTGATTGGCAGGCGCTGCTGAAGCGCAGGGGCGGGCTGCTGCTGGCCGGGGCATTGCTGCTGGCGTTTATCATGATTGGGGGCAGCGTGCTCACCCTGGGCTTCCTTCAGGGCAGCACACCAGTTGGCCCATCCGCCACAGCGATCACCCGTGCTTCGCCCACCGGGGCGGCAGGCGATCAGGCATCACCTGCAACGCAACCCACCTTTACCGCTGCAACTACGCCGTCACCAACCGCTGGAGCGACCAGCACGCCCACTGCAACGGAGATGCCTGGGCTGGTGGTGAATTGGAGCGTGACGACGACGGGTTCCACGTCGCAGCGCTGCTCACCGCCACACCGCAATATCTCCTCGCTTACCCTGACAATAGACAACAGGCAAAGCACCACTGCGCTCACCTGGCAGGTGACGATCACGGATAAAGACCCGGCAGGGAAGGTCTGGGCCACCGCCAGCACAACGAGCGGAACTGTTGCGGCGGGCCAGCAAGCCAAAACCACCCTGACGCCCATCAGCAGCCTCTGCCAGGATATGGCGAACTCCAAGAATCCCGCCGATTACCATGCCATTATCAGCGGGAGCGCGGCGGGCCAGACAAAACAGGTGACGATTACGGTTACTGTGAAGCCTTAGCCGCTGCCAGTTCCGCCTCTACCTCGGCCAGCGGTTTCGCGTGGCGCACATGCGGGTTAATGCTCGCGGCAATGGAAAGCGCCACCAGACACGCGGTAAACGCCAGCGTGGTTGGCCCCACATCCACCTTTTCCAGCAGCCAGCCCGTCAGCCCCATGCCCAGCGGGATAAAGCCGAAGGCCAGCAGCCGGAAGACGCTGTTGACGCGCCCCTGCAACGTATCGGGGATGAGCGCCAGCCGATAGCTGAACTGCACGACGTTATAGATCGGGCTGGTCACAAAGATCACCGCTGTAATGAGGCCCAGAAAGTAGGGGTTGGGTGCAATGATGTAGAGCGGCAGGGCCAGCGCCTGGACCCAGGTCATGGAGATGATCACCGCGCCAAAGCTAAAGCGCTTCTGGATGAAGGGGCCAATCACCGAACCAACAATGCCCCCAACCGAGCCGATGGCGAAGAGGATGCCGATCACCGTAGGTGACGCGCCCTGGCGCTGCGCAATGACGATCACGATCAGAAACGTGCCGGAGTTAAAGTTCAGGCCGCCGGTCAGGAACGCCATAAAGCGGATAAGCGGCTGGCTCCAGAGCCAGACCAGCCCTTCCTTGATTTCTTCCCAGAGGTTGCGGTGTTCCCCCGTGCGCGCGCCCTGAAACTGCGCCTTGATGAAGAAAAGCGAGATCACCGAGGCCGCGTAGGACACGGCGTCGGCGGCAAACGGCAGGATTTTGCTAAAACTGTAGATGACGCCAGCCAGCGGCGAGCCAGCCAGCACTGCGAAGATTTCCGATGCCTGGTTCTGGCCGGTGGCGGCGGGCAGTTGCTCTTTGCTGACGACGCGGGGTAGGCAGGCGACCTCGGCAATGTTAAAGAAGACAAAGAGGCTGCCCTCAACAATCGTGACGAGATACAACTGAAAGAGCGGCACCGTCCCATAGAGGGCATAGACCAGCGCGATGCTGCCCAGGGCGATAGCCCGCCCGGTGTCGCACAAAATCATCACGCGCTTGCGGTCCCAGCGGTCAATCAGCGCGCCCACCGGCAGGCTAAAGACGAGATACGGGATGGAGCGCGCCGCGCCCAGAAAGCCCGCCTGCGCGGGGGAGCCGGTCAGAAAGAGCACCAGCAGCGGGAAGGCAAAGCCGGAGATGTTGCTACCCAGGCTGGAAACCAGTTGGCCGCCCCAGAGCAAAAGATAATCGCGGTTGTACCATAACGAGGGTATCTTGGCAGGCGCCTCTTTGACAGGCTCGGTAAGCGCGTCGTTCATGGCGACTGGGACGCCTGGCTCACCAGCTATAATGGGCTGCTCCTTGGTAGTCAAAGACTCATCGCTGGTAGTGGACATACTATACCTGCTTTCTATGCGCTTTATTCCTGGTTGGGCACGTCTGGCGGCAGATCGGGCCAGTTGGTCAGGTAGATGCTGGCAACCAGGCCATACACCTTTTCGCCTGGAACTGCGCGCTGGCGGAACTCTTCGGCCAGCGCCTCAAGGCGTTTGGCAAATTCGCGCACCTCACTTGCTGAGATGCGCGCGTGGAAAATGAGACTGGTTGAAGGGTCGTCGGGGTCAGTTGTCGTCGCCATCTCTCCCAGCGCCTGGCGTAGCAACATCCCCAACACAGGTTGCGTTGCTGATGGGTCCGATTGCAAGGTGGCTAACACGTCGGACGATGTCCGAAAGTGGCGCGCCACGCGGCCATAGTATTTCTCGATGATGGCGCGCACTGGCCGCGTGCGCACCACATGAATCAGGCCCGCCCCCTCAAGCACCTTGAGGTGATGCCCGATGGTCCCCTTGGGCTGCTCCAGCATCTCGGAAAGCTGCTTAGTGGTGAGCGCCTGCTGTCCAAGCATCCCCAGAATCTTCTGGCGCGTGGGGTCACTGATCGCCTTGAAGTGCTCCAGGGTGGTGAGTTCCAGCGCGTCATCCAGTTCATAGTCTGGATATGTCGTATGGTCTGTCATATTAGTTATATACCATTTTTCCAGACCATTGTCAAGATGAATCTGCCAGGAAATAGCCATCACTTTTTACTCCGCCTCGATGCTCACCTCAGGCTGCGCGGGCGGATTGTCCCCTGGCCGGGAAGCATGACGAATATCTGGGTTGAGTGTGATCATCAGCGCCAACACCACAAAGCCGACGGCCAGCAGCAAGATCGTGGCAATGGGGCCGATTTGTTGCAGCAGCAGGCCCGTCACCGCCTGCCCAACGGGAATCAGACCGTAGGCAAAGACCCGCACCGCGCTGTTCACCCGGCCTTGCAGCGCATCGGGGATGAGCGAGAGCCGATAGCTCATCACGACGACGTTAAAGATAGGGCCGATCAGGAAATACGCCGCCGAGAGCACACCCAGCAGCAGCGGGGTGGAGGCCAGCGCGTACAGCGGCCAGATCAGCGCGTTAATCCAGATGAACGTAATCACCACGCGCCCAAAGCTCCAACGTTTCTGGATGAGTGGGGCCAGCAGCGAGCCAAGAATCACGCCAACCGAGCCAATGGCAAAGATCACGCCAATGGTGGAAGACGACGCCCCCTGGTGCTGCGCCAGCACAATGATGATCAGGCCAAAGCCTGCCCCCAGGAAATTGAGGATGCTGCCCATCAGAGCGGTAAAACGGACGATGGGCTGATGCCACATCCAGCGCAGCCCTTCGGCAATCTCCGCGCGCAGGTTGCGCGTCCTGGCGCTGCGCTCCTCTTGAAAGCTGGTGCGAATCAGCAAGAGCGAGCCAACCGAGAAGACATACGAGAACGCATCGGTGAAAAACGGCAGCATGCGCCCTAGCCCATAGAGCACGCCGCCCAGCGGCGGCCCCACCAGCACCGAGGCCCCATCTAATGTCTGGTACATGCCGGTAGCAGCCGGTAGCTGCTCCTTAGAGGCGACACGGGGCAGGCAGGCAACTTGCGCAAGATTGAAAAAGACAAACAGGATTCCTTCCACCAGGGCCGTGATGTAGAATTGAAAGAGCGGCACCGTGCCAAAGAGCGTGTAGACCAGCCCGACGCTGAAGAGCGAGAGCGCCCGCCCGCTATCGGCCAGAATCATCACGCGCTTGCGGTCCCAGCGGTCCAGCAGCGCGCCCACCGGCAGGCTCAGAAAAAGAAAGGGCAGCGATTGCAGCCCGCCCACAATGCCCGCCTGCACCGGCGAGCCGGTCAGGAAGAGCACCAGCAGCGGATAGGCCAGCGCGGAAACCTGCGTGCCCACGCTGGAGAGCATCTGGCCGCTCCAGAGCAAGAGAAAATCGCGGTTGTACCAGAGAGAGCGCGGCTTCCCCGCTTCGCCCGGCGTGGCCGGGAGCGCTGGTTCGATGGTAGACGCTTCGCTGCTGTTGGGGGGCATGCGTGCCTGCTTTCACACCCTTGCCGGGCGCTTCTTCTCGAAGAATTTAAATATGATATTGATTTTATAACATGAGTTATTAAAAAAGTCAATATGCTTCCCATTTTCCCAGTATTTGACAGGAGCCATCAGCTACGCTAGCATGGCGCCATGAGCGAAAATACGCAGGAACAAGAGCTGGCGGTTAAAACCGCCAGCTCCTCAACTGGCACCTTGCCTGCGCTGGATGGCCTGCGTGGGCTGGCGATTGCGCTGGTCCTGTGGTATCACCTGATGGACCCGCGCGTGGTGCTGGGCAGCACCGCGCCGCTGCCGCTGTATGGGTTGCTGGGCAGCGGATTCTCTGGTGTGTTCCTGTTCTTTGTGCTTTCCGGCTTTTTGCTATTCTTGCCCTATGCCCGCGCCTTGCTGAGCGGGCAGCGCTGGCCCTCCGCCCGCGAGTTTTATCGGCGGCGCGCGCTGCGCATCCTCCCGGCCTATTACGTTTCGCTGGCGTTTGTGCTGCTCACCCAGGTTGCACTGGTAACACGCCTGGGCAGCCCGACCCTGGTGTATCTGCTGGCGCTGCTGCTGCATGATACGCGCATCGAAGCATTTAACCTGGCCGTCGCGCTCAACCTGCCGCTCTGGACGCTGGCGGTGGAATGGCAATTTTATCTGCTGCTGCCCTGGCTGGCGCTGGGGCTGGCAAAACTGGCAAAGGGACGGACCGGCACCCCTCAAAGCAGGGACACGGGGGACGCCGGTGGTACAAGTGGCTCGTCACCCCTGTACCACCGGCATCCTTGCCGGTTCTGGGTGGGGCTGGGGCTGGCCGGGTTGGTGCTGCTGGGGTTGGGGATACGCGCGCTGGCGGCGCTGCTGCATTACGGCGCGGGCGTGGCCGACCCGATGGCTCTGCCTGGCCTGGGTGGGGTGCTGCTGCGCCTCGCCTACGGCGTGAAGGGCAAATACCTGGAGGTCTTCGCGCTGGGTATGGCGCTCTGCCTGTTCTACGTCTTTGGCGTGGAGCAGGGCCGACTTTCCGCGCAACTGAAGCAGCGACTCAGCCGCCTGGCCTGCCTGGGCGCGCTCATTGGGCTGATTGGCTGCGTCTTCTGGAGCGCCGCTGCCGGACGCATCACCCCGGCGGGCGGCGAGTGGATTTTTCCGCCCGGCGCTTCGTGGAGCGTGCTGGGCGAATGGACGCTGGGGCTGTGCTTTGCGCTGCTGCTGATGGGGGTGCTGCTGGGCGGGCCGATGCTCAACGCCATCTTCTCCTGGGCGCCGCTGCGTTTCCTGGGCAAGATCAGCTTTAGTCTCTACCTCTGGCATGTGCCGCTGCTGGCCCTGCTGCCGCCCATGCCCTCCTACCCGCTGCTGGTGCTGGTGAGCCTGGCGGTAGTGCTGCCCTGGTCCGCCGCCTCGTATTACCTCATCGAGCGCCCGTTCCTGCGCTGGCGGCGCTTGCCTCGCGCTGTGAACGAGCAGACACTCCAGGCATCTCCTGAAAGATAGCTTTGAGCGAGGCCATCGCTTACGCTTGAAGTGAAAGGGGTGTTTGCTATGTATCAGGAACGGAGAACAAGGTTGATTGACAGGTGGCCGCTGCCGCCCGTGCGCACCATCTCCGCCTATCTGCTGAGAGTCTGGATCGTGGCGCTGGTGCTGACGCCGATTGTCGGGCTGATAGGCGGGCTGTTGGGATTACCAGCCATGTTTGTTAGCCTTCTGTCGTCCGCGCTGGAGATCACTTTTCTCCAGTTGCTGGGATTTGCCTGGCTGTTTAACCGCATCGCGCAGACCGCCATCGCCAGGGTGCTCAGCGATGGGAGGACGATATACTGGACCTACAGTGAGCAAGAATGGCCGCAGTTCACCACCCAGTCGTGGCGCAGAGAAAACTGGAACATTCTGATGGGGTTAGGCATCCTGATAGGACTGGCGCTGGTGGCTGATCTGACTCTAGCAAGCGCACACAGAAACCCTGGCGCTTACATCGTGTGGGAGGCGGCTTTTGTTGCTGCGTATGGTCTGCTGCTCCTCTTGAAAGCAGTTTTCACCTTGCTAAGCAGAAGACGGACGCTGGCTAGAGAGGTCTACATCAACCCAGAGGGTATTATCATGAGCGGCTGGTATACTTCGCTGCGCAGTCTGCGAAGCATTTCTTTAGAAGCGGGCGATCCAGCCACACTGCGCTTTCTCATCCGCGCAGGACGTAATAGATCACGGACGATTGAGGTGCCAGTGCCGCGTGGCCGCGAGGCTGAGGCCGAATATCTGGCCCAACATTTCCAGAAAGAATGAGCGTTTGGCGCTGCCCCGGATGTGCTTGCGGAAAATGAAGAAGTGAGCTATACTGGCATGTGGTTCTTTGCTGACAGTGCTTTGGTCATAGGAGCGCCCCTATGGACAGGCCACCGGCACATATCCTCGTGGCTGAGGACGACGCCGATACCCAGGCGCTCGTCAAGTACGTGCTCCGTGAGGAAGGCTATCAGGTGACTGGGGCCTCATCTCTTGATGAGGCGCAGCGCCAGGTGAATACGGCAGTGTTCGACTTTATTCTGTCGGACACCTTTCGCCTCACAGATCAAAGCCCCCTGAGTTCCCTTGAAGAATTGCGCCTGCTCGCCCAGCCAACCCCGATTGGCGTCATGACCGCCTGGAACGTCTCTGAAGCGGAAGCAAAACAGCAGGGTTTTGCCTGTCTTCTCTTGAAGCCCTTTGAACTGGATGCAGGGCTGGCTGCTATTTCCGCCTGCCTGGATAGACCTTTTACCTCTGAGCAGGAGCAGCAAGCGGAGGTCATCAGGCGCTTTTTTGCAGCAGCAGAAAGATATGATGTCGAGGAATGTCTGGCATTGTGCACTGAGGACTTTACCTATTACCCTCCAGCTATCATGCGCGCTCCGTTTGAGCAAAAGGCGAGCGGCAAGGCGAGTTATCGCGCGCTGCTGGAAGAAGGAGTGGCGTATTTTGGCGGCTTGCGCTACGAAGGACCAGTGATCTTTGCCCGCCCCACCGGGTTAGCGGTGCGCTACGGCATGCACTGGACGACTTCGGATGGCACCGCTCACCAGAGAGCGGCCCCGCTGCTGGTCTATTTTGCGGGAAACCGCATTGCGCAGTTTGGCCGCAGATTTACTGCACCGAGCAGTAAGACCGGCGCCTGAGCCGGCTAACCTCCCCCTGTGGAGACATGAACGGGCGAAGTCGTCTCGCCAGAAACCGGGGCGATGGTGTGCCACTTGCTATCTTCCAGCGGTCCTGTATCCCTTACTACTGACAGCAGGCTTGCGTTTGCGCGGTGAAAGAGATATACTGGCCTATGGGGAAAGTGAGACTATTTATGAGTCGCACCGAAGTGAACGAAGGAACCCTACTCACGCTGACCCGCGAATGGCTCTTGCCAAAGCTCCTGAGTCAGCGCCAAGACCCTTCAACACCCCTGCGCGCCTGGTCGATTGGCTGTCAGACTGGGGACGAAGCACTCCTCCTCTTGCTGCGCCTGGTTGCCGCCCAGAGGGTATCTGGTAACGCGGTGCCCATCACCCTCTTTGCCACCGACCCGGACGCCAACGCGGTCAGCGATGCCCGACGCCTGGCCTCGTCCACACGGCTCCAGACTGTCTCGTCCCTGGCGCCCTACCACTCGCTCTTGCAGGCTGGCCGAGACGGACTCGCCCTCCCCCACCCTCTGCGGCACTCGCTGATTTTTGGCCCACACCAACTGCTCAAAGATGTGCCGTTCCCGCGCCTCAATCTCATCGTTTGCACGCTCCCTCTGACGCGCTTTGCTGCCGATCAACAAACTGAGGTGCTCCAGCGCCTGGCGTATGGCCTCCGGCCACACGGGTTGTTGGTGCTGCTCGCACCTGGTGAGGTGCTCCCCAATGATGTACTCTACCAGCAGCATCACACCCAATCAGTGCCCGTCTACGAACGCACCCGCGCCCCCGCCAGCTTCATGTGGCATCACTGGACTCCGCCTGCGGTGGAGGCGCCTGCGACCCCGCCCACCCCAGACGAGGACACCCATGCGGTGCTTGAAGAACTCCAGGCGGCGCTGGAAGAGCAGCTCGTGCGGAATCAAGAATTCGAGGCGCTCGCTCAAGCGTACCGCCGGGCTGAGGAGGCTGAGCTGTATTTGGCCGCGCTGGTGGCCTCGTCGGAGGATGCTATCTTGAGCAAAGATCTGGAGGGCACGATCACCAGTTGGAATGCGGCGGCTGGGCGGCTGTATGGCTATTCTGCTGAGGAGGTCATAGGCAAGTCGGTGCTGCTCCTCTTCCCACCAGATCGCCGCGAAGAATTCGTCCAGATCATGACCAAGCTTCGCCAGGGCCAGCGCGTGGAGCCATATGAGACGCTGCGCCAGCGCAAGGATGGGAGCGTCGTGCAGGTGTCTTTGACGGTTTCACCCATCAAGCTGCCGAGTGGTCGACTTATCGGAGCCTCGGCCATTGCGCGCGATATTACCGAGCGCAAAGCCCTGGAGCGTCAGCGCGAAGCCGAAGCCTTCTTCAATCTGATCACCCATGAACTCAAGACTCCGCTTACCACGCTGCAAGGCAACCTCCAGAACGCCCAGCGGCGACTGAAAAAAATGCTGGAGAAGACCAATGCGCTGACCGAGGAGCAGCAAGGCAGCCTGGAAGAGGTGCTGGCGATGCTCGGTCGCAGCCATGAGCAGGGGCGCCTCCAGCAGCGCATGATTGAAGAATTGTTCGAGCTGGCTCGCCTCCAGCGCGCCCAGCTTACGCTGCATCTGGCTGTCTGGAATCTGGTGAAGGTGGTCACGGAAACGGCCCAGAACTTTCAAGCCGCCCATCCTGCCCGGCGCCTCACACTGAGCCTGCCCAAAGAAGCCGTCATCTCCGTCTTAGCAGACCGTGATCGTCTCCAGCAGGTGCTCAACAATTATCTCACCAATGCGCTCAAATTTGCGCCCGAAGCGGCTCCTGTGCAGGTTGGTCTGGCACAGGAGGGGGCCAGGGCGCGGGTCTGGGTGCAAGATCAGGGGCCGGGGCTGGCCCCAGAACAACAAACACGCATCTGGCAGCGTTTTTATCAGGTTCCTCAAACGCCGGTTCAGGACGGCTGGAAGGCAGGTATGGGGCTGGGACTCTCCCTATGCCAGCAGCTTATCCAGCAACAGCAAGGGGAGGTAGGCGTCGAGAGTCTTCCTGGGCAGGGAGCGACCTTCTGGTTCACGCTTCCGGTCCATGCCTCAAGTGACTCCGCGTGATCAATATATTGGCCCTGCTCATGCTGATGATTAAGATAAAGGGAAAACAGGAGGTAGAACATGGCAGCGCACCAGACTCCTGAAGCAAGCAGCGAGATTCTCCTTCGGCTCAGTGCAGTAGAGGAAGAGCTTGCCAGGCACAAAACTCGAATTGACGCCATAAACCTTCAGATTGCCAGGTCTTGGGAATACCTTCAGGCTCTGAGTGGCGACTTGAACCATATCACGGGCGAGCTAAACTACATCAGGAGACGAAGGGCGGCGCTACAAGCGACCTTCGACCGAAGATGTGACTTTGCCTTTGGGCTGGTGCCTCCAACACCAGAACCCGCGTGGCACGCTCTCGCAGTTTCTCTCGGCATCAAGCGCGCCTCCAGGCGTCTTCTCCCGCTGTTTCCTTATCGTCTAGCTCGTCTTTATCTCTGGTGGTGCCACAACAAGCTGCCAGCATACTTAGCATGCTGATAGCTTGTTGTGGCGCTAACGCTTACAGGGGAGGCGGTCTGGCGGGCGGGGCGGGCGGGCTATACGACAGGCTAAAACCCGGTTGCAATTGTGCCAGATAGACGCTGCCGGAATGGGCAATCACGCGATATTCGCCCGATGCAAGCAGCGCGTCAAACTTTTGCAAGAGGTCGGCGCGTTCTTCCGGGGCCAGAAAATCCTCATCAATCACGATATACTGCGCGGGGCTGGCGCCGCTGCCCAGGTCGGGGAAGAGGTAGAGGCCGCTGCGGTGGCCCAGGTGTGGGTCGAGCGTTTCACTGGCGGAGACGGAGGCATCAGGCGGAATCTGCGCCAGCAGACGATTGATGCTTGCCTCGCGGCTGCCCACGCTCAGCGGCGGCCAGAACTGCTGCAAAAACGGCTCGGCGGCCAGCAGGTTACGCGCCGCCACCAGCAGCAAGAGCAGCACCAGCACGCTCAGCGCCACGCGGGGCGAAACGCGCCGCACCATCCACGCCCAACCCGCGCCCAGCCGCAGCGCCAGCCCCCAGCCCCAGCGCGGCACGCGCCGCCAGGGGAAACGCTTGCCGAGCAGGGCGCGGATGCGGCCAGAGCGCGAAAGCGCGGCCCAGCCCAGGCGGTCCTGCTCCCAGTGGCGGGCCAGCTTCGCGCAGCCCAGCGTGGCCGCCACCAGCAAGAAAGCCGCCAGCACCGCGTTATAGTGATAGACCCCGGTGTATTGCTCTGGCTGGTTGCTCAGGATATTGATGGCTAGCTCCGGCAGCGCCGGAAGCAGCGCCAGCGGCGCGAGCAGGCCCAGGAAGCCCGCCGTCATCAGCAGGTTGCCGATGTAGCCCAGCTTGGGCAGCGTCAGGATGACCGTAAAGAACAGCCAGGGCTGCGTAATCAGGTGCAGCATCGCCTCACCCGGCGTGCTGCCCAGTTCGGTGTAGCGCTGCCAGAAGTTGTTGCCCACCTGGGCGTTGTGCAAATTGGCGGGCAAGATCACCAGGAAACAGAGCAGCGACCAGGCTATTGCCAGGCCAGCCGTCGTCAGCCCAAACCAGCGGCGCTGCTGCCCAAACGCGATATACAGGCCCAGCAGCGCGACGGTAAAGCCAATATCTTCCTTGCACATGGCAGCAAGGAAGGCGGCCACTGCAAACCAGACATAGCGCCGCGCCTGCATTGCCAGCACCGCCGCCAGCAGCAGCGGCGTTGCCAGTGTGACGGGGTGAAAATCAAAGATGTTTTCGCCAATCACCATTGGCGAGGCCAGATACGTCACCACCAGCGCCACGCCCACCAGCGGCCAGCGCGGGAGCGCCCGCCGCGCCAGCACAAAAACCACCAGCGCGCCCAGCGCCAGCGCCAGCGTTTGGAAGATCAGCAGCGTTTCCGGCCCAGCATAGAGCAGGTAGAGCAGCGAGAGCAGCAGCAGAATCGGCTCCACATGGACGGCCAGGCGCGTTGGCGGGCCAAAGTAATCCCTGCCCCGGTTGGTAAAGGCAAAGAAATGCCCATGCAGATTGTTCCAGACCACCTGATCCATATTGCCCAGATCAAACGCGGTGGAGCGAAACGTCCAGTAGCGCAAGAGCGAGAGGCCGCCCAGGAGAACCGCGTAGGCCAGCATCAGCGCGATGGTCAGCCCCCAGGCCAGGCGCACCTGGGCGGTGGGCGTGGTCAGCCGCGCCCATAGCTGCATCTGGGGCGCTGGCGCGGGCGTGTTGTCAACTGATGGCACAACAGGGCTGCTGGCGGATGGCAGGGGTGAAGCCGCTTTCTTTGCGCGGGGAGCAGAGGATTTACTGATACAAGCGGCCTCCTTTGTTGAATATCTGGCTTACCCTTCCATTCTAGCAGGAATGTTGCCGCGCTGACCAGTCCGCTGAACCTGCTCTTTGGGGCGTTGTTCCGGCTGGTGCAGCCAGAGCGAAACAGAGGTAGGTTGCATCGTCTCCTGCACGACGCTGAGCAGGTGCTCGCGCACCTCTGCCAGGTCCACCTCATTGCGCAGGGCCGCATTGAAGGCAGCCAGTGTCTTTTCTGCATCGTACTTGCGCCGATAAAAACGCCGGTCAATCAGGCTTTGGATGCGCCGCCGCAGGGGATAGAACAGCGAGGCAATCACCAGCGTGGAAACAACCAGCGCCACTGGCTGATTCGTTGTGCCAATGATTCCTCCGGCCAGGCTTGTCAGCCCAATGATGAGGGCCGCGTAGAGCGCACCCAACAGGCCCGTCAGCGAGCCATAGACGAGCGCCTTGTTGATGATGCTGTCAATATCCCACAGCCGGTAGCGCAGCATGGCAACCCCAAACGAGAGCGCGGGCAACAATACCAGGAGATAGGCTGTCTCAATGGGGACCAGAGGATAGAGCGAGTCTGGTTGAGCAAATGTCGGAACAGCCAGCAACAGTTCCACGACCAGGATAATCAGGATTGCCGCCGCAAACCCCAGGACCACCCACTTGGTCTGCTGGCGCTGCCTGGGGGTGGACACACGGCGGAAGCGGTAGAGTTGGACGAGCGCAATCGTCGCCATGAAGCCCAGCGCCAACACCCAGCCAGGCTGAGCAAACGCTGGAACTAGCCTGCCAGTAATAGGCAAGAAGGTAAATGGGGCTTCCGTCACCACATACACAATGAAAATCCAGCGGGTCCAGCGCGGCACGAAACGCCCGCTAGGAAAGACGAGGAACACCAGAATGAGCAAGACCTGACCAAGAAAACTCAAGGACTCGTTTGCCACCACCCAGAAAGAGAAACCTGTCGGGAGGCTGCTTGTCGCGTTGATCGGGCCTAACGTCACCAGCATAAATGCTACCAGCATTGCCATCCGGTCATCGGAGCGGCGCCAGACGATCAACGCGCTGACAACCAGTGTGACCACAATACAGAGCAGCATAAACGTGATCTGAAGCGCCGCGTACTCGCTGAGCGGCCAGCCCAGAAGCTCCAGGGATTGGGCCAGGAGCGGAGGCAGTTGATAGTATTGGCAAAACGCCCCCACACATGGAGTTTGCAGTTGATCCAGATAGATCGGGAGGCTGCCCAAGAAGATTGCCAGGGTGAGAGCGACCAGGACAACCCAGGCGCTCCGCGCAAGCACAAGCCAGCGCCCATGCAGGCGCGTGTCGGGGACGCCAGTGGTATTCATCTTTCGCCCCTTTCTAGGAAACTCTGGGGTGCTCACGGCGTTCTGGTTGGCGCAGCCAGAGCGACACCTGCGCGGGCTGCATCGTCTCCTGCACGACACGCAGCAAGTGCTCGCGCACCTCTGCCAGGTCCACCTCATTGCGCAGCGTGGCGTTGAAGGCCGCCAGCGTCTTTTCTGCATCGTACTTGCGCCGATAGAAGCGCCGGTCAATCAGGCTTTGGATGCGCCGCCGCAGGGGATAGAACAGCGAGGCAATCACCAGCGTAGAGACGACCAGCACCACTGGTTGATCTGTCGTGCCAACGATTGTCCCGGCCAGACTCGTCAGCCCGATGATGAGGCCCGCGTAGAGCGCACCGAGCAGCGCCGTCAGCGAGCCATAGACCAGTGCCTTGTTGATGAGCGCGTCAATATCATAGAGGCGTGAACGCAAGATGGCAAAGACAATCGAGATTGGGATGAGCAGAAAGCAGACGAATGCGACGTTCCCCAGGACGAAGGTGGTTACCACCTGCGATTGCAGCACCTCCTGAGGAAGGAAGGCATTCCCCAGGAAGATCATCAACGTAAAGATCACAATCGTCAACGAGAAGCCGAAGACCACCCACTTCGTCTGCTGGCGCTCGCGTGGCGTAGAGACCCGCCGATAGCGATAGACCTGCGTGCCCACCCCGACTAGCAGCAGCGCAAACGTCAGTACATTACTCCAGCCAGGACCAGTGTTGTGATACACATCATAGAAGAAGACATTATAGACAAACAGCAGCCCATAAAGCAGGACACACCAGCGGGTCCAGCGGGGAACGAACCGACCGCTGGGAAAGAGCGACAGGAAGGCCAGGAAGACCGTCTGCCCCAGGATGATGAGCACACCGTACAGGGCGTACCAGGCAGGCGCCGCCAGTGCCAGGCCGTACTCCATAACCGGAAAGAGGCTATTTGCTTGCAGCACAAGCGTGTAGGCGCTAAAGAGCGCCATGCGGTCCTGGGAGCGACGCCAGACCAGCAGCGCACCCAAGGCACAATAGACTACAATGCAGACGGCAGCCTGCCCCAGGTTATAGGCGGCCACAAAGCCAGGCGAGAGGCCAAGTTGCTGGAGCGCACGCACATCATCGGGCTGCAACTGCACACCGAGAATGCACCGCTCCCCCGCTTGACACACCGATTGTAACAGCGCATTCGCGGCTGGGATGGAGACAGCGTTCGTCACCAGAATCAGCAGGGTCAACGCAACCCAGCTCACACGAGCAATAAGCAGCCAGCGCCCATGCAGATTGGTATCGGGGGCGCCAGATGGGTTTGCGCTTATGGGCGCGCTGGTTTTTGCTAGGGCAGACATGGCTGGCCTCCTGGTATCGCGTGCCAGGCTCGACTCACTGGCTAAGCGCCTGATGCGCTTTCAATCATCGTGTTACCAGGAGCATACCATCTGCCCGTTACCCAAGCGTTACGAACGGCGTTACGGAGACTGGCGCCGCCAGGGTCGGCGGCGCTACGGCCTCGCCCTTGCTACATCAGGATATTTCCGTGCTGGAACGCTAGGAGGAGAATCCAGAGATAAGCCCTTTCCTTTCGCTCTTGTGTTTAACAAAGGAGGCCGCCTGGCATGATGAAAGAAGAAGCGCTCGCCCTCATACACACATTTGGGCTTGAGCGAGTGGCTGATGTGCTTGAATCCCTCATGCTGCCTGCCATTCGGCTGCATGAACCATTAATGTCCGATCAACAAGTCCCCTTGGGCGTCTCCAAACTTGGCGGCACGCCCGATTTGCCGCCAGAGATTGCCTGGCCGGAGTGGAAGGGCGTCCCATTGGCCTTTATCGCCCAATTCCATCTTCCTGAACTGGCGGCATATGACAGTGAGCAAGTCTTGCCCAAAGATGGCTGGCTCTATTTCTTCTACGAAGCGGATGAGCAGCCCTGGGGCTTCGAGCCTGCGCACTTCGGCGCGTGGCGCGTCTTTCACTACGCGGGCGAACTTGCTCAGCTTCAGCGGGCGGCGCGCCCGCACGCCTTGCCCAAATGGAGCCGGTTTCACGCGCGTACCGTGACATATGAACCGGCCATCGCGCTGCCAGAGTACGACGCGCTGGCGATTGCTGCTTTGGAGTTGAGTCAGAGCGAGGTAGACCGATACCTGGAAGTCTTTTGCAAGGTCAACGCCCTGGGTCATCAGCTCCTTGGGCACCCCATGCAGATTCAGGGCGAGATGCAGATGACGTGTGAACTGGGTATGAGAGCGGCCACTTTTGAGGAGCGGGGAACCCTCTACGACGACCCGGCGACCAAGACCCAGGCGATGCAGTGGCGCTTGCTCCTTCAGGTGGATAGCATGGATAACTCTCCTCAAAACGGAGACCAGGGAACAAGCTGGGGCGAAGTAGGGCAGATTTATTACTGGATTCGCCAGGAAGACCTGAAGGCGCGAGACTTCAGCCAGGTCTGGCTTCAGCTTCAATGCGCTTGATGTTACAGGGCCGGTAGCGCAGGCTGCTAGCAGCCTGCGCCAAGCCCGGCAGGGACGCCGGGGCTACGAGCCTGTAGCCCCGGCGTCCCTGCCGGGGCCTACGCCATGCCTGCAAAGCGCGTCAGGATGCGCGCTGTGTGCCGCGTGCCCTTCACAAAATCATCCAGGCGGAAGTTTTCGTCCGGGGCGTGCGCCCGGCCACCGGGGTAGCCGATGCCCGCCGCGCCCACCGGCACTTTGAGCACCTGCACAAAGGGATACATCGGGCCAGAGCCGCCAATGATGGGCGCCACATTGGGCGCCTTGCCGTAGACCTCTTCGGCGGCCCTGGCGCAGATGGCAATAAACGGGTCATCGGGGTTGATGCGCGCCGGGTTGCCGCCGCCATGCTGCACAATCTCAATATCGCCAAAGCCATGCGCATCCAGATGCCTGCGCAGCTTGGCCGCGATGTCGGGCGGGGTCTGGTTGGGCACCAGGCGGAAATCCACCTTGGCCGAGGCTTCGGCGGGCAGCACCGTCTTGGAGCCTGGCCCTTCGTAGCCGCTGGTCAGGCCGCAGATCGTGCAGGTGGGCACAAAGACCGCCTCGCGGCGCAGTTCCATGCCCGTCAGCCCCTTGAGGTAGTTCTTGATGCCATAGGTTTCCTTGACCTTCTCTTCCTCAGACGGGAGCCGCGCCAGCATCTGCATATCGCGCTCGCTGGGCGAGAGCACATCATCATAAAAGCCATGAATCAGAATGCGCTCGTTGCGGTCCTTGAGCGTGTTCAGCGCCCAGACCAGGCGCCAGGCCGCGTTGGGGAAGATGCTGCCCGCCATGCCAGAGTGCGCGTCCAGGCTGGCGGTCTTAGCGCGCAGTTCCACATAGCAGATGCCGCGCATGCCCAGGTACATCTCCGGGCGGTCTTCGTAGTCCAGCCCGCCAAACTCCCAGAGGCAGGCATCGCCCTTGAGCATGTGTTGATGTTTCTCGATAAAAGCGGGCAGGTGGTTGCTGCCAATCTCCTCTTCGCCCTCGATGATGAACTTGATGCGGCAGGGATATTCCCCGTAGACGGCTTTCAGGGCGTCCAGCGCGGCCAGGCGGCATTGAATATGGCCCTTGTCGTCGCCGGAGCCACGCGCAAAGAACTTGCCATCGCGGATAGTCGGCTCAAAGGCGGGCGAGGTCCACAGGTCCAGCGGCTCAGCGGGCTGCACATCGTAATGGTTATAGAGCAGCATCGTCTTGTTGCTGCGGCCTGGCGCCTCGCCCACCACGACGGGCGAGCCGCCCGTCGGCAGAATCTGCACCGCAAAGCCGCGCTTGCGCAGCATGCCCGCGACAAGCTCGGCGCATTCTTGAATGCCATATTTTTGCGCGGCCACGCTGGGCTGTCGGCAGAGCGTGGCAAGCTCGTTCAGGCTCTCGTTGAGGTGGTCGCTGATGTACTGATCAACCTGGGTTTGTTTAGCAGTATCAGACACAGAAACGCTCCTATATTCTAGAATCCGGGGTGGTTTTTGTCCCGCGTGGGATGGGCTACGGCCATTGTAGCACGCGCAAGAAAAAAGAGACGCAGCGCACCGCCTCCCTGTGGGCAGCTTCACATCCTTGCGGGAACTATTCACGCGGCAATTTCCTCAAAACAACTGAAAAAAGTGAGCACCTCAGTCGTTGTTAATGGTGAGGGGGCGCGCAAGAGCAGCCAATGCTCACGCCAGTTGATGCAGAGGAGTAATCGCTTATGTTTTCTCGTTCCAAAACCCCGGCGCGTGCCGCGTGCTGGCTGCTGTTGGGCCTGGCGCTCTTGTTGAGTATCAGCGGGTGCGGGACTCCACCAGTGAACCAGCAGCAAGCTGTCTCCACGCAGCCGCCCTCGCTCCTGACGGCAAAGATCGTCACGCGCAGCAGCGCATCGGTTCGCGCTGAAGCGAACCAGCCTGCCACCGCCACTGCCACCTGCAACGCGGGCGAGCAAGTGATTGCTGGCAGTTTCAGCGCCGAGATCTTCGAGGCGGACAGCGTGGGGGCAAGCTACCCGTCCAGCGACCACGCCTGGACCGTCGTTGCCTCGTCGCCAGCCTCGTTTATCGTTCTTTCCGTTCAGGCATATTGTGTCCCTGCGGATTTTCCGCTGGGCATCAAGATGGTTCAGGGCACAGGGAAGATCGCCTGTCCCTCTGGGTCAGTGCTGGTCAATGGTGGCTTTCAAGGAGGAGCGGCAACCTCAAAGCCAGCGGGCAATGGCTGGATGAGCGACAGAACCAGCTATGCACTCTGCGCCACGCGCCATCTGGTGGCTGGCGCGAGCGTTTCCGCCCAGGAGAACCTGCCCGCAGGCTACGGGGTGGGCGGGAGTGGTGGCGCAGCCTGTGCCCAGGGACAGGTTGCCACTGGCGGCGGCTTCAGCGGCAGCCAGCAGTATCCAATGACCTACCTGGGGCCAGGCAAGGACTATGGAGGCTGGGTGATCAGCGGCTACTCCAATGGCAGCATCCCGCAGGTGGCGCCGCTGGTCTGGGCAGTGTGTAATTCCGTTAGCTAACTCTAGCGCTGCTAGTCCTGCCTCTTGGCAGAACTGGACACTATATGGTATGCTTTAAGCAGGGCAGCAGATAAGAGCGCAATGTCGCGCCGTCTGCCTGGTTATTATCTTCTATGGGGAGGAGCCAATGAAGGTTCCTGAAATGTTACGCCGACCCGAACTCAAAGCCCCGGTAGCGGTAGATGGTCTGGAGCCGCTGGCCGAAGGAGCAGAAGAAACCTGGGGCGAATGGACCCGCTGGTATCTGGAGCGCCACAGCAGCCCGCTGAATCGCGCCGCGCACCTCACAGGATACGCGCTGGTGGTGAGCGCGCTGCCCATCGCGCTGCTGCGCAGGCGTTGGTGGCTGTTCCCGGCCATTGCCGGGGCTGGCCTCGCTACCATCGCGGCAGGCCACGCCTTTCAGGGGAATATGCCCGCGATGCTTGCCGAGCCACAGCGCTTCTTTGGCAAGCCAATGGCTGCCGTGAGACAGGGCCTCCGTCTGGCGCCGGGCGAAAGCTCCGCTAATTAACTATTTCCTCCACCGGGAGGCGTAGGCGCCCGCCTCACATGCCTCCCGCGTGCGCTCTTGCGCGCTGCGCACATCGCCTCGGCCAGCCAGACCCGATCAGCCCCTTGCCAGCACCTCTCCCGCACCATAGAATAGACGCCATACGCTACTTGTACCACCGGCATCCTGTCGGCCTGCCCCTGCACAAGGGGCGAACACCGCGCGCCAATCGCGCAGAAACGGGGGAGCGCATGCCAAACTGGGCCTATACCAAAGGACTCCATGATCTGGGCAACTCAGTCTATGCCTATCTGCAACCCGATGGCACATGGGGCTGGAGCAACGCTGGCCTCATCAGCGACAGCGGCACCTCGCTGCTGATTGACACGCTCTTTGATCTGCATCTGACTGAGGAGATGCTGGCAACCATGCGCAAGGCCGTGCCCGCCGCAGCGCAGGTTGATCTGGTCGTCAATACCCACGCCAACGGCGACCACTGCTATGGCAACCAGTTGGTTGCCAACGCCAAAATCATCGCCTCGCAGCGCACTGCCGACGAGATGCAGCATGGCACCCAGCCGGAGGTCATGGCGCTGTTGATGAAGCAGGCGCCCATGATGGGCACGGCGGGCGCGTATTTCCTGCACGCCTTCAGCCGCTTCAATTTTGAGGGCATCAGCGTCACGCTGCCCAAGGAGACATTTGAGGGCGAACTGACCCTGAGCGTCGGCAGCAAGCCGGTGCATCTGCTGGAGGTTGGCCCGGCGCATACCCAGGGCGATACGATGGTGCATCTGCCGGATGAGAAGGTCATCTTTACCGGCGATATCCTCTTTATCGGCGGGCATCCCATCGTCTGGGCCGGGCCGGTGAGCAACTGGCTGCGCGCGTGTGATCGCATCCTGGCGCTGGATGTAGACGTGATTGTGCCGGGACACGGCCCCATCACCGACAAACACGGCGTGACAGAAATCAAGGGCTACCTGGAATATGTCTATGGAGAGGCGCGCAAGCGCTACGACGCGGGCATGTCCGCTGCCGAGGCCGCCAGAGATATTCCGATGGACCGCTACGCCACCTGGACCGATGGCGAGCGCATCGCCGTCAACATCGCCACCTGTTACCGCGAGTTTAGCGGCGAACAGGAAGCGCCAAACGCGCTGGCGCTCTTTGCGATGATGGGCGCACTGCTGGAGGAGCGCAAAGCCTAGCGCCAGACCCTTTCTTCTTTCTTCGTGTTTTCCCTGCGTGCAACCTCTTGCTGCCCGCGCTTTTTCTCAGCAGAAAAAGCGCGGGCAATAGCGCTTGCTTATTTTTGTTCGCATTAAGGCGGTATAATATTGAGGGTGGGTGAAGAGGCAACATCAGGAAGGCACCTTTTTCAATCAAAGAGAGGAAAGGGGCAAAAAACATGAATGCCTATGAACAATTAGTGGCTATTCGTGATCGGCTGGAGCAGCTTGGCGCCCATGAAGACTCGATCTCTATGGTGAACCGGCTGATCAAGCGCACCGAGCCGGAGCGCGAGAGCCAGACCAATGTTCCACAGAGCATGCTGCTTCGGCATATGCTGCGCCAGCGCGAAGTGCTTGATAACTACAGCATTTATAATGATCTTCAAGAATTAGTCAGCGAAAATGAGGACCGGCGCGGCGAGGAGCGCTCGGAACTGGACGAAGAGGAACATCGCCCCAGGCCGCACTCCTACTATCGCCAGCAAAAGATGAAAGAGCGCGAAAAAAACTCTAAGTAGCCACCCGCCTGATCTTGAGCAGATGCCTGGTCCAGTCTGCCGCTTCGTAGAGGTCTTCGCCCAGGGTGGGCAAATTGGAGCGATCAAGGTCGTCGTACCACGCGAGAAAGGCCCAGGCATCTCCGGGGAAGTTTTTCACCGAGTTAATGGCGCGCGTGATCAGCACTGGCTCGTCTTGCACCTGCCCAATACGCATCAGCAGGAACCAGCGGTAATGGCGCAGGTGCGGCGGGAGCGGCCAGCGCCCGGCGCGCAAGATAGCCTCTTTTGCTGCCCTGGCCTGCTCCACCCCCAGCAGCGCCAGCCCAAGATTCAGATGCACCGTTCCTCTGGCGCCACGCGGCGCCAATTCATCCGCCCGCGCCAGCGCCGAAGCCGCCCGCTCCCACTGCTCGTTTTCCAGCGCCACCGCGCCCAGCGCCGCCCATCCGCCCCAGGCATCGGGGAAACGCGCTGTCATGTGTTTCAACAAGCTCCAGCCTTCCTCCAGACGCCCTTGCAGCAGCAGCAACTCTGCCAGCAGCAGAGGAGGCGCTGCCGCCTCTGGATGTGCCTGCATTGCCAGGCGCAGGCGTCGCTCGATCCAAGGCCAATCCCGGCGGTTGCCACGCTCTAACAGAAAGCGCTCTATCGCTGGCTCATGCAGCAGCCACATCTTGCACGCTGGCGCCGCAGCCGCCAGAAGCAGCATTAGCAGCAGCCCCAGCAGCGCGACGCTATGCCCATCTGGGGTAAGCCAGGCATCCAGCAGTTGCGCCACCACGCGCACGCACAGCACCAGACCCAACCCCATGCCCAGCGCGATGAGATACACCACGATATTGCGGTGATCGCGCGAGGCCAGGCCAAAGAGCAGGTCCATCAACAGCATCCAGACATCGGCCAGGAGAATCAGCAGCAGCGTCACGTTCAACAACTGCACGGGAGCAGCGGAGTCATGCCCTGGGCCAAAGGCAGGCCAGAGCAGAATCAGCGGGGGCAGCAGCAAGACCGCCGCGCCAAAGCGCAGCCACAGAAGCAGCTTTTTTGGCGCCTGTCTCACCCAGAATATCTGCCCGTTTTGCTCCAGAGGCGGCAGAGCACGCCCAGCAAACATCGCCAGACCTCTTCCATCCACAAATGCTTCTTCAATTAGAACGAGCGAGAGCCTTGCCTGTCTCATTGCTTGGAGATGAGTTTCGGATGTCCATCACTCTGCGAGATACGCCTCCAATATAGGGAGCCACTGCGCCTAAGATAGGGACCGTTCCCGATGTGGCCGCAGCCAGCCAGTGGGTATCCTTGAGAGGAGTGATGTACAGGCGCTGCTCCTCCTGGAACAGCCTGCTCCCGACCCGGCAGTAGATCACGGTCTGGAGCGCCAGGGGCTTTCCGCTGAGGAGATGCGTGTGAGATTGTGGCCGCGAGCAGCGTAATTCCAGTAAGAAATCATTCTCTGGTGCACTGTCCGTCTCATGGTGAGAAGAAAGAGCGATGAAACAGCTTGTCCCCTCCAGCAGCCTGTTACTGCTCTGCGTATTTATGCTGGCTGGCTGCACTGGAAATCAGTTTGCCGGGCAGCCGCCAACACTTGTTTTCCCCCCGCCAGCAACGGCTTCGCCTTCCAGCAAAGCACCAGGAGCAGTCCTGGCTACCTATAAAGGCCACACGAACCTGCCAGTAACCATTGCCTGGTCACCAGATGGACAGAAAATTGTCTCCGGTGGCTATGATGGAACAGCCCAGGTCTGGGAGGCGGCAACAGGCGCACATCTGCTCACCTATAAAGTGCAAGAAGGCGCGGTGGCCTGCCTCGCCTGGTCGCCAGACGGCACCCGTATTGCCTCTGGCAGCGGCGGCGATTTTACCTCAGATAGCACCGTGCAGATTTGGGACAGCCGAACGGGGGCAACCTTGCTGCTATACCGAGGGCACAAGATCGGTGTGAATGCGGTAGCCTGGTCCCCTGATGGCAGGCGCGTCGTCTCGGCTGGCTTTGATCAGACCGTGCAGGTCTGGGATGCCGCAACGGGAAAGCTCCTGCTGACATATCGTGGGCATATCGGGGCCATTTATACAGCAGGCTGGTCGCCTGATGGCAAACGCATTGCCACAGCGGGTCAGGATGGAACTGTGCAGATATGGGACGCAACCACTGGAAAGACGCTGCTCACCTACAGGCAGGCAGAGGGCGTGGTGCAGAAGCTGGCCTGGTCGTCAGATGGGCAGCGTATCGCATCAACCAGTGGCAATTCCACAATACAGGTGTGGGAAAGTGCCAACGGCAAGACCCTTCTCACCTATCGCGGACATACCGGCAATGTACGCAGCCTGGCCTGGTCGCCCGATGGTCGCAAGATTGCCTCAGCCAGCGCTGGCCTGGATGACAATAGTGTGCAGGTCTGGGAAGCTGCCACTGGAAAACTACTCTTTTCCTTCCAACATAACGATATTGGAGCAGCAGATGTGGCGTGGTCGCCTGATGGCCGCTGGATCGCCTCAGCCAATGTAGACAAAACGGTACAGGTCTGGCTAGCACCGTAAGGTCTTGGATTGACCACCCTTTACATTTTTGTTGATGCAAAAACTCTCCTTCAGCAAGGAGTATCAATGAAACGTTTTATTTTCTCTAGCAGTTTCTTCCTGGCATGCTTGTTTCTCCTGGCCGGTTGCGATACGGCGATCTCACCACCATCCCCTGTCTTGCCAAAAGCGACGGCTTCAGCCGGGGCAAACAGTGGAGTCGGAACCATTCTGGTGACCTATCATGGGCACCAGAGCCAGGTCGAGGTCAACGCCATTGCCTGGTCGCCCGATAGCACGCGCATTGCTTCGGGTGGGGCTGATGGCGTGCAGATTTGGGACGCCGCCACAGGGAATCAACTGCTTGCAATCACCAACGGGGATCATCTTCTTTTTCAGCGGCTCTCTGTGAACGCGCTGGCCTGGTCGCCCGATGGCAAACGCCTGGTGATTGGCGGGAGCTTTGGATTTGGTACCGTCAGTGGGCAGACGGTGAATGAATCGTCAAGCGGCATTGGGGTGTGGGATACGACCACTGGCAAGACCGTGCTGGATTCCTTCGACGCGAACGACGAGTTCAAGGCAGTCGCCTGGTCGCCTGATGGCAAGCGCATTGCCGGGAGCGGGACCGAGAACACCGTGCGGGTCTGGGACGCCGCAACGGGCAAAACCCTCCAGACCTATAAAGGGCATACCAACACCGTTGCGAGCCTGGCCTGGTCGCCCGATAGCACCAGCATCGCCTCGGCCAGTTTTGATGACACCGTGCAGATCTGGAACGCGACGACCGGCAAAACGCTGCTCACCTACAAAGGTCACACGCAGTCGGTGGAGGCCGTAGCCTGGTCGCCCGATGGCAAGTACCTCGCTTCTGGCGGGGCAGATCTGCTGGTGCAGGTCTGGGACGCCACCACCGGAACGACGATTCTCACCTACAAAGGGCATTCTGGCGAGATTCGTCTCATCGCCTGGTCCCCAGATGGGAAGCGGGTTGTCTCCGGCAGCGTCGGTACAGCGGGCGCTCCGGCTGATGAGCCTATCCAGGTGTGGGACGCGCTTACCGGCGCCAACGCCTATGTCTTCTCCGAGCACTCTGGAAATGCTATCGCCCTGGCCTGGTCGCCCGATGGTACGCGCATCGCCTCAGCCCTCAACCTCTCCCCGCGAACGAACCTGGTAGAGGTCTGGCAGGCGTAGTACGTCCTTGATAGCTGCCCTTGGCATTGTTACCGATGCAAAAACTAGCCTTCAGCGAGGAACGCCAATGAAACACTTTATTTTCTCTGGCAGTCTTTTCCTGGCATGTTTGTTTGCCCTGGCTGGTTGCGATACGGTGGTTACAAGCGCTGGACAGCCACCACCCCTCGTCTTCCCCAAAGGGACTGTTGCTCCGCAGCCTTCAGCCGGGGCGACTGGTGGAGTCGGAACCATTCTGCTCACCTACCAGGGACACAAGAACCAGGTGAACACTATCGCCTGGTCGCCAGACGGCAAGCGCATTGCCTCCGGGGGCTTCGACGGGGTGCAGATTTGGGACGCGACAACGGGCACGCTCATCGTGAAGATGGGAACCCCCGCGAACTCGCTCGCCTGGTCGCCCGACGGCACGCGCCTGGTGACGTGTGCGCCGCCGTTTGTTGATGGCAACGGAAACTTCTTCAGCAGCGTGCAGATATGGGACACCACTACCGGAAAGCCAGTGTTCTCCTATCCCGGAAATAACGATGAAGTGAAGGCGGTGGCCTGGTCGCCCGATGGCAAACGCATCGCCTCGGTGGGGCAAAGCAACACGGTGCTGGTCTGGGACGCCACCACCGGCAAGACCCTCCAGACCTATAAAGGGCACAACAATATCATTGATGGCCTGGCCTGGTCGCCAGATAGCACGCGCATCGCCTCAGCTAGTTTCGATAACACCGTGCAGGTCTGGAACGCGACGACAGGAAAAACCTTGCTCACCTACAAGGGCCATAAAGCGCTGGTGGAGGCTGTGGTCTGGTCGCCCGATGGCAAGCACATCGCCTCTGGCGGGGCAGATACGACGGTGCAGGTCTGGGACTCCACCACTGGAGCAACGGTCTACACCTATCACGGGCACAGCGGCGATATTCATACCATCGCCTGGTCCCCGGATGGAAAGCGCATTGTCTCTGGCAGCGGCAGTTCGGGCGGCGCGACGGATGACACACCTGTTCAGTTGTGGGATGCGCTGACAGGGGGCAATGCTTATGTCTATTCCGAGCATTCTGGGAACGCCACCGCCCTGGCCTGGTCGCCCGATAGCACGCGCATCGCCTCGGCCATCTTCCGCACAAGCTCAAGCAGCCCGATACAAATCTGGCAGGCAAGGTAGCGGGTGATGACCGCCCTTGATAGGTGTGCCGAGGCCAAAACCATCCTTCAGCGAGGAGTGCCCATGAAACGCTTTATTTTCTCCAGAAGCCTCTTGCTCGCGTGCCTGCTGGTGCTGGCTGGCTGCGACAGCCTTGTCGCGCGTAACGAGCGGCCTCCGCCCCTCGTCTTCCCCAAAGGGACGGCTGTCCCGACGCCTTCAGGAACTTCTACCCCGTCAAGCGGGGGACTGGGAACCATTCTCTTCACCTATCGCGGGCAGCAGAATCCGGTCAACACCATCGCCTGGTCGCCCGATGGCAAGCGCATCGCTTCCGGCAGCATTGAAGGGGTGCGCATCTGGGACGCGGCAACCGGAACTGAACTCTTGCATTTTGGGACGCCAACGGACGCGCTGGCCTGGTCGCCCGATGGCAAGCGCCTGGTGACAGGCGGGTTCCCCGATTCTTTTATCCCTGGGATGATGCCCAAAGGCATCGTAAAGATATGGGATGCCAGCAACGGCAAGTTGCTGCTCTCCTACAACGGGCACAACGATGTAGTGCAGGTCGTGGCCTGGTCGCCCGATGGCAAGCGCGTTGCCTCGGCGCAGCAGAATAACGAAGTGCAGGTCTGGAACGCCACGACGGGCAAGACGCTCCTCACCTTCAAAGAGCAGACCACCATTGTTGACGGCCTGGCCTGGTCGCCGGACAGCACGCGCATTGCCTCGGCCAACTTTGATAGCACCGTGCACGTCTGGAACGCCACAACCGGAAAAACCCTGCTCGTCTACAAAGGCCATACCGGCCTGGTAGAAGTGGTGGCGTGGTCGCCTGATGGCCGCTACATCGCCTCTGGTGGCGCGGATACCACCGTGCAGGTCTGGAACGCCAGCACCGGAACGCCAGTCTACACCTATCATGGGCATACCGGCGATGTCTATGTGCTGGCCTGGTCCCCCAACGGGCGACGCATTGTCTCCGGCAGCCGTGGTTCGGGCGGCGCGACGGATGACACGCCCATCCAGGTGTGGGATGCCCTGACCGGCGCCCATGCCTTTATCTTCCCCACAGATTCCTTCACCGTCACTGCGCTGGCCTGGTCGCCGGACAGCACCCGCGTTGCCACAGGCATCAGCCACTCGTTCACCTCCAACCTGATAGAGGTCTGGCAGGCAGGATAGCACCTCAGTGCTTCCGCTCGTCCTGCTGGTGATACACGCGCAACTCGCTCAAGGAGCGTTCGCCTCGCTCTTTGAGCGCTTTCTCCCAGCCGCGCGCGTGCGGCTCCAGCCCTTCAATCAGCGCCTCGGCCACCACATAATTGCGATACCACTTCTTATTGGCGGGGACGATATGCCAGGGCGCCCAGCTTGTGCTGCACTTGCCCAGCGCCTCCTCATACGCCTCAATATACTCGTCCCAATAGACCCGCTCCTGCCAATCGGAGACAGCGATCTTCCAGGCTTTGATAGGGTCTTCTTCGCGGGCGAGCAATCGCTCCTCTTGCTCCTCTTTGGAGATGTGCAGAAAGAACTTGAAGATCAGCACGCCGTTTTCGCTCAGCATCTCCTCAAAGTCATTGATCTGCTGGTAGCGCTTCTTCCAGACCTTCGGCGGCACGAAATGACGCACGCGGGCAATCAGCACATCCTCATAATGCGAGCGGTTAAAGATGCCGATCATCCCCAAGGGGGGCGCGGCCCGATGCACGCGCCACAGAAAGTCGTGGCTGAGTTCTTCTTCGCTGGGCGCCTTAAAATTCCAGACCCGGCACCCGGATGGATTCACACCAGACATCACATGCTTGATGGTGCCATCTTTGCCAGAGGTATCCATCCCCTGAAGGATGATCAGCACGCTCTGCTGCTGCGCCGCGTAAAGCATCTCCTGCAAGCGTTCGCGCCGCTCTGCTAATTGAGGCAGCAGACGCGACTCCACCTCTTTTTTGTTCAGGCCGCCGGTTTCATTGGGGTCATACCTGGAGAGCTTGACTGTTCCAGGCGTATCAATGATCGAAAGGGGCATAGTTCGCTCACTCCTGTATCAACATACATAGCCAGCAGTGCCCGCGCCACCAGGCAACAATGGGCGCAGCGGGGCCGGATAGCTTTGGTCGCCCGCCAGAACGCACCACAAAAACGCCCAGGCGAGAGATGATTGGAAAATACCTGTCGCATGAACGCGGCCAAAGGCTGAAAAAACTTGACAACGGCAGGGCAGGATGCTATACTGTATTGTGTTCGGGGCAGTTAGCTCAGTTGGTTAGAGTGCTACCTTGACATGGTAGAGGTCGCAGGTTCGAATCCCGCACTGCCCACCCGAAACCGCGCCTCCCCTAGCGCGGTGGTTTGTCGGAAGAGCGGGGTGTAGCGCAGTTGGCTAGCGCGCATGGTTTGGGACCATGAGGTCCCCGGTTCGAGTCCGGGCACCCCGACCATATTTTCCCTATTGGTGATTTAGGCCAATCTTCGACCAATCTTTCCATGAAACATAGACCGCTAGCATCCTCTTTTCTCTTCCACTTTTTTTAAACCCTCAGTTTCTCCCTTTTTGGATGGCTTGCATGTTGGTGAGACATTCTGTACCAAATTGCTGGGTCGTCGGGTAAGCCTTTGGGAGGCAAACGCTGATCGTCGAGCTTCAGTCCCGCTGAAGAAAGAGGCCGAAAGCCTGGAGAATCGCCGGCTGCGTCGAGGCGTACGGCACACAACTGTCGTCCGGGAGCGCTTTCGTACCTTTTGGCAACTTTCCTATAAGTATTGCATATCTCGTGGAGGTCTGCTATTGTTTCTGTGAGAGCAACAAGACACTATATAGTGCTAAAGCAATTGCTTATACTCTTGCAGTGCAGGTGTCATGGTCGGCAAAAGCGGCTACAGAGGGTATCTTGAGGGGTGGAGGCATGGAAAATAGCCCGATTGCCTTTCTGGTCCCTGCTGGAAGGATCTCACCATGAACCTTCTCCGCTGGATTTTTCTCCTGACTCTTTCCCTTTCGCTGCTCCCTGTTCTGACACCTACATCCAAAACTGTAATTGCCCATCCGGCTACAGCACAAGCAACCAGTTCTCCCCTGCAAGTAACCCCTTCGGTGGTGAATATCGCTGCCATTCCAGGTATCACTCCGCCCAATTTCAACCTTACCCTAACAAATACCAGCAACACGACTGTCTACTGGCAAGTTGATTCGCCGCCTACCTGGATACAGGTTCCTTTGCCTGGAACGTCAGGGACGCTTTATGCAGGCACATCTCAGGTTTTTCCGCTTGTTTTCAACACCCCGTTGGCCCTCGTACAAACATACTTCACCAAATTGGTTTTTCGAGTCAATGGCATTGCTGCACTTGTTGTTCCTGTGACCTTGTATGAAGCCACGGTTTCGCAAACCTGGTACTTCGCTGAGGGGTACACGGGCACGGGCTTTACGGAGTATCTGACTATTGCCAACCCCAACCCGACGCTCACCACGGTGACCGTGCAGTACCTGCTGCAAGGTGCGGCTCCTCTCACCCGGCAGTATCAACTGGCCGCCAACAGCCGCTTCACCCGCAACATCAACACGGAAGTCGGGGCTGGCCAATCCCTGGCGATGGTAGTGACTGGCTCACAGCCTATCATTGCCGAGCGTCCTATGTACTTTACCTTCGCCTCCTCCACCTGGCATCTCTCTCTGCCTGGCGGCAGCGATGTGCTGGGCGCCACCAGCCTGGGCACCGACTTTGACTTTGCCTATCTGGATACCACCACCAACCACGACACCTACCTCACCATCCTCAACCAGGATCCAACCACCACTATGCAAGTCACCGTCAACTACTTTCCTCTGACAGGCGGCACCCCCATGGTGTTCACCCATCTGGTCAACGCGAACAGCCGGGGGACGATTCATATCAACGATGAGCACCTCCCACTGGGCACCTACAGCGCCCTGGTCCATCTCTCCTTGCCAGGGCTGGTCGAGCGACCCATGTACCTGAAGGACTCCTTGACGGGCTACACGGGCGCGGCGGATGTGATCGGTGTTACCCAGCCACTCACTGATTGGTACTTTGCTGAGGGGTTCATTACTCCCACCTTCACGGAGCGGTACATCCTGGCCAACCCCAGCACTACTCAGTCCGCCAGTGGCACCATCACCTTCTTCCTCGACAAAGGCCAGCCTCAAACCAAGCCTTTCACCCTGGCACCAGGACAACAAACCATCCTCAACGTCGCTTCCCTGTCCATCAGTGGCAACAACAGTGCCCATGTCCACGTCACTCAGCCTATCCTGGCCGAGCGCTTCATGAGCTTCAAGTTCTCCCCTACCTTGCCAGGAGCCACTGATGTGTTGGGGGCAGCAGCACCCTCCAACCTGTTCTACTTTGCCGAGGGCTTCACAGGCAGTGGCTTCTCGGAGTACCTGACCATTGAGAATCCTGACCCGACTCAGATAGCCAACGTCCAGGTGACCTTCCTGCCTGACAAGCCGGGAGGGCAAGCCACTATGCAGCTCTACAGCATCGCTCCTAGCAGCCGCTTTACCTTGAACACAGGGACGGTGATGCCCAACCAATCGTTCTCGATGGTACTGGCATCCGACGCCCCCATCGTGGCCGAGCGACCTATCTACTTTAACTTTAACAATGGGCAGACTGGGGGCAGTGACGTGGTAGGCTATTCAGGGTTCGTACCGCCCCCTGCACCAACTCCCCCACCAAATGGATTGAGCGTCTATGTGGGTACCGGGGATGGAAAGGTCTATGCCCTCAACGCGAATGATGGGTCGGTGCGCTGGAGCTATCAGACTGGCGGGGCTATTAAGTCTTCACCCGCTGTCTCCAATGGCATTCTCTACATCGGTTCCACTGATAACTCTCTCTATGCCCTTCAGACCAGCGATGGTTCATTGCTGTGGAGTTTCAAAACCGGGAGAAGTATTGAGGCCTCACCTCTAGTGGTGAATGGACTGGTGTATGTTTCGTCCGATGATACTGTGTTCTACGCCCTCAATGCTCAGACGGGGGCGTTGGTGTGGAAGTATGGAAATCCTGGCCTTAACTTCAGCCAGGCAACTCCCACCTATGCCAATGGAGAAGTGTACTTTAGTACCACCGCCGTATATGCAGCTGATGCCTTGACCGGCGCGAATGTCCGGACAGTAGGCGCTCCACCGAGCGGTTATGGTGATTTGCTGGTCGTCAACGGAGTCCTCTATGTCTCCAATGGCAATGGCATCCAGGCGTTCGATGTCAGCACCGGCACCTTGTTGTATACACAGAATTCCATTTTCGCCCCTTCTTCCTCTCCTGTGGTAGTCAATGGGATACTTTACATTGGTGATGGAACGCCAAGCTATGTGGATGCCCTTGATGCTGCGACGGGGAGTATTCTCTGGCGCACCCACACAGGGAGTGTGATTCAGTCGAAACCGGTCATTGCTAATGGCATCCTCTATATTGGCTCCGATGACAGGTATGTCTATGCGCTCAAGGCAAGCGACGGTACGTTCCTGTGGCGGAGTCAGACTGGTGGGTTCTTACTTTCGTATCCAACAGTCGTCAATGGCATCCTCTACATCGGGTGCGAGGATGGGGGCGTGTATGCCTTCAACACGGCTGATGGTTCTCTGGTGTGGCGGGCGCTGACCCCTGGCCTGATTACGTTTTCGTCGCCTGCTATTGCACCATAGAAGTCCAGGTCTTGGGATCAAAAGAGCAGTTCCTGGATTCTCTGGTTCGGAACGTCCTTTCCAGTTCAATTGATCTCGCTGTTGGCTCATCTGTGGTAGGGTACGCCACTTTGTAGCAAGCGTAGGCTGGCTATTTCCCAAAAGTACCAGTCCACTTGCACGCAACCTTGCCTCTATGCTAGCTTCTCTCCAGGCTTGCTTCCTCGCTTGGGCGCGTGCCCAATTTTTCTGTGACTTGTCGGGCAAGTCACAGACATGGACGAAATTTGATCGGGAAAGGACTGCTTCTTATGTGGATGCGCCCAAAACGCTCAACCTCTCTGCTGCGGATACTGGGAACCCTGGCGCTGCTTAATGTCGTCTTCCTCTTTCTGCACGCCGACACCTCTACGCACTCATCCCTCCCTCAGATAACGGCTCCTGCGTCTGCCCGTCAAAGCGTGCCTGCGGCATTTGGACAGGTGCCCATCAGCTTTGAGATGAACCAGGGGCAAACGGACAGCAAGGTGCGTTTCCTGGCACACGCGCCAGGTTACAGCCTCTTTTTGACATCAACAGAGGCGTTACTCGCTTTCAGCTCGAAGAGTCATACTGAAGCCGCCTCTTCTGATCGGTTCGGGCCTGCTCTTCGCAGCCCTTCCCCTTCGGTTCCCACCACACCAGCAGCGGTGGTTGGCATGCAATTCATCGGTGCCAGTCCCCAGCCAGCGGTGACGGGGGAGCAACCACTCCCTGGCCTGGTCAATTACCTCCTGGGCAATGACCCGGCAAACTGGCGCACGAACATTCCCACCTATGCCCAGGTTCGCTATCACAACATCTACCCTGGGATTGACCTGGTGTACTATGGCAACCAGGGGCAACTGGAATATGACTTTGTTGTCTCGCCCGGCAGCGACGCATCCTGCTCGGCTTTACCGGGACAGACCACTTGAGCCTGGATGCCCAAGGGGAGTTGCTGCTCCATCTCGCGAGCGGCACGCTCCCTCAAGGCGCGCCGCATGTCTACCAGGAGGTCAACGGTGTGCGGCACTCTATTGTCGGCAACTATATTCTGCGAGGTGACACGCAGGTCAGCTTCGCCTTGGGAACATATGACCATACCAGACCACTTGTCATCGACCCGACGCTGATTTACTCTACGTACCTGGGAGGCAGCAATCAAGACGATGGGCGTGCAATTGCAGTAGACGGCGCTGGCAGCACCTATATTGTTGGCACTACGCTTTCTACCAACTTCCCTGTTATCAATCCCTTTCAACCTGCTTTCAGTGGTGGCAACGCTGATGCTTTTGTGACGAAATTGAATGCCTCAGGAACTGCCTTTGTTTATTCCACTTATCTTGGGGGGAATAACCAGGACCAAGGCTCAGCTATTGCCGTGGATAGTACAGGCAACGCCTATGTGGATGGCTTCACGCTTTCTTCTGATTTCCCGCTCAAGAATCCCTTGCAATCAACTTTTTTTAGCCTTGGTGTCGCCTTTCTCGCTAAACTTGATCCTTCGGGAAGTACCCTCATCTACTCCTCCTATCTGGGGGGAAGTGGCAGTGCAGGCAGCAATGGTATCGCGGTAGATAGTTCTGGAAATGTCTATCTGACTGGCAGCGCTGGCGCGAACTTCCCGTTAATGAATCCGCTCTTTACTGACAGTCCCAACCCATTTGTGGCTAAGGTCAACGCGTCGGGCAGTGCCCTGATCTACTCCACCTATCTGGGCGGTAGTGACGATGATGCAAGCAACGCCATCACCATAGATAGCGCAGGCGACGCCTACGTTACAGGCGTCACCAATAACTCAAACGATTTCCCGCTTCAGAACCCCTTTCAATCAACCAACGGGGGAAACCTCCAAGCTGCCTTTGTTACGAAGCTCAACGCGACCGGAGATGCGTTGATTTACTCGACCTATCTGGGCGGGAGTAGCGGTGAGATCGCTACAGGTATCGCTGTTGATAGCTCAGGGGAGGCCTATGTCACTGGTGAAACATCCTCTAAAGATTTTCCCTTAAAGAATCCGCTGCAACCCACCTTTGGCGGCTTTGGGGATGTATTCGTCACGAAATTCACTGCGGCAGGGAACGCATTGGTCTACTCGACCTACCTGGGAGGAGGAGACGAGGACAACGGCACAGGGATTCAGGTGGATAGTCTGGGAAATGCCTTTATTGTTGGTGAAACTCGGTCGCTCAACTTCCCGATCGTGAATTCCGCGCAAGCTCAGCGAGGGAAGCTCTTTGAAGCTTTTGTGTCCGAAATAAGTGCATCAGGCAGCACACTGTCCTATTCAACGTATCTGGGCGGGAACAGCGATGATTTTGGCAGTGGCATTGCTTTAGATGCTGCTGACAATGCCTATGTGACTGGTGGGACAGCCTCCAGTAATTTCCCATTGGTGGGCAATCCATTTCAGTCACAACTGCACGGTTTTCAGACGGCCTTTGTGACTAAAATTGCTTCAGGAGGAGCAACCTTTCAGATCAACCAGGCTGCTGTTGGCCTGGTTACCGCGCCAGGAGCGAGTCCGGGTCAACAAACGCTCACACTCAGGAACTCAAGCGCTGCTCCCCTAAACTGGATTTCAGTTTTTCAACCCGTACAACCCTGGGTTAGTAGCACCCCTCCATCAGGAACCATTGCATCGGGCGGGTTACAACAAATAACCCTCACCTTCAACACACCTGATACCATGCCTCAGGTATACAAGACAAACCTGATACTGGTTGATCCTACTGGGAAGAATAACCCGCTCACCATCCCAATCACCGTCGTCTCCGCTAACGTTTCGAAGACGTGGTACTTTGCGGAGGGATTTACGGGAGGCTCGTTCACGGAGTTCCTGACCTTAGCGAACCCCAATTCCACCCCGGCCAATGTCCAGGTACAATACCTCCTGGGGAACGCCCCGCCGATCACCAAGCCCTACCTTGTAGGAGCTAACGCGCGCTCCACCATCCGGGTGAACGACGAGATTGGTCCCAACCAGGATGTCTCGCTGGTAGTGACGGCAGATCAACCCATCGTAGCCGAGCGGCCCGTCTACTTCATCTACACCAGCATAGCAGGCCATCCCATCCCCGGCGGCACCGATGTGCTGGGCGCCACCCAGCTTGGGACCAGCTTTGACTTTGGCTACCTGGATACCTCCAACCTGCACGACACCTATCTGACCATCCTCAACCAGAATAATAGCCTCATGAACGTTACAATCCACTACTTTGCCGCAGCGACAGGTGCCTCCACGATAATTATGCACACGATCAACGCCAACAGCCGGGGCACGGTGAAGGTCAACGGTGAAGGGTTGCCAGCCGGAGTCTACAGCGCGCTGGTGACGCTCTCCCTGCCAGGGCTGGTAGAGCGCCCCATGTATCTGGTGGATGGCATCACCCACTTCACTGGCTCGGCAGATGTGGTCGGGGTGACGACGCCGCTCACTGATTGGGATTTCGCAGAAGGGTTCACCTCCAGCGGTTCCGGTGCCTTCAGCGAGCGCTACCTCCTCTCCAACCCCACGCTCAACGTGGCGAGTGTCCTTATGACCTTCTTCAAGGGAGATGGCAGCACCCAGACCACTGGCGTGACCATCCAACCAGGAGCGCAGGCGGTGGTAGATGCCAATGCAGTGCTGGGCAACGGGGTCAACAACAGCGCGCATGTCCATGCCGACCAGCCGATTCTGGCCGAGCGATTCATGAGCTTTGACTTCCGTGGCAATATACCTGGGGCAACGGATGTGCTAGGAGCAGCGCAGCCCTCCAACCTGTTCCTGTTCTCGGAGGGCTTCACGGGGACGGGCTTCTTTGAGTTTCTGACGATTGAGAACCCGGATCCCGCCACCACCGCCACCGTGCAGGTCACCTTCTTGCCAGCGAACGCCAATGGAGGCACTGCCACTCCGGTGGTGCAGGTCTATCAGGTGGCGCCGAACAGTCGGTTTACGCTGGACACGAGCACGGTAATGCCAGGGCAGTCGTTCTCAATGATCGTCGAGTCCAATATGCAGATTGTGGCCGAGCGACCCATGTACTTCACCTTTACAGGTGGACAGACCGGTGGCTCCGATGTCGTCGGTTATCAACCCTAATGCGCCACAGAGGAAGGTGCTGGCGTTTGCGCCTCCTGCTGTTTCAGATTAGTGGTAGAGTGTTACTGAGATCAAATAACCGGAAGAGATAAAAGAGGCCACCTTGAGGGAATAGCATGTGCCGAAACATCAAAACGCTTTTCAACTTTGAACCGCCCGTGACCGACCAGGAGATTCACGAGGCGGCATTACAATTTGTGCGCAAGGTGAGCGGCTTCAACAAGCCATCCAAAGCCAACGAAGCCGCATTCCTGGCCGCCGTTGACGCGATAGAAACGGCCTCGCGCGCGCTTCTTCACTCGCTTGAGACAAATACGCCACCCAAAAATCGCGCAGCAGAGGCTGCTAGAGCGCGAGCGCGCAGTGCGCAGCGGTTTTCTCGATAAAAAAGCGTGGCCTGGAATAGCAGGTGTGTGAGGAGATCGAACGCAAAGGGAAAGGCAATGATACAGCGAGCGCCTGGCGGTAGAATGCTGCCAGGCGCTCGCTGCTTTGTTTTGCTCACCGCACCAAACGTAGGCTTGCTTTCCTCAAGAGTGACTCCACGCCCAGCGCTTCGTTATATCAGGCGAGATGCCCATACACAAGCTAGCTGTGACGTGACAACACATCATGAAGCATCAACGATCAATTCACCAAAGCCTTTTGCTCGCGTTCTTCCTGGCGCTGGCGCTGCTGGTTTGTTCACTGGCGGCACTTGGCCTGCCGGTGTGGGCGGCGCAGAAGATGGGTGCTGCTTCTGCCCAGCAGCAATCTGCCCCTTTAGTTGGGACGGAAACCCATGTGCCAACATCCACCAAGCCACCGACCAACACGCCTACACCCAAGCCACCTACACCCACCAACACACCCAAGCCACCTACACCCACGCCAACGAGAAAGCCTGCCCCCACACCTACGCGCAAGCCAACTGCCACGCCAACCGCTACACCCAGCGCTACGAGCACGCCATCGCCAACAGCAACGCCGGACGTGGGAACGCCCACGCCGGGGCTACCCACCCCAGAAGCAACGGCCACACCCTCCCCCGTCCCCCTGGCGACTGGCAACTCTGGGGGCGGCGGCGCGTTCGATGCCTTGTTTCAATTGCCTCTGCCGGGCGGCCTCATCTTGAGCGGAGGCGTGCTGGGGATTTTGTTCGTCACGTTCTTCTTGCGTCGTCGCCTGCGCCAGAGCGCCGCCCAGAGCCAGGCCGCCGCCACAGCGCAGGTGGAGGCTGAAGAATGGACCCAGCCGCCCGCGCCTGTTGAGCAGCTTGCGCCAGTGCTCGTCCCAGACTCCGCCGATACGTCCCAGGCAGCGGGCGCCAGCGATATAGATTCGCTGTTTCTTCTGGCGGCAGCCCGATTAGCGCCGGAAGGCGTAGCACTGGATGGACTGCTGGAAGACGCAGCCACCGACGCCGCGCCCCTCACCCCGCCAGCAGAAAGCTGGCCGCTCCAGGCAACCCGAACCAACCCGGCACAAGAACTGCCCGTCGTATCTCTGCTTGATAGCATAGCAGCAAAAGACGCAAGCGCTCCAGCAGCGCTGTTTGACGGGGCCATTCTTGAGCCAGAAGCCAGCGCCGCTCAGACAGAGGCAGAGCTTGAGCAGGAAGCAACAACGCCAGCCCCTGTCGTCGCGTCAGGCTTGCCCTATTGGTTGGGCGAGCCGATTGATTACGGTACCGCTGGAACGCTGTACTACGCCGAAGCGAGCCAGACTCACGACCCCAAGGCGATTAAATTCTTTTCCTCGCGCTATTTTGGGCAAGTCAGCGCGCGTGAACTGTTTCTGCGGCACGCCCGCAGCCTGACCCTCTTAGAAGACCCCCATTTAGTGCGCGTGGAAGAGATAGGCATCCACGAGAATCGCGGCTATCTGGTGCGGCCCTACCTGAACGGGGGCAGCCTGTCAGAGCGCCTGGAGACGCCCCTGACTCTGCGGGCCACCTGGCGCTACCTGCGCCCGCTGGCGAAGGTGCTGGATTACCTGCACGAATGCCAGGTAGTGCATCTGCATCTGGTCCCAGAAAACGTGCTGTTTGATGAGGCCGACCAACTCCGCGTGAGCGACACCGGGTTAGTCTCGCTCCTGATGGAGCTTGCCCAGGCCAACAACACCATCTTCGAGGTGCCCCCTTCATCGGCGGTTGCCCCGGAACAGCAAGCAGGACAACAAGATTGGCGCAGCGATCTGTATGCGTTGGGGGTGCTGCTCTTCCAGATGCTGGCGGGCCGCGAAGCCATTCGCGCCTATGGGGACCAACCGCCGCATCCTCCGTTCCTGCGGGCGCTGCGGCCCAACCTGCCAATGGCCCTGGAGGATGTGCTGGCGCAGGCAATGGCCGAAAACCCAGACGAACGCTACCAGAGCGCTGAGGCGTTAGCGCTGGCATTTTACGCGGCAGTGGGGCCGGGCAGCAGCGCCCGCATCAGCCAGCAATTGCCGGGGTGAGTGCGGGCTGATAGTCCGCTCGTTCCCCGGCAGGGACGCCGGGGCTACAAGCGGCGGTGCTCGTAGCCCCGGCCACCGCCTGCCCTTCTGTCTTAGGGTGCCGACCTGCCCCTGCTTTGAGGGGTGAATGCCTGGGTAGAAGCTACGGCAGCCGACCCACCGCAAGCGCGGCAATTTGCTTGAGTTGGGCCGAGCGCGCATCGGGGTTCTGGATGATGACCACATCCACGCAGGTATCGCCCTTCAGTGTATAAAATGTCCCATCACCGCTGTCAAACGCCTGATCCCCCACACCGCTCACCTCTTTATAGCCAGGCGTCCCCTTATAGAGGCTCTGCGCGCTGCTGTAGTAGTTCTGGCCGTCTTTATGCACCCCCAGCAAGACACTTGGCTGGAGGGCGCCATTGGTTGGCTTGAAATTGCAGGCCGGGTCGCCGTTTTGCAGCGTTTTCGGCTGCGCCGTCATTGCCGCGCCCACAATCTTGCTCATCTCCTGCGCCGTCACCAGCGCGCAGGCGTCCACGTCTAGCGATGGGGCAACCGTCGGGGTGCTCTTTGGGTCAGTCGTGGACGCCGCAGGAGACACGGAACCGCAGGCGCTCAAGAGCGCCACCAGAGCCAGCACAGCCACCACTCCCCACCCATAAATCTTCACGCGCATCGCACCTTCATCCTCCTCAAAAGTATGTTTTTTAGCCGAGCGCCTCCAGTGCTAATTGCAGGCTCTCTTTGGCTTTCACCGGCACCTGCACATCCACCAGCTTGCCCTGCTCATCAATGATAAACTGGCTGCGCTTGATATACCCAACGTCTTCCTGCCAGCAGCCATACGTTTTGGAAACGCTGTGATCGGCATCTACCAGCAGCGTAAAGGGCAGGTCGTACTTACTTTTAAACGTTTGATGTGACGCTTCGTTATCGGGGCTAATCCCCAGTACCACCGCGTTGCGCTCCTGAATCTCGTGGAACGAATCGCGGAAGCTGCATGCCTGGAGCGTGCAGCCGGGGGTATCGTCCATCGGATAAAAATAGAGCACGACCCGCTGGCCGCGCAGACTGGATAGCTTCATCTGCTCGCCTGCCTCGTTGGGCAGGCTGAAATCTGGGGCCAGGTCGCCCACCTGAAGGGGCTGTTCGCTCATGTGTGTCTTCCTCTTTGTAGATCGTATCTGGCCCGGCACGGAGGCTGGGGCTACCAGCAGGGCGCCTGTAGCCCCAGCCTCCGCCTGCCCTTTGTCTTAGGGTGCCGGGGAGCGCCTCTCCGGGCGCAGCTTATTTCGTGTGCGCCTGCACAAACGCCAGAATGCGCTTCCAGGCATCGGCGGAGGCGTCGGCATAGTCGCTGGCGCGGCGATCAAAGAAGCTGTGCGGCGCGCCCTCGTAGATGACGATGGTATGCTCCTGGCCGGTCTTATCCAGTTTGTCGTCAAAGATTTTGACGTTTTCAACCGGGATGCCTTGATCTGCGCCACCAAACAGGCCCAGCGCCGGATACTTCACCTCTTCGGCGCGGTCCAGAATCGTACCGCCGCCAAACCCGCGCGTCATGCCGGCGTAGAAGCCGATCACCCCGGCAAAGTTAAACGATGTGTCCATGCCGGTGAGGAACGAGAGGGTACCACCCATGCAGAAGCCCACCGTAAAGACCGAAGCGCCGACCTGCTGTTTGTGCAGATAGTCCAGCGCGGCGTGCGCGTCCTGCGAGAATGTTTCCAGCGTCATCTGCTGCACATGCGGCATAAACTCAAATGGCTCGTCGCGGCTGGTGAGGCCAGCAGTGCGCCCAAAGTAATCAACGGCGATGGCAGTGATGCCTACCTCGGCAAAGCGCATCGCCAGGTCTTTGTAGAACTGGAACAGTCCGCGCACATCGGGGTAAATGATCATCTGCGCCTTGCCCGGTTGGGCCGGATGGCCCACAAAAGCCATAAAGCGGGTGCCATCCGCAGCGGTCAGCACAATTTCTTCGCCGTGCGCCTCGCCGGTGGCCCCTGGCGGGGTTGGGGGACGGGCGCTGTCATCGTAACACATCGAGGTGCTCGCTCCTTTATTCTTGTGTAGTAAGGAAATCCTCCGTGTATTGTAACGCATATGGTTACAAGTTGAGGAAATCTATGAGGAGCGACTTTGCCCCAAGAAGGTGCCAGGAAACCCCTGAAGCCCACGCTGCTGCTGGTCATCAAGCGGTTTCCCAATCTGGCAGATCTGCTCGCCTTCAAATGTGAAGAGGGTCGCCCCACTGAAGCCTTCCCACCCCTCCTCGAACCTGGCTACCCAGATGTAGTAGGACACGGCCAATCCCTGGGGTCGGCCAAAGATGCCCTCCACTTCGAGGCGCACACTCTGATAGCGCTGCCGAAACGCCCGGACCAGTCTCAGGAGGGCCAATTTCCCCTGCCCAGGCGCGCCTGGCGCCTGGGGGAAGAGCGACGCGGGGTAGCAGAGGATTTCGTCAGTACACAGGCGCAGCAGACTCGTCCACTCTTTTCCCCCCCAGGCTTCGAGAAAACCGGTGATCCTGAGCGCCTGGCGCTGCTCAAGCGGACTCAGCTCGCGGTGCAGATTGGCGGCTATCTGGGTCAAGAGGTAGGGAACCTCCACAGGGAAGGGCAACGCAAAGGCAAAGCCCGCCAGGGGGGCTTCCTCCAGCACCGCCTCTTCCGTCGTGAGCAGCCCCACCGGCGTTGTTTTGGCACGTCGGCGCAGAATCTGGGCGGGGGTAAAGGCATGCCTGGAAACACCAGCGTGGAGATCGGTGAGAATTAAGACAAAGGAACGCTGCTCAAGGGCAGCCAGGGCCTCCTCCAGGGAGGAGACGCAGGTCGCAGCGTACCCCTCCTCGGTGAACAGAGACAACAGGGCTGCCTGTCGTGAGCGTTGGCTGGTGACCACCAGCAGAGGCAGGGGAGATGGGTCGGACAACTCCATGGGAGCCTCCTGGTGCAGGCACGAGTAGAGAGCAGGCACGAGGGTGGGGTGCATCCCCCTTGCCGCAGCTTTCTCTGGCACAGGGCAAGCTGCCGATTGCTTTCTTGCTTCTTTGCTGAAACCCCAGCAGAAAGCATGCCAATTTCCGAGAGGGACAAGCCGGTGCATGCAATTAAAACGCCGCGTTGCCGGGCGTGCGCGGAAAGCCGATCACGTCGCGGATGTTCTTCATGCCCGTCACAAACATCAGCATGCGCTCAAAGCCCAGGCCAAAGCCGGAATGCGGCGCGGTGCCATACTTGCGCAGTTCCAGGTACCACCAGTATGGCTCCAGGCCCATGCCCATCTCCTGAATGCGCCGCCGTAACACGTCTTCGCGCTCCTCGCGCTGGCTGCCGCCGATAATCTCGCCAATGCGCGGCACCAGCACATCCATTGCGCGCACCGTCTGGCCGTCCTCGTTTTCGCGCATGTAAAACGCTTTGATCTTCTTGGGATAATCTGTGACGACGATGGGCTGCTTAAATAGCTGCTCGGTCAGGTAGCGCTCGTGCTCGGTTTGCAGGTCCATACCCCAGTGCACCGGATACTGGAAGCGCTCGCCAGATTGTTCCAGCCGCCTCACTGCCTCGGTATAGGGCACATACTCAAAGGGCGACTCCAGCACATGCGTCAGCGCCTTGATTAGCCCCGGCTCGATGCGCTGGTCGAAAAACTCCAGATCATCGGCGCAGTGCTTCATGACATACCTGATCTGATACTTGATGAAATCCTCGGCCAGTTCGCGGTTATCGTCCAGATCGTAAAAGGCCATCTCCGGCTCAATCATCCAGAACTCGGAGGCATGCCGCGCCGTGTTGGATTCTTCAGCGCGGAACGTCGGCGCGAAGGTATACACCTGGCTGAAGGCCAGCGCCATAATCTCCGCCTCAAGCTGGCCGCTCACCGTCAGATACGCCGGACTGCCAAAGAAGTCCTGGCTGTAGTCAATCTTGCCCTCTGGGGTGCGCGGCAGGTTCATCAGGTCCAGCGCCGTCACGCCAAACATCGCGCCCGCGCCCTCGGCATCAGACGCGGTAATCACGGGCGCCTGGATATACAGAAAATTGCGCTCCTGAAAGAAGGAATGAACGGCGAAGGCCAGCGCGTTGCGCACGCGAAAGACCGCGCCAAACGTGTTGGTGCGCGGGCGCAAATGCGCGATCTCGCGCAGGTACTCCAGCGAGTGCCCCTTCTTTTGCAGCGGATAGGTGGCCGCTGGCGCCGTGCCCCAGATGTGCATCTCCTTAGCACGCAGTTCTACGGGCTGGCCCGCCGCCGGGGACGCCACCAACCCGCCCGTCACCTGAATGCAGCTTCCGGTGGTCAGTTGGGCGTCGGTTTCTGGCGAGAGCGTCCCGCCTTCGATGACGACCTGAAGATTCTTAAAGCTGGACCCATCGTTGAGTTCCACAAAGGAGAGCGCCTTGGATTGGCGGCGCGTGCGCACCCAGCCGTTGACGGTGATAGTGCCGCCCGGAGACGCGGCCAGCGCCTCGCGGACTGAAAGACTCCCTTTCCTCATAGCTTCCTCGATCTTTGCGGTTGCTTGCGCGTGTGGGGGCGTGCGCCGTTGCCTGCTCCCGCTCATTTTTGCCTAGATACAACATTATAGCACCGTCCGGCCAGGGCACTCTGCCAGGTTAGAGTGCAGGTGGTTTCTTTTTTTGCTTCTTGCGCTTGAAATCATCAATCATTAAACAGGAGAGAAGAGCTAGTAAGAAAAGAGGCGTACCCACGAGGGCGATAAATACTGCTTGCCAGAATGGGGGAGGGCTGGACCCGCTGATCTTAGTTATCGAAACAAATAACAGGGTGAGATATAAAAGGCCGCTTGCCAGGATAATGCTCCCCCATTTGATCATGCCCTTTCGCCTTAGGCGGCGCTGCTCCTGCGCGTGCTCCAATTCAAACTGTTCAAGCGCATGCTCCACCTCCAACTGATCAAGTAATTCCTTCAAGCGGGCGTTTTCGGCGCGCAAGGCAGCCAGTTCCTCTTCTTCCGGCACCTCTTGCTGCATAGCTTCATCCTCCTGATAGGCTGTAGAAATAAGCTCCTTTGCCTCTATTTTACCCTGCCAGAAAGATGATGTAAGCCCGCGCAGGCGGGCTTTGCGGCGCTAGCCTCTAGGGGCGCGCTTTAGACGCGAGGATGGGTAGCTAATCGCCCGCCCATTGCAGTGTGACTACTGCCCCCGCCAGAAGCGTTTCCTGAAACGAGTGTTTGTTCCAGAGCACCTTGAAGGTCTGGGCGGCTGTCGTCGTGTTGTGGGCAAGCAGCACAATGGAGCCGTTGGGGTTGAGGAAGGCCACATTCTTCACGCCTTGCTGCTCCAGCGAAGAGGAAAAGATACGATACGCCCCCGGCAGCACAAACTTGCTCGCGTGCCCCAGCATATAAAATTCGGGGTTATAGGTAATCTTCCCGGTTGGCTGTCCATCCGGCCCCGTTTCTACCGTAATCAGCGGCGTGCAGGGGCAGCCCTTGTCGCCCTGTGGCCGGGGGCCGCGATGCTGATTTTCCGCGATATTCCACATTACAATTGAGCGCGCCCCGTCGCGGGTACCGTCAATCACCAGATCAATCGGCGCCAGCGGATTCTCTGGGCGCACGGCGTAGACGCTGGAGGCCGGGTTGGGCGCGCACTCCGTCTCATACAAATCGCCAATGATCTGATCGGGCGTGGGCAGCGGCATCAGATCGTTGGGTGCGCCGTAGCAATGCACCGACGTTCCCGTAATGAAGTAGTCGCTGGCGGGGATGCCCCGAAACGCCTCCAAAAACGCCTGATAGGGATACGAGGGGTTGTTGTGGTCGTAATTCCAATCGTACACCAGGATGCCAGGGTGCAGATGCGCCTGCTGAAGCGCGGGCACCAGCGCGTGCTCCAGAAAATCAATCTGCTCAGCGGGGCGAAAGTTCATGCCAGGGTTATGCACCAGATACGCGCCCGGCTCATTCTGTATCGTCAGCAGCGTGACGGGGACGCCTGCCGCCTGATATGCCTGGAGAACCTTCACAAAATACTGGGCATAACTCTGATAGACAGGCGTGCCGTTCACGCTGTCCTTGCGCAGCGTGCCGCCATCGCTGTTGTTTTCGCCCACCAGCGCGCCCGTCGTTTTCATCCACGCCGGAGCCGACCAGGGCGAACCCATCACCGTAATCTGCGGATTCAGGCGCAGCGCCTCTTGCAGCAGCGGCAGCGCCAGGTCTTTGCTCAGTGAAAAGCACAACAGCGCGGGGTCGCTGGTCATATGCGGCATGGGGCAGGCGCTGGAAGGCACATCGTCATACGTCCAGTAGGGCTGCGCGCTAAAATCGGATGAGCCGATGGGCTGGCGTAAAAAGCTCAGGCCAATGCCCTGCGCCGGGTCAAAGACGGCGCGCATGATGGTGGCCTGGTTCTCTGGGGTACTGTGCGCGATGAGATAGGCCGAGGTATCCGTCAGCGAGGCACCAAACCCGACGATTTGCTGGTAGCGCGTGGCGCTGTCCACGCACAAGACCAGCGCGGCGCAGGCGCCGCTGTCGGGCTGAAACGCAATGCCGGGCTGATTGGCGAGCAAGAACTGTTTATCGGGGGTCGTCAGCCAGACGCTGACTGGCCCATCGCTCGCCGCCGTGCCCCCTCTTGTGGGGGTGCTGGTGCTGAAAGGAGGCGATGCCTGGCTGATGACTTGCCGGGGGGTTGGGTCGGCGCACGAAACAAAGAGCAGGGCAGAAAGCAACACGCTGGCGAGAAGACGCGCATTCATCCTTCGCCTGCGCAACCTTCCCTGTTCTACATCTTTCATGCGCCAAGTATAGCAGAGTTGTCAAGGGGTCGCTCTGCGGGCCGCCAGAAGCGAACATCACGTTTCAGGTGAGAGGAATCATTCCTCTGGCTCCAGTTTTTGTGTGATGGGCGCGCGCAGCGGGCGCGTAATGCGCGGGCGTTCGTGGGCCTTTTTGGGCGCGGCGACCTTGGCGGCTTTTGCCCGCTCGCGTTCCTGCAAGCGCGCGATACGCGCGTCCTCTTTCTGCTGCGCGCGGGCCAGCCGCGCCAGTTCTCGCTGGCGCTTACGTTCCAGGCGCTCTTGTTCTTGCTGGTTGGCGCGCGCGGCTTCCTTCCGCCTTGCCCTGATCTTGAAGATGGTAAAAACGATACTTGGAAGAAAGAATAGAGACAAGGCTACCCAGAGCCACCCTTCCCATTGGGAAGAAATGCCCAGACTTGTCCCCAGGTACAACAGGGCTAATGTGCCACATATAGCAAGCAGGACGCCTAAGACAAGCAAAGCAGTAACCCTGGTTTGTATGTCTGAGATGCTCATCACCTTCTTGCGCGGCTTCCTGGGGCGTTTGGGGTGTTCTGGGGCAGGCGGCGTCTCCTCCGCCTCGGTGGGCGCGGGCTGGGGCAGGCGCTCTTGCTGCGCGGCCTCTTGTTGATCGAGCATGGCTTTGAGCTGCGCGTTTTCGACGCGCAGCGCGGCCAGTTCATCTTCTCGCTTCTTCCTTGCCATGCTTGTATGGTAACAGATGAGTCAAGCGGTTCGCGCTGGCAACGTCTTGCGCTGGATGATAGGATGGGCGCAGGCAACACTATTCTCGCAAAGTGAATCGGAGGAACCCGCATGCCCGTTGACCCGCAAGTGCAAGCATACCTCGATCAGATGGCCTCGCTTAACGCGCCCCCCATCCACACGCTGACCCCGGAGATGGTGCGCGAGGGCATCAGAATGCAACTGGAGATGTTTAGTTCGGACGAGCCTATCGCCCATATTGAGAACCGGACCATTCCTGGCCCGGCAGGGCAGATTCCGGTGCGCGTCTACACGCCTTCGGGGAGCGGCCCCTTCCCGGTGCTGGTCTTCTTTCACGGCGGCGGCTGGGTCATCTGCAACCTGGACACCCACGACGGCTTCTGCCGCAGCCTGGCAAACGGGACCGGCTGTGTCGTCGTCTCGGTGGATTACCGCCTGGCGCCAGAACACAAATTCCCAGCCGCGCCCGAAGATTGCTACGCCGCGACAGAGTGGGTTGCCAGCCACGCGGCAGAGGTCAACGGCGACGCCAGCCGTATTGCCGTTGGCGGCGACAGCGCGGGCGGGAATCTTGCGTCGGTGGTGTCGCAGATGGCGCGCGACAAGGGTGGGCCTGCGCTGGTCTTCCAGTTGCTGGTCTATCCCGGCACTGATTTCCAGATGAAATCGGCCTCCATCGAGGAAAATGCCGAAGGCTATTTCCTGACCAAAGCTGACATGCTCTGGTTCCGGGACCATTATCTCAACAGCGACGCTGACAAAGACAGCCCGCTTGCATCGCCTATGCGCGCCGCCAGCCTGAAGGGTCTGCCCCCGGCGCTCGTCATCACCGCGCAGTACGACCCGCTGCGCGATGAAGGCGAAGCCTACGGCCACAAGCTCCAGGAGGCAGGCGTCCCCGTCAAGATCAGCCGCTACGATGGCATGATTCACGGCTTCGTCAGCATGGGCGCGGTTTTCGATGGCGGCAAACGCGCCACCGAGGAATGCTGCCAGGCGCTGCTGGCGGCCTTCAAGCTAGCAGGCGGTTAAAACCGCGCCTAAGGGCCTACGGCCACGAAGTCCGCCTTCGCGGACCAGGACGAACGCTGGCTCGCCTGGGGTGGGGGAGTCCCTGAAGAGGGACTTGGTGGCCGCAGGCCCTTAGCCGCGATCTTTAGTCGCCAGCCTGCGTGGCTCAGCCTGACGCCGCAGCCGGAACAGCAGATATTCCAGCGCCAGCAGCGCGGCGACAGCAGCCACCGCGCCCAGCGACCACCAGCTTAGCCCTTCGGTCTGGACAATGCCCACCGCGAAAATGAGCGCCAGAAAGAGCGCGATGGACCCAAAAAGCAGGCCAACCAACAGCCAGTTCTCGCGCCGGGGGCGCAAGATCAGCCCCCAGAAAAATCTGGAAAGCGGCTGGATTTGCCAGGGATACCGCTGGGGAATGTATGACTGGCCCAGCCTGGGAGGGGCGTCGGGGTCGTTATTTCGATGCTGTTCGGACATGGCGGGCATACCTCTTTCTTTCGCTTGAACTGCCCAGCATACCATCCTCATCTCCTATTGAATCTACGCATGCGCCCGCTCTCTGGTTCCTCTGGGGATGTGCCATAGCTCACACCGCCAGGGTATACCTCCTCACGTTGCGAGTAGCTGCTTGTTGGGAAGAATTACTGCTTTTGTGGGCGGCTCTATGCTATGCTAGAAGCACAGCGTTATTTTTCATGTAAGACATCCAAAGCGAGGCAGTGATGACTCTGGCATCTGCTCCCCAGGAAACATACATCAGCACCAACGGCATCCGCCTGCACGCCATGATGCAGGGCGAACACGGGCCGCTGGTGGTCCTGCTGCATGGCTTTCCCGAATGCTGGTATTCGTGGCGGCACTACCTCCCGTTTCTGGCGGAGCATGGGTATCGCGCCGTCGCGCCCGATCTGCGCGGCTATAACCTGAGCGACAAGCCCAAAGGCATCATCAACTACCAGACGCCCATCCTGGCACGCGATGTCTACGAGTTGATACACGCGCTGGGCGAAGAACGGGCGATTGTTGTGGGACACGATTGGGGCGGCGCCATTGCCTGGAACGTCGCCATGTATTATCCCCAGGCGGTAGAAAAGCTGGCCGTCTGCAATTTGCCGCATCCCGCCAAATTTGCCGAAGGCATCCGTACCTGGCGCCAACTGCGCAAAAGTTGGTATATCTTTACCTTTCAACTTCCCTGGCTGCCCGAATATCTGATGCAGCGCGATCTGTACGGCACTCTGGAGCGAGTAATGCGCGGCGCTGCTGCGCGCAAAGACGCCATTAGCGATGACGACCTGCGCGTCTACGCCGAAGCGCTCGGCCAGCCCGGAGCGCTGACGGCCACCCTCAATTACTATCGCGCTGTTGTTCGCTGGGGCTGGCGCGTGCCTTCGCAGCCCATCAACGCGCCCACGCAAATCATCTGGGGCGAAGAAGACATCGTGCTGGGCAAAGAACTCACCTATGGTACTGAAAAATATGTGCCTGATCTGCGCATCCACTACATCCCCAACTGCGGCCATTGGGTGCAGCAGGAAGCGCAGCAAGAAGTACAAGAGGTTCTGCTGGAGTTTCTTGGCCGCTCGTAGCCCCGGCGTCCCTGCCGGGGCTACGAGCAATACCGCACAAAAGAAACGTGAACTTTCTAAAGGAGGTTGAGTGAATGGACGCTAACGAGCGAGACAGAATCATGAGCGGCTGCACCCGCTTTCTCTTTGGGCATTATCCCCAGAAGCCCGCCCAGGCGCTCAAGGCGCTGGCAGAGATAGCCGACCCGGACCAGAAAAGCGACCACTACGGCGAAGGCGAGATCATCAACGGCTTCGAGCGCGAGGTTGCTGAACTGCTGGGCAAAGAGGCTGCCGTCTTCATGCCCAGCGGCACCATGTGCCAGCAGATTGCCATGCACATCTGGACAGAGCGGCGCGGCATCCATCGGGTCGCGTTTCATCCCACCTGCCACCTGGAAATTGGCGAAGACCAGGGCTATCAATGGCTGCATGGATTGCGCTCCCGACTGGTGAGCAAAGCCAGCCGCCTGATGACGCTGGACGACCTGAAAAACGTCGCAGAGCCATTGGGCGCGCTGCTGCTGGAACTGCCCCAGCGTATGCTGGGCGGGCAGTTGCCCACCTGGGAAGAACTCACCGCCATCACGGGTTGGGCACGCGAGCAGGGCATCCCCCTGCACATGGACGGCGCGCGGCTGTGGGAGTGCCAGCCGTTTTATGGGCGCCCGTATGCTGAGATTGCCGCGCTGTTTGATAGCGTCTATGTCTCGTTTTACAAAGGGTTGGGCGGGCTGGCCGGGTCCATCCTGGCGGGGCCAGCGGAAATGATTGCCCAGGCGCGCATCTGGCAGCGGCGGCATGGCGGCAACCTGATTCGCCTGTATCCCTACGTGCTTTCGGCGCGCCAGGGGCTGAGCACGCGGCTGGGGCGCATGGCGGCTTATCACCAGAAAGCGCTGGAGATTGCCGCCGCGCTTTCGGCCCTGCCCCAGATTGAAATCGTCCCCAATCCGCCGCACACCAACATGATGCACCTCTATTTGCGCGGCGAGCGCGAACACTTTCGCGACGTATCGCTGGCGCTCTCGGAGGAAACGGGCATCTGGCTCGCGTTTACGCCTGTGCCCACCGACATCCCTGCCTATCAGAAGCTAGAATTCACCGTTGGCGACGCCACGCTGGA
>DATBGS010000140.1:0-75576 GCA_036557885.1 Ktedonobacterales bacterium
GGCAGCATGGGGCCAAAGGTGCAGGCGGCGCTTGAGTTTCTGGAGAACGGCGGCAAAGCGGCGCTCATCACCACGCCCGAAACCATCGGGCGGGCGCTGGCTGGCGAAACCGGCACCTGGATTCTGCCCGACGGCGCCAGCATGCCCGACTATGTGAAAAACACGGCTCATATGCAGCAATAGAAAGGACCATATATGAAAACCAACCTGCGCGGGAAAGACTTCATCAGCACCCAGGAATGGACCAAAGAAGAACTAGAAACCGTCCTCTATCTGGCAAGCGATCTGAAAATGAAGTGGGGGCTGGATGAGCCAACGCCTCTCCTGCGCGACAAAACGCTCTTTATGCTCTTTTTCTTCTCCTCCACGCGCACGCGCAACTCGTTTGAAGCAGGCATGACGCGGCTAGGCGGACACGCCATCTTCCTTGAGCCAGATAAAATGCAAATCTCGCATGGCGACACCCCCAAAGAGATTGGCAAGATTCTGGGGTCGTATGGGCATGGCATCGCCATTCGCCACTGCGACTGGGGCGACGGCAATAAGTATCTGCGGGACGTTGCCGAGCACGCCAACATCCCCGTCATCAACATGCAGTGCGATTGGTTCCACCCCTGCCAGGCAATGGCCGACCTGCTCACCGTTCAAGAGAAAAAGGGCGCCGACCTGCGCGGCAAAAAGGTAGTCATGTCCTGGGCCTATGCCAAGAGCTACACCAAGCCGCTCTCGCTGCCCGTCTCCGTCGTGCAACTCTTCACACAGTTTGGCGCGGATGTCACCCTGGCGCATCCTCCAGGCTTTGAACTCATGCCCGAAGTCATCCGCGACGCCCAGGAAAACGCCGAGCGCATGGGTGGCCGCTTCGAGATTGTCCACGACATGGACGAGGCATTTGCCAACGCCGATGTCGTCTACCCCAAAAGCTGGGGGCCGCTTTACTCCATCCCAGACCCGCAAGAATCCGCTGAGGCCATCAAGCGCTACAACAATTGGATTTGCGACGAGCGGCGCATGGCGCTGGCAAAGAAAGACGCCATCTATATGCACTGCCTGCCCGCAGATCGCGGCATCGAAGTCACCGACGCGGTGATTGACGGGCCGCAATCCGTCGTTTACGATCAGGCTGAGAACCGCATGCACGTTCAGAATGCGATCATGGCGCTGACAATGGGCGGGCGCTAAATGCTCAAGAAAAGGGGTGTGCTGCCATGCTGAAAGCCTGGGCACTCATCATCGTTGCCTATCTTGTTGCTGGGGCCGTCGCTTCTAGCGTTGGCTTCTGGCTGCATGCAGCCCACCCTCTGGTTATCCTTGGAGCAGCCGATTTCGCGGCAACAGTTGTGATCTTTCTCTTTAGCCTGGCACTGAAGAACTCAAGCTGGTATGACCCCTATTGGAGCGTCGTGCCGCCCTTCTTCGCTCTGTTCTGGCTGCTGCAACCTGGCTCAACGGGTTTCGCCTCGCTCCGGCATACACTCGTCTTCGTGCTCATTTGCCTCTGGGCGCTGCGGCTGACCGCTAACTGGGGCTACCAATGGCGGGGTATTCACTACGAGGACTGGCGCTACCAGGACATGCAGAAGCAGTATGGCCGCTTCTACTGGCCCGTCAGCTTCCTGGGCATCCACCTGTTCCCAACCACCCTGGTGTTCCTGGGCTGCCTGGCCTTGTGGCCCGCGCTGGAACATGGCATGCAGCCTTTCAACTGGCTGGATGTCGTCGCGCTCATCGTCACCCTTGGAGCAATCACCATCGAAACTACCGCTGACCTCCAGATGCGCCACTTCAGGCGAGCGGCTCCCAAACCAGATCAGGTTATTCCTCCTGGCCTGTGGTTATATTCCAGACATCCCAACTACTTTGGCGAAGTCTCGTTCTGGTGGGGGCTTTTCTTGTTTGGCCTTGCCGCTGACCCGTCCTTCTGGTGGACTATCATTGGGCCACTTGCCATGCTTGCATTGTTCCTCTTCCTCAGCATTCCCTTGATGGAAAAGCACCTGCTGGCAAAGCGGCCAGGGTATGTTGAGTATCAACAGCAGGTTTCAGCGTTTGTGCCCTGGTTCACAAAGCAATAAGGAGATTACTGTGCTCTGAGAGACACAAGCATTATCAAAAGGGATGACTCCATGCCAACTCTTTCCAGGTCACTTCATCAGCTTGGCTTTGCAGCGCATGTCATCCAGGGGATGAGTATCATCAAGCCCCCATTGTGCCATGTACCAGCGGGACCATTCTTGATGGGAAGCGACCCAGAGTATGACCGGCATACTGCCATTCGCTACGAGGTACCGCAGCATCTGGTAAGTATTGAAGCCTTCGAGGTTGGCAAATATCCTGTGACGGTAGCTGAGTATGCCTGTGCTGTACATGCCAATGCAGTACGTATGCCTCCAGTCAGCATGGATATATGGTGGGACAAACAACTCAGGCATAAAAACTGTCCGGTTGTCTGTGTTTCATGGAGAGATGCTGTAGCTTATTGTTCGTGGCTAACAGCGCTTACGGGGGAGCAATGGAGACTACCAACTGAGGCGGAATGGGAAAAGGCGGCGCGTGGAACTGATGGGCGCATTTACCCTTGGGGCGATCAATGGGACCAGACGAGAGCAAATACCGACGAGAACAGCATCCATCACATTGTGCCTATTGATGCTTACCCAAATAATGTCAGTCCATACAACGTAGTGGGTATGGTAGGAAACATTTGGGAATGGTGCCATTCTCTGGCAGAGCCATATCCCTACAGAGCAGATGATGGGCGAGAAGATACTGAGGCCAATGGAAGACGGGTGCTACGTGGCGGCTCATGGGCTGAACCATTTACTATCACAAGGACCGCTTTTCGCTACGATGATGACACCAATTTTCCCCTCAGTCATGCAGGCTTCCGCCTCGTGAGGGGAATACAAACAGTAGGTAAGTAAGTGGTTCTGAAACGAGGAGGATTTATGCTTTTACACAACACCACCATCATCACTGTTGACTCACAGCGCCACATCATCACCGATGGCGCGCTGGTCGTTCAGAATGACCGCATTGTTGCCGTCGGCAAAGCGGCGGAGATTATAGAGCGCTACCCTGCTGAAGAGAAAGTAAATCTGGGCGGCAAAACGCTCATCCCTGGGCTGGTGGATACGCACGTGCATCTGGCGCAGGCACTCATTCGCGGCTGCGCCGACGATATGGAGCTTATCCAGTGGCTCTGTGATCGCGTCTGGGTGCTGCAAGGCAACTTCACCGAAGACGACGGCAGGGTCAGCGCGCAGCTGTGCATTGCCGAGATGCTGAAATCTGGCACCACCACGTTTATTGAATCTATGCTGGCTGACCGTTATGGCTTTAGCGGCGTAGCTGAAGTCGTGCGCGAAAGCGGCATCCGTGCCTGCATCGGCAAGATCGTCATGGATATTGGCACCTACGCCACGCAGAGCAACGCCATGTATCCAGGCATGCGCGAAACCCGCGAGCAAAGTTTGCTGGGCGCGCTCAAGATGTACGACCAGTGGAACGGCAAAGCCGATGGCCGCATTCGCGTCTGGTTTGGCCCGCGCACACCGGGCGGCGTCACCCCCGAACTCTACCGCGAAATGGTAGGCGAGGCCCGCAAGCGCGGCATGGGCATCACCATGCACCTTGCCGAAGTGGAGTCCGACAAAACCTATCTCAACGAAAATTACGGCCTGACGCCGGTTGACTTTGCCGAAAGCGTCGGCTTGCTGGGGCCAGATGTCGTTCTGGTGCATATGGTCTGGCTCACCCAGCCCGAACTGGAAAAGCTCGCCCGCACCGGCACACATGTCTCGCATAACCCATCATCTAACACCAAGCTGGCCTCTGGCGTCTGCAAAGTGCCGCAGATGCTGGCGGCGGGCGTCAACGTGGCGCTGGGCTGCGACGGTGGTCCGAGCAACAACGACTACGACCTCATCCGCGAGATGAAGCTGGCGGCCATCATCCACAAGGGCGTCACCCGCGACCCGCTGATCGTTCCTGCTGAAACGGTGCTGGAGATGGCAACCATCAATGGCGCTAAAGCCGTTGGCATGGCTGATCAAATCGGCTCGCTGGAGGTAGGCAAAAAGGCCGATCTGGTCGTAATTGACTTTGACCGCCTGCACACCACGCCCAACCCCAACCCCATCTCCACGCTGGTCTACGCCGCAACAGGCGGCGAAGTGGACGCGGTGATGATTGATGGCAAATGGATGGTGCGCGGCCAGCAGTTGCTCACAATGGACGAAGAACAGGTGAAAGTCACCGCCCGCAAACACGCCGTAGACCTGTACAAGCGCGCGGGAATTGAACTTAAACCACGATGGCCGGTGCTCTAAAAAGGATATATACCCATGCCCTTTACCCATCGCCCTTACGCTGGCGAAAGCGACTATGGCAAAATGCGCGACCTGCTCATCCAGGCATATGCCCTGAACGGCCCACCCGACTATTGCTCGGTGGGCGAACTGGATTGGTGGCGCTGGGGTCCAGGCGGCGCCAGCGGAAAGACCGAGCTTGTCGAGCTTTGGTGGGATGAGCAAAACAAACTGGCTGGCATGGCCTGGCCCGATGCCACCTGGGGCAGCGATGTCACCCTTGATCTGCTGATTCACCCCGCATACCCAGAAGTCATAGATGCCATGCTGACATGGGCGGAGAAACACCAGCGTTTGGCAAAGGGCGAAGCCCCACTTCAGCTTTCAACCTGGGCCTTCACCAGCGATCAGAAACGCACCACGCTTTTACGGCTGCACAACTATGCCCCTGGACAGAAGGCGTATATGTTTATGGGCCGTGATCTGGCTGGCGAACTTCCCGCGCCGCCGCTCCCGTCTGGCTATGCCATCCGCCATGTACAGGGCGAAGCGGATTTTCCAGAGCGCGTGGAAGTGCACCGCGATGCCTTCGCGCCCTCGCGCCTGACGGTGGACATCTATCGCAAACTCGCCGCAGAAGCGCCAACCTATCACCCGGAGCTTGATCTGGTAGTGGTTGCCCCCGACGACACGTTTGCCGCGTACTGCCTGGTCTGGTTTGATGCCGTCAACAAGATTGGCGTCTTTGAGCCGGTGGGCTGTTACTCTGCGCATCGGCGCAAGGGGCTGACCAAAGCCGTCATGGTTGAGGGGTTGCGTCGCTTGCAGACGTTAGGAGCAACGCGGGCATTCGTCAACACGCTGCGCGGCGAGCCAGCCGCCAACACGCTCTACAAGTCAGTTGGCTTTGAGCGCGTAGATGACAGCGAGCAGTGGAAGAAAGTAATCTGAGATGCTGGAGGAAGCGGTCTTTACACAATTGATAGAGCGCATCCGCGCAGACGAGCCGGACACGCTCGCTATCGTGCTGCATGGCAGCTATGCGCGTGGCACTGCTGGCCGGTACAGCGACGTTGATCTGGATGTGATACTAGACAGCCAGCCCAAGATTGGCTACATGACCTTGCTGCTTGAGCAGGAGCGGGGAAGGCTGCTGCATGTCACCATCGGCTTTCGCCTCTGGACGGCCTGGCAAGTCAAAAAGCAGGCACCGGCAAAGTGGTCTTTCTCGCTGCCAGTGCGCGAGCCGATTCGTATCCTCTGGTCAGTTCCAGAACTCACCCGGCAGCAGCTTGAGGCAACGTATATCCAACCAGCAGGCACAGAAGAAACCGAAGATTTTCTGGAGTTTGCCAGCAAAGTGAAAAATGCGTATCTCACTGGCGACGAGCTTTGCCTGCGCCTGGCCGCCCACAACCTGGCGGAATTGTGCCCTTCCCTGCTTGGCCCGATGAACCAGGTTGAGCCGGTCAGCACCCAATGTGAAGCGCTCAAAACGATGCTCAGCTTCTCTGTTGCGCCATCACACTACCGGGAAGATATGCTGATCTGCCTGGGGCTTTCAGGAAGCGCCACAACCATTGCCGATGTCTACAAGAGCGCGCTGCGGCTGGCGCGTGGTACGCTGGCACTGGTGCAGGCCAACCCGCTGGCAATCACCCCTGAAACCTCGCCCTACATTGCGCAATACCTGGAGGATGGAAGTCTCTTGCAGTATCTAGAACAATGACAACAGCCATAACAGCCAAATAAAGGAGCTTTCGGCCCTATGAACCCGTCACCTCCAAACCCCACTCCCTTTCAATACGGCTGGTGGTCGTTTGACCTCGGAGAATATCGCCCCTGCAACGGCACCTACTGCTTCTATCCCTATGAAAGCCTGCCGCCCATCCCAGATGCGCAATTTACCGGCAAACTGGAATGGCTGGGGCCGCTGAAGCAGGACATTGATGCCCTCATGCAAGCCTATCGCAATGCAGCGGGAACGGTGAAAGGCACCAAACCACAATTGCAAAAGATCATCGCTTCTGCACAAGAGTTAGGGCTAACGCTGCCCGAAGCATACATACGCCTGATGGCCTCGTCCGAACTTCAAGACCGCATTCCCTCCTGCACCGCCTGCGAGTTTCGGATAGCGAAAGAGATTGTGCCCTGCCCAACCAGCGAAGACGGCTATCTCATCCCCTTCCTCAACGACCAGCAGGATGTATTATTGTGGTATCTCTACCTCACGCCCAAAGGGGAAGCATGCGTGCTCGTCTCGCCCTATGAGCTTGAGGCAATAAAGCTGGCGGAGAGAGAGCCAGAAAACGCCGAAAAGTGGCGCCAGGCCATTCTCAACAACACCCAGGTCTGCGCCTCATCGTTTGAAGCCTTTGTCTATCGCTTCTGGCTGGAAAACGTGCTCTGGTTCAATGCCAACGAGGGTGAGGGTTCGCTCACCGAAGACCAGCAGCGCTATCTTGCCCACTATCAGTCAGAGCAATCCAACCAGTAATACTGGAATATTCAAGGAGCGCGCCCGATGTCCAAAACACTCATTCGTAACGGCCATCTGGTCACGGCTGCCGATGACTACACCGCAGACATTCTGATAGACGGTGAGCGTATCGTTGCCATCGGGCAAGACTTGACCGCCTTTGCCGAGGGCGCCCGCGTGCTGGATGCGTCGGATAAATACGTCTTCCCCGGCGCGGTGGATGTGCATACCCATCTCGATCTGCCCCTGCCGCTCACGCATTCCTCGGACGATTTCGCCACCGGCACGATTGCGGCGGCCTGCGGCGGCACCACCACGATCATAGATTTCGCTAACCAGTATCGCGGGCAAACGCTGGCCTACGCGCTGGAAACCTGGCATGGCAAGGCGCAGGGCAAAGCCGCCATTGATTATGGCTTCCATATCACCATCACCGATCTGAGCAGCGCGCCAGAGCATTCGCTGGCTGATCTGGTGCGCGAGGGCGTCACCAGCATCAAGCTGCTCATGGCCTATCCCGATACCTTCATGGTGGACGATGAAACCATCTACAAAGTGCTGCGCCGCTCGGCGGACCTGGGCACGCTCGTCTGTGTCCACGCCGAAAATGGCTGCGTGATTGACCTGCTGGTGCGCGAAGCCGTCGCCGCCGGGCAGACCGGCCCGGCGCATCACGCGCACACGCGCCCGGCCATGCTGGAGGGCGAAGCCACCGAACGCGCAATCACGCTGGCGAAGCTGGCAGGAGCGCCCGTCTACATCGTCCACGTCAGTTGCGCCGCCGCGCTGGATAAAATCATCCAGGCGCGGGCGCGAGGCGAGCCGGTCTGGGCCGAAACCTGCCCGCAGTACCTCTTCCTCTCCGAAGAGAAATACGACCTGCCCGACTTCGAGGCCGCCAAATACGTCTGCACGCCACCGCTGCGCAAGCAGACCGATGCCGCCGCGCTCTGGGCCGCGCTGGAGCGTGGCGACCTGGATGCCGTCTCTACCGATCACTGCCCCTTCTACTTCAAGGGTCAAAAAGACCTGGGGCGCAACGACTTCTCCAAGATTCCCAACGGCCTGCCAGGGATTGAAACGCGCGTGGGGCTGATCTACACTGGAGGTGTTGGCGGCAAGCGCTTTGATCTTCAGCACTTTGTTGATCTGGTCGCCACGCGCCCGGCCAAGCTCTTTGGCCTCTACCCGCGTAAGGGCACCATTGCGGTTGGCAGCGATGCTGATCTCGTGCTTTTTGACCCCAACCGCGAAGAAGTGCTCAGCGCCGCCACGCACCATATGCACGTGGACTACAATCCTTACGAGGGCACCAAAATCAACGGCTCGGTGCGCACCGTCCTCTTGCGCGGCGAAGTCATTGTCGAGGAAGGCACATTTATTGGCCGCGCCGGAAACGGGCGCTTTCTCAAACGAGCAACCTTGTAGCACAGAAAAGGAGTGCAGATGAGCATTGTAGCAGAAACGGTTTCGGTTCCGGTCAGCGCGGGCCAGATGGAGGGCTATCTGGCGCGGCCAGAGGGCGATGGGCCATTCCCCGGCGTGGTCGTCATTCACGAAGCCTTTGGCCTCAACGAAAACATCAAAGACATCACCCGCCGCTTTGCCAACGAAGGCTACGCGGCGCTGGCCGTAGACCTGTTCCGGGGCCGCAACAAGATCATGTGCATGTTCCGCTTCTTTGGCAGTATGCGCTCCAACCCGCTTGAGCACGAAGGCATCCAGAACCTCAAAGCCTCGCTCACCTTTCTCAGCGAGCAATCCTTTGCCGATGCCAACCGCATTGGCGCGGTTGGCTACTGCATGGGCGGGAGCTTTGCCGTCGCCTGGGCCTGCGCCGATGATCGGCTGAAAGCCATCGCGCCGTACTATGGGCAAAACCCGCCGCTGGAAGCCGTCAAGCGTGCCTGCCCGGTGGTTGGCTCCTACCCCAGCAACGACTTCACCGCCAAGGCTGGAGACAGGCTAGACCAGGCGCTCACGCAGTACAACATCCCTCACGACATCAAGATATACCCCGGCGCAAAGCACTCATTCTTTAACGATACCAGCCGCAACCACAATGCCGACGCTGCCCAGGACTCCTGGCAGCGCGTGCTGGCTTTCTTCAAGGAACATCTTGCTGAGCAGAAAAGAGAAGCCAATGCTTAAAACTAGAACCAACGTCACCGGATTGCGCTGCGTCAAGTGCGGCAAGCACTACGACGAGCAGCCCGACCTCTACACCTGCCCGGCCTGCGGCATCGAGGGCATTCTGGACGTGGAGTACGACTACGACCACGCCAAAGGCGAACTCAACAAAACGTCGCTGGCCCAGGACCAGCGCCAGAGCATCTGGCGCTACCTGCCCGTTCTCCCCGTTGGGCGCGCCTCGCGCCTGCCCACCCTCCAGCTTGGTATGACGCCGCTTTATCATTACCCGAACTTTGCCCGCGAGCTTGGGCTGGGTGGCCTCTACGTCAAGGACGATACGCGCAACCCTACCGGCTCCTTCAAAGACCGCGCCTCCGCCATTGGCGTCACCAAAGCGGCAGAATTGGGCCGCGATACCATCAGCGTTGCCTCCACCGGCAACGCCGCCTCATCGCTGGCGGGCTTTGCCGCCAACATGGGCTTGCGCGCCTTCATCTTCGTGCCCGAAACCGCCCCAGAAGCCAAGATCACGCAGTTGCTCGTCTATGGCGCGACGGTCTTCGCGGTGCGCGGCTCCTATGATCAGGCGTATTATCTGGCGATGGACGCCGCCGCCGAGTTTGGGTGGTATAACCGCAACTGTGCCATCAACGCCTATCTGGTGGAGGGCAAGAAGACCTGTGGCCTGGAAGTGGGCGAGCAGCTTCAGGACGACATGGCCGACTGGCTGGCCGTCGCGGTTGGAGATGGCTGCACCATCGCGGGCATCTGGAAGGGGCTGATGGAGATGAAAGAACTGGGCGTGCTCAACCGCCTGCCGCGTCTGCTGGGCGTCCAGGCCGAGGGCGCCGCGCCCATTTACGAGAGCTTCAGCACCGGCCAGCCGCTCAAGCCTGTTCCGGCAAACACCCTGGCCGACAGCATCGCCGTCGGGCAGCCGCGCAACACTACCAAAGCCCTGCGCGCCGTAAAAGATTCTGGCGGTGCCTATGTCAAAGTCAGCGACGACGCCATTCTTTCGGCCATCCCGCGCCTGGCCCGCGCCACTGGCGTTTTTGCCGAGCCAGCGGGCGTCACCTCGCTAGCGGGCGTGCTGGCTGCGCGAGAATCCGGGCTGATTGGGCCAAAAGATCGCGTGATCATTGTCGCCACCGGCAACGGCCTGAAAGACATCAAGAGCGCCCAGCGCACCGTTGGCAAGCCGCATTCCGTCGCGCCAGCCATTGAAGATGTGCGCGCCGCGCTGAATCAGAAGTAACACCTTGGATACACTTCTCCTAAAACTGCTTCTGACGCCAACTTTGATTGGCCTGGCAAGCCTGGCTGGGCGGCGTTGGGGGCCATCGGTGAGCGGCTGGCTGGTCGCGCTGCCGCTCACCTCCGGGCCGGTAACGTTTTTCCTGGCGCTCAGTCACGGCACAGCGTTTGCGGCAGCGGCGGCGCTGGGCACCTTAACCGGCACGCTCTCCCAGCCTGCCTTTTGCCTGACCTACGGCTGGGTCGCCTTGCGTTGTAACTGGCTCGTGGCGTTCCTGGCAGGCGTTCTGGCGTTTGCCGCCTGCACCGTTGTCCTTCAATATCTCACGCTCCCGCTGCCCCTGCTCTTTCTGGCGGCCATCGTTGCGCTGGCCCTGGCGTTTCTGCTCCTGCCCAAAGACACCGCCACTTTTGCAGCGAAAACCATCTCGCCGCCGCGCTGGGACTTGCCCGCCAGAATGGTGCTGGCAACGGCCTTCATCCTCCTGCTTACCGGCTTAGCCTCGACGCTCGGCCCGCGCCTCACCGGGTTGCTCGCGCCCTTCCCGCTCTATGTCAGCATCTTGACCATCTTTGCCCATCGTTTGCAGGGCGCGGCCTCGGCCATCAACGTGCTGCGTGGGCTGCTGCTGGGGCTGTTCGGCTTTGCCAGCTTCTTTTTGCTGCTGTCGCTGCTGCTGGAGCCAGCAGGCATCGCCCTGGCGTTTCTCGCGGCCATTGCAGCGGCGCTCGCGCTCCAGGGCATCTCGCTCTGGGCCATGCAGCGCATCATGCGAGCAAAGGAAAAACCCTCGGTTTTGTGACCTCGCTCACTGGCGTACCCCTGGCTGCCATGTTATCCTTGATACAAGCCTCGAATACTCTCCATGCGAACAATACCAGTCGCATGTTATCTGTAATCAGGAAAGGGGAAGGGCGATTGTATTTTCCGCTTGGAAGAAACACTTCACCCACATGTTGATGAACGTTCGTAATCTACGCATCACAAAGCCAGCACACCTGGCCGCGCTCTGGCGCGTGGCCGGCCTGTTTGGGGCGCTGCTGCTGCTTTCATCCTGCGCAATAGGCAACCAGGGCCAAAGCACCACCGCGCCAAAACCAACGGCAACCTTCACACCAAAACCGACCCAAACGGCACCAAATCTGCCCAGTCCTTTCAAGCCCGACGACCTCTTATCTCTCCTCGCTTTGCAGACATGCAATCTTTCAGCAGCACCGGGCGGCTGCTTCACGCCAGAGCAGGTGCAGACCTTCTACGATCTGCCCGCGCTCTACGCGAAAGGCTTCGATGGGAAGGGCCAGACCATCGTTATCATTGACTCGTTTGGCAGCCCAACCATCAAAGATGATCTGACAACCTTTGATCAAACCTTTGGCCTACCCGACCCACCAAAATTTGACATCATCGCGCCGCTAGGAGCCATCAACTTTGACCTCAGCAACAGCGATCAGCTAGGTTGGGCAGGCGAAACCACGCTTGATGTCGAATGGGCGCATGCCATCGCTCCAGGCGCCAATATTGTCCTGTTGGAAAGCCCAACATCCGAAACAGAAGGCGTGCAGGGCTTCCCAGAGTTTGAGCAGCTTTCCACCTACGCGATGGATCACAAGCTGGGCAATATCATCTCCATGAGCTTTGGCGCTTCAGAGCGGACGCTGGTGGGACCGGACGCCTGCACGCAGGATAACGGCGGCGGGCAGGCATTGATGCAGGAATACGATCAGAAAGTCTTTCAGCGCGCCGTTCAGGAGCATATCACCATGATTGCCTCGTCTGGCGATGATGGCGCTACCGACAAAACGTGCGACCTCAACAGCGATTTCAACGTTCAAACGGTGGGCTGGCCTGCCTCTGACCCGCTGGTGACAGCCGTTGGCGGCACCAAACTCTCCCTCAAAAATGACACCGGACTCTATGGCAGCGAGCGCATCTGGAATGAACTGGGCGGCGCTGGTGGCGGCGGCGTCAGCACGATTTACAACGAACCGGAGTGGCAAAAGAACCTGCCCAACCAGAGCGCTCTGAACGGCAAGCGCGGGCTTCCCGATGTTGCCTGGGGCGCGGCGGTCAACTTCCCTTTTTATCTGTCTGTTGGTGGCCTGCCTCAGTGGTCCGCGATTGGCGGCACCAGCGCCAGCGCTCCGCAGTGGGCCGGGTTGATCGCCATTGCCAACCAGATGGCGGGCAAGCCGCTCGGCTTCCTGAATCCTGGGTTATATCAGCTTGCGGGCCAGGGCTTCCATGACGTCACCAAAGGCGGAAACGGCTTGAATGGCGTCACTGGCTTCCAGGCTGCTACCGGCTGGGACGCTGTTTCTGGCTGGGGCACGCCAGATGCCTACCTGCTGCTCCCGCAGTTGATTGACGCGGTGCAGCAGACCGGCTCATAACCTGGCTAACTATAATCCGCTTGTAGCACCGGCCTCCGGCCCGCTTCCCGGCACGGAGGCCGGTGCTACAAGCGGCAGGCTCTCATGCGACACTTTAGCACTTCTGTACGTCCATTAAATGGAGTACAGAGGTGTGGTAGTATTCGGGCTGTCATCCCTGGTGAGCGCCGCGACAACCGGCGCAAAGGCTTCTATAGACGCATCTGAAATCACGAAATACGAAAGGGCAAAGCGTTCGCGCAAGAGCACCAGCTTCTCAGCCATCTGCTCAACCGAGCCGATAGCATACGATGGCATCTCCAGCACTTGCTCAACCCCAATGCCTTTCCAGCCTTGCTCTACGATCACCTTTTCTGCCACGTGCTGTTGATGGCTGGCAGGCACAATGTTCAGAACCATGCTTAGCTCAATCTGATCAAACCGCTCGCCTGCGGCCTGCCGTATCAGCGCAACTTTCTGAGCAACACTGGAAGCGAGGCGATCAGTGGGAATATCTTCTATCACGCCATTGGGGATGGCAGAGGCCAGGATGCCAATAATGTCAGCCTCTTGCGCGGCGATGGTCAGCATGCGCTTGCCGCCCGCGCCAATCAAGAGCGGCGGATGGGGCTGCTGCACCGGCTTGGGGAAGCTGTCCAGATTGGTGATCTGATAGTGCTTACCCTGAAAGCTGAAAGGTGAAGCGGCAAAGAGTCCTTTCAGCACCTGGATGCTTTCTTGCATGCGCTCAATGCGCGTGCCCGGCGACTCGAAAGGAATGCCCGTCTGCTCGTATTCCTCTTGCAGCCAGCCCGCGCCAAGGCCAAGCTCCAGGCGCCCGCCCGATAACAAATCGAGCGTGGCGGCTTCTTTAGCCAGCAGCGCCGGGTGGCGGTAGTCGTTATCAAAGACCAGGGTGCCTATACGCAGGGTGCTTGTGACCGCCGCAACGGTGGCAAGGGTGGCGATGGGCGCCAACTGGTGCAGAAAGTCCCCCTGGATAAAATGATCGCGAATCAAAAACGTTGAGTAGCCCAGGCGCTCGGCCTGCTGCGCGTTCTGTATAAGATGCTCGCGGGTCTGGGAGCTTTCATCAATAATGCCAAAGCGGAAGCGTCGCTGTGCCATGCGCGTAGTGGTCCTTTCCTGCAAGAGCGGTCTTTAATGATCTTTCGCTCAAGCACATGATAAGTTACAAGAACGCTGCACGCTATCCGCTTCTTGCGCTTCAAACTCGGAGGTTGCCAGTGGAAAAACAGACGCCCATCAACTACCATCTCATCGTTCCAGTGGGCACGCAAATCGTCACCAGCGTGGAAATTAAAGGCTCAGGCGGCGAGGTCTTCTACCCGCGCGGCGCGGTGGGCGAAATCATCAAAGCGCCCGTAGATAACACCCACGCCTACCGCGTGCGCTTTCTGGATGGCAGCGAATATAACCTGCACCGCCAGGAGCTTGCCATCCGCAAGCACGTGCAAAGCGGTGATCTGTTCCAGCCAGAAGCCACCGACTTCGACCCAGCGCCACACCTCATCTATCGCTGCATCCTTGGCTCCAGAGCGTATGGGCTGGACAAAGAAAGCTCAGACACCGACAGGCGCGGCATCTATGTTGCGCCCGCCGAGATGCAGTGGTCGCTTTATGGTGCGCCGGAGCAGGTGGAAAAGCAGGAAACACAAGAGTGCTATTGGGAGGTGCAGCGCTTCCTGGTGCTGGCCTTGAAAGCTAACCCAAACATTCTGGAATGCCTCTATACGCCGCTGGTGGAGCACGCCGCGCCGCTGGCCGAGGAACTGCTGGCGATGCGCGCCAGCTTTCTGTCGAAGCTGATCTTCCAGACCTACAATGGCTATGTGATGTCGCAGTTCAAGAAGCTGGAGCAAGACCTGCGCACCAAAGGCGCCATCAAGATGAAGCACGCCATGCACCTGATTCGCCTGCTGCTTGCGGGCATCACGGCGCTGGAAGAGGGCTATGTGCCGGTGCGCGTGGAGCAGCACCGCGAGCGCTTGCTGTCCATCCGGCGCGGCGAAGTGCCCTGGGAAGAGGTCAACGCCTGGAGGCTCAGCCTGCATAAAACCTTTGACACCGCCTTCGCCACCACCACTCTCCCAGAGCGCCCGGACTATGCGAAAGCCAACGATTTTCTGATTCGCGTGCGCCGCAGCATGGTGCTATCGTAGTTTGTAGCCCCGCCGTCTCTGGCGGGGACTTGCCCGGCACCCTAAGACAGAAGGGCAGGCGGAGGCCGGGGCTACAGGCGCTTGTAGCGCGGGCTGCCAGCCCGCCGGGGCGGAGTGGGGTGCGGCGCATGCCAATTAGCCTGGATAGCAACTGACAGACACGCGCGGGCTGGCAGCCCGCGCCACAGAGATGCCTGCTGAACGAAAGGAGTATCCATGACCTCTGAAGAAGTTTTACAGGAAGAATTAACAAAGCAGCCCTATCCGCTGCTCTTTGCCACCATCACTGGCGCGCACGTCTACGGCTTTCCTTCGCCCGATTCGGATTACGACGTGCGCGGCGCTCATCTGCTGCCCGTGAGCGAAGTCGTTGGCCTGGGCACCGGGCGCGAGAGCGTTGAGCGGACCTACACGCAGCAGGGCATCGAGATTGATCTGGTCACGCATGACCTGAAGAAGTTTCTGCTGCTGCTTCTTAAGAAAGACGGCAACGCGCTGGAGCAGTTGTATTCGCCGCTGGTGCTGCGGACCTCGCCCGCGCACGAGGAACTCAAGGCGATTGGCCGCCAGTGCATCACGCGGCACCACAGCCATCATTACTTTGGCTTTGCCGAGACGCAATGGAAGCTCTTTCTCAAAGACAACCCGCACCGCGTCAAGCCGCTGTTGTATATCTTCCGCGTGCTGCTGACGGGCACCTATCTGATGCAAACGGGCGAGGTGGAGGCCAACCTGCTGCGCCTCAACGACACCTTCAAGCTGCCGTATATCCCCGATCTGGTGGCACGCAAGCTGGCCGGTGGTGAACAAGGGTTGCTGCCGGATGCTGATCTAGCCTTTTACCAGGGGGAATACGAGCGGCTGCGCAACGACCTGGAGGCCGCCTATCAAGCCACCACGCTCCCCGAAGGGCCAGCGCCAGCCGCAAAAGAGGCGCTCAATGATCTGCTGGTGCGCTTGCGGCTGTCAGCTACTCCTCTCGGTTGATCGAAAGATCGCCCAGCGTAAACGAGTGGTTGCGCTTCTCGTTCGCCAGCAGGAAGCGCAGCGCCGCCTCGCTGCCTATCGCCACGATAAACAGAATCAGGTTGCGTGCCAGCGGATACTCGCAGGCGTTGCCCTCTACGACATCGTTGGGCACGCGATACGCCTCGTTCCAGATCACCTCGCCATAATCCGCGTTCAGTCCCAGATGCAGGCAGGTGAGCTTCTGGTCGCGGCAGTGCTCGGTCACAAGGCGGCGCGAAGCAGAATTATCGAACGCATCCACCACCAGATCGGCCCCGCGCAGCAGCTTGGCGATATTCTTATCCGTCAACTGCTTCGCTACCGCCTCAATCTCCACGCCAGCCGCCCGAAAGCAGCGGGCACGCATCACATCGGCTTTGTACGCGCCGATGTCGCCCTGGTCATAGACCTGCGTGCCGATGTTGTGCTGCTCCACGCGGTCCTGGTCAATCACCATGAGCAGCTTGGCGCCATGCCGCACCAGATTATCCACCAGATGCGAGCCAAGCGCCCCCGCGCCACAGATCACCAGCCGTGCCTTACCCAGCCGCTCTATCGCTTCTTTGCCCCGATACAGGGCTTCGTGCAAAAATGGGTCTGCCATACCACTCCCTTCTGAATACGAAGAAAGAAGAAAGTATTAACCACGCTCTGCCCCTTCCACGACCACAATCTGCCCACGCGCAAACATCTCCGTGATGGGCAGCATGAACCCCTGATCTTCGGTAAAGCGCACCGTCTTGATCTGCTCGCCTGCCGCAATCACGCCCAGCATCGGCTTGCCAAAGGCACTGCACCACGCCCGCATGGTGCGCACATCGCGCGGGCTGGGGCGCGGCCCGGCGCTGGGCGGGTGCGTGTGGTAAAAGCCCACCACATCCCCATAGCGCTCCTCGCGGCGCAAGGCCCACTTCCAGTCAGTCTCCACCGAGTCCGGCGTGCCTAGCATTGGCCGATGGCAGCGCAGCAGCCAGACCAGCCCGCGCCGCGTGCCCGTCAGAATATAGGCTTCTTCGAGAAAATGGACCACTGCCGCTTCTGCTCCTTGCCACCGCTCAATAAGCCGGGTATTCGCTGCTGGAGTTTCTTCCCCCATCGCTGATACCTCCTAGTGATGACGGGAGGCGTGCCTCACGACCATCCGCTTTGAGGCGGTGGAAAATTCTTGCGCCAGTTCCCGAAACCAGGGATACATCATGGCACGCTCCTCGCTCATGGCGCGGGCAAAGGCCAGCCTGCGCTCCCTGGCGCAGCCCAGATCAAACACCTGCACCGCCAGCCGCAGCGCCTTCAAGTGATCTTCATGCCAATTGGGGCCAAGCAGGTCTTCCCTGGCCCAGCGGTCAGGCGCGTGTGAGATTGTCACCTTGGGCTGGATGTTCCCCAGATACGACCAGAACATATTGCCAACGGCCAGGTTCTTGATATTACTGCGCTCCAGAATGGGCAGCCACTCCGCGTGCTGCCACCAGCGCCACGCCTTCGGGCTGGGCTTCTCCTTCCGCGTGATGCCCACCAGCCGCAGCTTGCGCTGGACAGCTTCCCACTCCACGCCGCTTTCTTTGGACCAGCGATGCAGCAGCTTCACCAAATTGCCCAGCGTCTCCCCATAGGCGATCAGGTCCACAAATGCCGCCGGGCGCTCGCGCTTCAGCAGCGCTTTTGGGCTGAGTTCCAGGTCGCTCAGATAGTCGCGCATAGCTTCAATTGCGCCGGGGTGCTTCTCGCGTATCTCGTCCTCGGTCCACCATCGCATGGAGAACTGCACCAGGCGCAGGCGATCAGCCCAGGTTGAATCCAGCAGCAAGCCGCTCAGATGGTCAAACAGGCTCTCTGGCGACCTGCCCACAAAATACAGGTCGCTGTCATCTGAGTAGCCGATCACTTTGGCGCAGCAAAGCAGCAGATCATCCAGAAAGCCCGGATACGTTTCTGCCTCCGGGCCATCCAGCAAGCCGCCTAACTCGTTGCGCCGCTGAATATTCCAGCGAAACGGTTGTTGAAACATGGTACAGGCTCAATTTCTCCTGGGCGGATGCTCGTAGCATCGGCGTCCCTGCTGGTGAGCAGGGACGGCCCGGCACCCTAAGACAAAGGGCAGGCGGAGGCCGGGGCTACAAGCAACTCAATTTCTCCTCGGCGGATGCACCCGCCGATAATATTCCTCGCTGATGTCGGCGTTCTCGCCCACGCGCGGCACATGGCGCGCTCTGGACTCGCGCAGCACCCCTACCAGGCTCGTCAGGTCGAAGTCGCGGTCATGTCCGGCCAGGCAGATGCCCGCCGTCATCACCGTCAGATCATCCTTGCGCACGGTGCTGACGTGCCGCTGGTTCCCTACCTGATACATCACGGTGTAGACATCGGCCCGCTCCAGAAACGAGAGCATCTTGCCGCCCGCGTGAGAGAGCGCCTCCGCCAGCTTGCCCTCCACCGAGTTGCGCCGCGCTTCTTCGATGGCTTTCCAGGTTTCGGCATAAGCGGCGCGTTCCTCCGCCGAAAGCCCCTTCTTTTGCAACTTCTCCGGCGCGATTTGCTCGTTGAACGCCTGGCGCAGATAGGCCGCCAGCGCCGGATTATGTCGGCTGTCGCGCCGCTCGTACCAGAACAGTCGCCCATCAAAGCGGGCTACCACCACATCAAACGGCTCGATGCCCTCTTCCGCCAGCAGCACTGGCACTGGCCCATTCAGACGAAAGCGTGTATCGCCCCGGTGCGCCGGGAGCGCTGACCAGCGCCGCCCCTTGCGTGCCAGCGCAATCAGCCGCACCGCAGGGAACAGCCCCAGATACGCCGCCACTTCTGCCAGGCTTGCCGGGCGCTCGATCTTCGCCTGCTCTCTGGAGAGGGGGCGCAGGATGGCCCAGCCCTCGAACTTCGGGTCATCCGCCCGCAACTGGCACAGAACCCCCGCAACGCGCACCATGACCGGCTGACCCGGCAGCACTGGCGCTAATAACGAAGAAAGAAGAAAGTCTTGCTCCGCCGCCTCTAGTTTGTTGAGGATGTCGTCAATACCCATTGCAGCAGCCCCCGCGACCCTAACCGGCTGATGGACGCCGCCACCCTTGGGCGGCTGCTTTCCAGCCGCTCGGCCAGGTCGTCTATCATCAGATCAGGCTTGGCCTCGTGCTCGGCAAGCACCTTGCGATCAAACTCCAGGTTGCCAAACTCGGCTACAAGAATCTCCTTCAGCCGCTCAATGGCCTGGCTGCCCTGCCCGGCAGCAAAGAACTCGCCGCCGGTCATCGTACTGAGCCGCGTAAACGCCTCGATCATGTGCTTATCCTGCGTCAGCCCCAGCGCGTAGACAACGATGCGGGCCGTTTCAGCTTCAGCCGTCACGCTCTCCACCGTCTTCCCACACGGGCAGCCCTTGGGGAACGCATCGCCACCACCGCCCACGCCATGCGGCGGCGCGTCGCCCACCAGGACAGCGATACGCCGCGCGTGCTTGCGCCAGGCCAGTTGGCTGCACGCCGCGCTGACTCCATCCAGCACCGATTCTGGCCCGTCGCCGCCGCCTTCTGGCTTGAGCGCGTTGATCGTCTTCTGGGCCTCCTTCAGGCTCCCCCTAAATGGATGCGCCCGAAACGGCAGCTTATCCTGCGGGGGATGGTCGCGGTATTCGACCACCCCCAACCGCAGGTCCACCTCGGCAGCCTTCAGCAGTTCATACATCATGTTCACCATCTGCTGCTTGGCTGCCGAAATCAACCCGCCCATGCTGCCGGTGGTGTCCACAACAAACGCTACGTCAAGCTCGTTAATTTCCGCCATCTACGCAACCCTCCGCTCTGGCAGCGGGTAGTCCATGATTTCCATGAGCAAGTCTACCATTGAAGGCCGCGTCAGCAGCGGAATCAGGTTCGTCAGCGCGTAGTAGTCGCCCTTGAACTCAAACGGCCTGACCGTGACGCCCAGGTCGTTGCAGACCTTCTCCAGATGCGCGCTGGACCCGCCAACCTTGACGAAGACCACATCAGGCCGCACGTTGAGTGCCTGAGCGTAGGCTTCATAGGCGTCCTTAAAGAGCGGCGCGACGTTCTCGCCCTCATCGGTCACCATGATGATCTGCTCCACCCGCTCGCCCTTCTTGCGCATCCACTCCAGCGCCACGCCGCACGACGTGCTGCCGCCAGCGTTGATGCCCGCCAGTGCCTTCTCCCAGTCGGCCAGGCTGGTGCCCTTGACCTTGACGGGATACGCCGCCGAGTCAAAGGCGTAAGCGAACAGGCCGCTTTCGCAGATGGCCGAGATCATCGCCCCAAGCTGGCGACCAACTTCGATGGCCTCGTGCATGGACCCTGAATTGTGGCTCACAATGCCATTGCTGATGAACGAATGGTCCCCAGGCACACATAGATCGTATACTGGTTCCTCGCCTTCTGTGATCCCAGCAATCTTATCCAAGAAAAGCTGCGACTCGGCAATCTCACGGATGCTGCCAAGCTCACCAACTGAGGGTACCGTAACCAACATGCGGGGCAGAAGGTCTGCTGGCACACGATCACCTTTTGCATTGCCCTTAAAGCAGGCAACTGTAGGGAATGCCTGGCGCAGTTCACTCTGCATGCCCGGCTTGGATGCCACAATCACACTTGCCAACTCTGGGATGGAATCCCAACGGGCTGACCAGGTTAGTGTATGCCCGTTTGCAACGGAGATAGCCACAGCTTCATGCTTTATCTCAGAAGCAAAGCCAACCTGAGATAGAAAGCGTTCGGCATCGCTACCGCCAATTGTCAACCGCCAATACTCCCGTCTAATACCAGAGCCGTTTGTCGCAAAGCTTGTTGTGGGCTTCAAGCGGCTGACAATGCCAAAGTTGAGCAGCATAACCTGAATAGTCCGCAAGAGGTGTTCGGATGCTGAAGTCGCAGCTAGCACACCCATCTCACGGCTCATCAAGCCACCATCGCCTGCGAAATAGGCTCGGAGAAACGCGCGTTGCGTCTTTTCAGGGGACATCAACACAGACAACGGAACCTTGCAATCGCGTGACCGACTCTTTCTGAATCCAACTGCTTCATCCAAGAAATGAAGCAACTCTTCAGAAGGCACAATGACCCTCTTGGAGCCATTGTAGCTCTCAATGCGCGGTTGGATGCCAAACAGCGCAACCGTTAATTCGCAAAAGTCTGTGACAAGCTGCTCATCGCTGTTGATAAATTCAACAAACGCAGGCCGTATATGAATTCGGCCCTCCGAAACGACATAGCCCACCCAACGCGCCAGTTCAGGAGACATGCTATCCGGCACACGGAGAGGCGCTTCTGAAGGCTGGTAGGGAGTCTTCGCCTTGTAGCTAGAGAATGAGACAGCATGCCCGAAGCTGCGCGTGTTGCGCCGTAGGGCAACATAATCACCTGGCTGCAATGTACCCGCCTCGCGCCACTCCAACGTCGCAGTGGCGGATTGGTAGCACAACACAGGATGATTCAGTGACGCCCCCAACCGATAGCCCTTCTCTGTTTCCAGATAGCGAACCGGCTTCGTTCCATTCAAATACAGATGTGTCGCTGTAGCTGAACCTGAACGTGTGGCTACCTGCAAATCCAGGCCAATCTCACGGACTCCTAACCGCACTGGCGGAACAAGGCTCTCGATAGGCAGCAAGCCATGCTCGGTGCAGACGAGCGTATCTCCAACCACACACTTATCTATAAGAAGAGATGTTGGGCGCTTGATGGACCCCTTGGCCTTCACCTGCGTCTCGGTGATCTCCTCCAACTGCTCGGCCAGTTCGCCCGTCGCGTCTGCCGCTTCCAGGGCCACCTTCGCCTTGTACGCGGAGACGCGCTTGTCCTTCTTGGCCGCCTCCAGCTTGGCGTCAATCAGCTTCTTGATGTCGGCGTTGTCCATCGCCCCGCGCTCCTTCAGCGAGGCCACGTTGTTGATGACCTCCTGCGGACTCATGGCGTTGACCAGCGCCGCCAGCACCATTGGCGTCATCTTCTTGATCAAGGACGCCGCCACGCGGTAGGGAATCTTGTGCTCCGCAATGGCCCGCGCCTGCTCCGCCGGATCGGTCGCCCTGGCGATCTGCTTCACCGCGTAGAGCACGCTGTCCTCTGGAGGGTTATCCTCGAAGAGAATCGCCTGCGCTCGCTTGGAAGGCTCAATGTGCAGACCGGCATAGAGCCGCTTCATGGCCTCACGCGCATTCAAGATGGCCGAATCCAGCCGCCCAGGGTGCGCCTCGCGCTCGCGCAGATAGCGCGTCACTTCGGTGCGCATGGAGCGCGGGACGTTGACGAACAACCCCACCTGCTCGGTCTTCTTCTCCGCCTTGCCCGCCTTGAGGGGCTGCGCCCCCACCACGCCAGCCTTGACCGCCTGGTCTGCTGCACGTCGCGCGGCGCGTGCTGCACGCCCCTTCAACGCCTTGCCCTTTGTACCCCCGGCGTCCCTGCCGGGCCGTCCCTTGCCCTTCGCGTCGGCCTTGGGCACACGCTTGGTGACCTTTTGTCCCTTGATGAAGTCCACCACACGCGCCAGTTGATAGGGTGGAAGCTGCCGCAGCAAGGCCAGACCCACGTCGCGGTGTCCCTCAAACTGCGAGAGACAGAGCTGGATCACAAACATTTCCTTGTGGTCGCGCACATCACCCTGGTTCGCGTACCAGGCCGCCAACTGCACGTAGAAGCGCGGGTCTTGCGTAATCATCTCCTTGTGCATGGACGCAAGGGCGGCAAGCTCGCGGTGCGGCGTCGTCAACAACGTGTTGAGCAGCGCCAGACGAAGATCCTTTTCACTCATGTGGACTTCACCTCAATTGCTACAAAAAACTCAGGGCTGGAAGGTCGGCCTCTGCGACCCTCCAGCCCTGTCCCTCCTGGGGATTTCACCCAAAGACTGCTTCAGGTCGCACGGTTATATTCCCGTTGGCGTGTCGCTCCACGACATATGGCCGTAGCCCCGACAGCGGAATCTCAAACTGTCGCGCTAACGCCTGTTTGATCTCGTCATCACTGGACGCCACGCCCACATCCAGGTCGCTTGCCGCGAGACGCCAGCTTTGCCCGTGATAGCGAATATGCACCATCGGCGCCTGGCGCTCCATCTGCTCAGCCATAGTGTACTCCTTGGATTCTCTCACGAACAGGTTTCTTCTTTCTTCGTTTCGTTCTCGCCTTTGCGTGTGTGGCTGTCCTGTTCGCTCATTTCTACCACAAAGCAAGAACGCTCGGTGCAGCGGGAATGTTACATGAACATCACACTACTACGAAGAAAGAAGTAAGTCGTTCTGGAAAGAGGGCGCCTATACTTTCTTCTTTCTTCGTTCATTGCGCAGAGCAGGGGGCGCTTACGTTGCCTGTGCCCCTTTCGACTTGCTGAACCACGCGGGCCGGTGTTTGCTCGCCCGGCCACCGTTTTGCGAAAAAGTGAAAGCGATGCCCTGCGCCTTCAGTTGCTCCATCACTGGCGCTAGCTCCTGCCCACCAACGACCCACAGCGCCCCGCCCGCCTCGCGCTTATCTACGACCTCCAGTCCCTTCTCCTTGAGGAAGCCAACAACGTCAAACCCCATTCTTTCTTCTTTCTTCGTATGACTCTGGTTGGACCACCATACATCATAGAGGTCCAGAGGCACGTTACCAGGCTGATCTTTCTTCCCAAATTCATTCATGCTCTCAGCATCTCTCTAGCTCACCCGCTCCCAGACCAGATGCGAACTGCGCTCCAGCCCCCGAATCAGCACCGGGCGAGTTGAAAGTGTCAGGCGATTGCCCTCGAAAGTATAGAGCCGTTCCTGCACGCTGCCAATCCAGTTGGGAAAGAAGCTCACCTCCACGTGATGATGAATCGTCCCATCGTCTTGAATCTCATACGGCCCAGCATACGACACATACAGCTTTCCTGCCGCCGCCAGTTCCTCTGGCGTGCCCTCCGCAGCGTCGTTGGCGTTGGCAAAGCGCGGGCGGTGCGCCGCCATAAACGCCACGCACATCGTGCCCTCGGCAGAATAGATGATATAGCCCTGCGCGTCGCGTCCATAGGGGTAGCGCACGCGCCCGTCTGCCGTGCGGCTCTCTACCGACACCAGCCTCCAGGTGCCCACAAAAGGATTGTCGCTCATTGGTTCCACCACTTTTACGATAAACGGAGCAGGCGCCTGCTCCATCCTGAACGGTGTGAAAACAGCGATATTCTACCCATCACAACGGCGCTCTGTCAGCAGCGCCAGGGCAGCGCAGGCGACCCAGATCGTCAAGCCAGCGTATCCGCAGAACTCGATCCGTCAGTCGTGTGCCTGGTTGGGCGTGGGAGTGCAGCCCATTTTTCCTTAATCAAGAAAGTGTTCGTCAAGGAGGGTGATCAGGTCGTGGAAGAGGAGCGTCTCAAATTCTTCTGTCTTTGGATAGGGCTTGTAGAGTCCCTTCAGGGGTGCAGACGGTCCTCCTTCGAATTGATTGAAGAACTCGTTTACCCGTTCCCATTGTTCCCTGTCCAGGTCTTTCGGGAGCCGGTTTATCTGCTTCCGATAGAGCATGATGTGAGGTTTTCGCTGCTTCTGGTGGCTCTCATACGCGCTCATAAACTCATATTCAGTACCTGACTTATAGTGCTTCCCGGTACTCTCAACAAGCACGGGGGTTCCCATGCGCTGGGAGAGGATGCAGATAAAAATATCCGCTTTCCCTGCCTCCAGCATATAGCGGTTCACGATTATTTGTGGCTCGTCCCCGGCCTCTGGCGGCACGTCGGTTTCATATCTGAGCGCCTTCAGGACATAGTGTTTTGAAATGGAAGCGAGGTCATTGCAGTGCTGAACGGCGCGTATGGCCGCTTCACGCTCCTTCATTACATCCCTGGGAGAAGAGATGAAGACCGTAAGTTGTTTTACTGGATGGCCTTCGGCTTCCTCGATTCCCGCCGGGGTAAGAACGAAGAAGTGATAGGTATGAGTAGGGCCACTCCTGATCCTGGTCGTGATCAGACCATCTTTCTGAAGTTTATCAACTTCTGACTTGACCTCATGCAAGGGTTTCCTAAAACGTTCAGCAAAATCTTCTTCATCGAGTGCCAGGGTCGGGTCATCCTTTCCCTCGTAGAGGATTTCTAAGATCTGCCTCCGTAACTCACGAGCCATTCTTTCTCCCCCGCTTTCTTAAAAAGTACCAGAACAGCACGCGCTACTTTGGTTGCCGTAGTGCCTCGCCCTGATAGATCACGTTGATCACTTCTCGAAGTAAGTAATCAATCAGGCCACGCAAGTTCTTACAATCAGCGGCCCTCGCAAATAAGCCGATTAGCCTGTCTCGTAATACCGGCTGATCGGCTACCAAGAGGGAAAAGGCAACGCGAAACAGCCGTAATCCAAGCAGATCGCCAACTTTTTCGGGAGATTCGCTGGTGATTACTTGCAGACGGAATTCCGCTAGCTCCGCTAGCGCCTGTTGTTCTTTGTCCGAGAGCAGCGCCTTTTGTTCTTCGAGAAATGCATCAACTGCGTCCGGGTAGCGGGTACGCATCCGCCCCAGGAGGGTGGAAAGAAGTTTTCCCATCTCGGCAATCTGGTGGCGTTCTTTGAAAAAGAAGGCCAACGTGTCGAATACGGGCTGAGGTGCCTCCATCTCAAAAGCAACAAGCGGCAGATGAACGGACAGGAGCAGCTTGAAGAATTTTTCATTCTTCAGCTTCAGAGCGGTGGTAATACGCGATTTGAGCCAGTCGTCGGGGGCGACCTGCTTGCGCTGGCTCTCCCTCCGTTTGTAGTCGTAGTAGATATATTGTCCCAGAAAGATGGCTTGCGGGTCTTCGACATCAATCCAGGCGGCGCTGTGCCCAGGCTTGGCGTAATAGCGCTGGCAGCGCTCCATAAACTCGAAGAAACATTCAAATACCTCATCATTATTTGGGTTTGTATCGAGGACTGGCGTTACTGCGAACGCGATACCAGTGAGCCACAAATTCGGGGGCTGCGCGTTTTCCGCAGCATCAAAGAGATCCCGCATCAAAGGCAGGGCGACACTGGGGTTACGGGCCAGGTGGACAGACAAGCCAATGCAACTCACCGGCTGGAGGATCCCATCCATAATGGGGATGGCTGCCAGGAAATCCTGTTTTACCTCTTCGTACGTATAGGCGCCTTCCGTTGGGTCAATATATCTGGTTAAGCGGCGATAGAGGGCTTTCTCGGCTGCGTTCCGGTGGAAAAACGCTTCGAAGCTGGGATCCCTGATGGGCAGGTTTTCAGGAAGTTGTTTAATCCAGAGAAAAGCCAGGCTGATGGCGAACGAGAACAGGCTCTCGCGGATTCTACTACGCACTAGTCTGCTGAAGCGATTGGAAGACTCGCTGATTCCAAGGAGGCGCCCGATGATCATATGCCAGAGGTGCTGAAGATGTTCCAGCACTTCGCCATCATGTGGATGGTCAAAGATGATGATCAGCGACAATCCTAAAGCCGATTCAAACGCAGCCAGGTTTGGGATGAGGTGGCGTGCCGTCTCTTTGCCCAGATAGTCTAAAACCGCAAAACCAGCCTGACGATCCCGTTTCCAGAGCAGATAGCCAAAGCGCACTGTCGCCGCTCGAACCGCCGAATCAGGCTGGAGGCCCGCTCGCTGTAATATCTCTACGAAACCAAGATTGCTGGCAACCTCTGCGGCAATCTTCCCGGCATTCTGGGCGCCGGTGTCGGGTGCTTTCCCTGATCGCCTGATAAACTGAAGCGCTTGTCGGACGCTGGAGGTCTTCTCCGCTATGGGAGTAAACCGTCTGAGCAGTGGCTCTACTTGCTCCGGCTGATCCACGCCATAACTGGTAAGGGTGTCAATCATCATCTCCTTCACACGCTGAAGGGTGTCAATCTTCACCTCCTTCACATGCTGATGGTTCGAGTAACAGAGGATGGTAATCGTTTGAGTATCTCCGGCATCAAGCTGTTGCAGCAGAGCGTTTCTGATTGCACCCCAGAGAAATGGTTTGTCTGGGGTTAGCTTGATCAGATGCAAATAAAATGCTACCTTGTCTAATTGGTCAGCACTCAGTTCTGCCAGTCTTTTGCCGATGAAATATTCATAGAAACGCTCATATTTAAAGGCGATTGCCCGCTGTATGCCAGGGCCGCTCCCTGTTTTCTGGTGAGTGAGAATGCTGAGGTCTGCCAGTCTGTTGAAGGCTTGATTGACGCTATCGCTATAAATCGCTTCATGGAGTCCACCGCCTGCGGCGCGGATTTCTTTCAGTGTTATCTTATTGTCATAGTGCTCACCACTGACCATTATGGGAACGAGCCGTTGCTCCAGCAACTCCACATCTGCTTCTTCCAACTTCCTCCTTGACTGGCTCTTTAAGAGAGAATGTATATACAATTTCACCAGTTCAGTGACACGAATTCTGTTAGGAATAACGCTGTTTTGGTAGGTGGTTGCCACTAACAGGAGATTGAGTGGTTCGCGGAGCACTTCCTTCACAGAAAAAGAGAGGTCAGTAAATGGCGTTTGCAAGGAAAACTTCGCCTGGTATTTCACATAAGCCAGGGATAATTCCTGCGGGGTAAAAGGGTCCATTTGCTCAGAGTAGTTGAACCCCTCAAGCGGGTTCTCGACCGAACTTGAACCCTTTGCGCGATAATATTTCGACTCATCAAGATTCACCCCACGCCTGATAGCCTGCCAGGTTTCGGGGCGCGAGCTAAAAATGATCTTGAGCCAGGGCCGCTTTGCTGATCTTTGAACCAAATCGTCTAACTGTTGCAGCAGCTTTTGCGCAGAGGCGCTCTCATTGATCGCGTCAACACACAGGATGACGCGCCGGTTGTGAGCGCTTGCAATCTTACCGATCTCTTGCCAGAGGCTTTCTATCTTTTTGTCTGGAATGGTGATTCGCTCTTCAAAGTCTTGCTTGATGATCTCCTCAAGGGACTTATCAGAATGCAAGAGCGCTCCATCGTACATCAGCATGCAAACGGTATCTGGGCGTGTTTCACGCAGGTATTGATTGAAGGAGAGCAGAAAATTGGTCTTGCCAACGCCAGATCTGCCGATCAAGACAAAGCAGCGCTCAGGCGAGTCGTCAAGAAATCTGAGCAATTCCTCCAGGGTCTTCTGACGCTGCAAGTACACATCTTCGCTGTACTTGCCCCGCGCCGTTTCCATGCATTGTTGGGTAATATCAGCGCTGAGCCGCTTCAACTCCTCCCAGGTAAGCTGCCTGGCCTGCTGATATTTCTGTCTGGCATCTTGCAGCGAGCCATAAAAAAATTCAATGAAGGCGTGTAAGTAGCGTTTCATGGGGAAACTATCATCCGAAGTAGATAACAGATAAAACAATTCATCAGAAAGAAAATGATCATACAGCGCAACTTCTGCTGAGACTTCTTCACTCTTGACAGCTTGTTCGTCCCAGAAGATCAGCAGGGGATGCAGGGAAAGAAGAGCGTTGCTCCTGGCACGCAGATAAAACCTGCCTGGAAAAAGAGCAGTTTCCCCAGAGGAGGCTCCATGTGTTGTAACATCACCAGCCCCCTTAAAAAGCTCAAACGTGTAAGAACTGTGAAGCACCTCCAGAACTCGAATAAGATCATAGGAAGCAAGAAACGTGGTGGCTTGCAAGAGGAGGCGTAGTTGGTCGTTAAGCTTGTTCGCTTTCTCTTCCCATTCGCTTTCACTCAACGAGAGCGCGTGCTGTTGGGTGAGTTTGGCTGAGAATTCTGCAAGGCTCTCGATGATCGCTTGCTCCTCCTTGCGCGACGTGTGGGGATGGTGAGCGGTATCCCAATAGAAGTCGTACAGTTCAGTTATGGAGAAGAGATCACGTTTGTGCTGGTACGTCTCCATCACCTTGAAGAACACTTTTTTCCAGCCATCAATGGTTAAATTATCAAAGCCCTCTAGCAGCAGGGTGCTCAGTTCGACTAAACTGTCAAAATCCTTTTCTAGCACTTTGTTCAATTCGGCATTTTTTTCTCTCTCCCGATTATGGAGGAGGTATTGGCTGACGAGTATGATGGTGAGCATGCGCAGCCACAACTCATAAATTCGGGTAATGATCTGGACACGATCACGCGCAGCGGTGGTTTCAAGCAAGGTCTGGTAGCGCCTTGCGATGAATGTGGGCATGCCATTCAGGATGAGCTTATCGAACTCAACTTGATCCATAAGAGAACCTCCCGAATATGAGGTGCAACCACCATCTTTCAGGCATTCACAAGCTGTCTCGCGCTGATGTTTGGGAGTATAAAGTGTTTTGACGAAGCTGTCAATATGTAATTTGATCCTCTACCCAGTAGAAAAAACCTGCGAGGCACGTTAGAGTGGTGCCAGCTCTACCTGGGGAGGGGCTATTTTCGATGTATCGAAGAAAGCCGTTTTTGTTGGAGCACAAGCCCGCCTATCTCCGCGCGGGCGCATTATGCCTTGTGCTTTGGCGGCTGCTTCGTCCCGGCTGTGAGCGCCACTGCCTGGCGCTGCTTCTCCGCTTCGTCGCTGGTTTGCGTTTGAGCGCGTTCTAGTGCCTGCTTGAATTGCCGCTTGAGTTTAGCGAAACGCCGTTCTTGCCAAACCAGATATGCTTCGTGCAAGAGATACATGCCCCCATAGGGAAAATCCCCTTCTGGCTTCGTATGATCCTCAAAAAATGTGGGAACCTTACTTAACAGCGCCCAGCGATCATGCAGGCCAGCACCCAGCATCAGCAAAATAAAATCTTTGTCCACTTGCTGTTTCTTCAACAACAGCCCTACCTGATGATAGAAGGCCATAAGGTCGTGGAGATATTGCTCTTGTTGTTTCAGGTCTTGCGCCTCCTCCGGGGTGCTTGCGGAGTGAAGGAAATGCTGGTCATATTCGTTCTTGTTGGCAAAGCCATCCGTTTTTGCTCTGAGCGCATTGCGCGCGGCGGCACGCCCAGCACGGACGCGCTCACTGTTGTAGGCTTCATAGGTGGCCCAGCCATTGGCATTCAGCCGATCACTATAGGAGGCGCGATAGGTCACATAGAGCGCGAGGCCAGAGATGAGAATACTCAGGATACTGATGAGCAGGCTTCCGTAATTTTGCAGGAATATTGAGAGGTCCATGCGACTCCCCCTTCTCTACGGTATCTTGCTATCAAGGGGCGCCTGCCAAAGTGTTGATTGTCAAGAACGCCCCACCGCTGCTGGCATACTGTATCATACTCCATCCATTTTGCCAAGTTTTGGTTGTGACCACTCACTTCAGCGTTACTCATATTGCTCGTTCATCAACTTATCGAGTAGAAGCAGAGCACAGAAGGGGAGTGTTGCTCTTTGAGTTGGGGGTCCGCTGCCTTAAGTTTTGATGGGACGTGCCTGGCATAGTCTCTGCACAAGGGCAGGCTCGGCAGGGCTTCTCACGTTTCTTCTTTCTTCGTACGTAACTTCCCACCCTGCGCGTGTCTACCTGATGTGTTTCCCTATGCTGTGACGATGCAGCCCCCGTTATGGAGGTCTTCCAAATGGCTATAAACGCGCTGGAGAGCGGCGCATTACAAGCAAATATGCGCGGAGAACTCATTCAGCAAGGCGACGCGGGCTACGACGACGCCCGCAAAGTCTACAACGGCATGATAGATAAACACCCGCTGATGATCGCCCGCTGCGCCGATGTCGCTGATGTCATTGCCGCAGTCAACTTTGGGCGCGAACATGGCCTGCTCGTCTCCATCCGGGGCGGCGGCCATAATGCCGGAGGGCTGGGCATCTGCGATGGTGGCCTGGTGATTGATCTGGCGCGCATCCGCTACACCCATGTCAACCCCGAAGCCGGAACCGTCAGAGTCGGCGGCGGCTCCACCTGGGGCGATGTAGACCACGCCACGCACGCCTTCGGCCTGGCGGTGCCCAGCGGCTTCATTTCCTCAACCGGCGTGGGCGGGCTGACCCTGGGCGGCGGCATGGGCTACCTGACCCGCGCCTACGGCCTCACCATTGACAACCTGCTCGCTGCCGATGTGGTGCTTGCCGATGGCAGCTTTGTGACGGCCAGCGAGCAACAGCGCCTTGATTTGTTCTGGGCGCTGCGCGGCGGCGGTGGCAACTTCGGCGTCGTCACCTCGTTTGTGTTCAAAGCCCATCCTGTTGATACCGTCTATGGTGGCCCGCTGCTGTGGGAATTGGACAAAGCGCCAGAATTGATGCGCTGGTATCGGGAGTTCATCCTCCAGGCTCCGCGCGATCTCAACGGCTTTTTCGCGTTCCTGGTCGTCCCGCCTGGGCCGCCGTTCCCCCAACATCTCCACAACAAGCACATGTGCGGCATTGTCTGGTGCTACACCGGGCCGCTGTCCCAGGCAGAAGCCGTGTTTGAGCCTATCCGCTCGCGGGTGCCGCCAGCGCTAGACATGGTTGGTCCCCTCCCGCATCCCGCGCTCCAGAGCATGTTCGACCCCCTCTACCCGCCAGGGCTTCAATGGTATTGGAAAGCGGACTTTGTGAACGAACTGAGCGACGACGCCATCCAGCTTCATATCAAGTATGGCTCGCAGTTGCCAACCCCGCATTCAACGATACACCTCTATCCAATTGATGGGGCAGCGCATCAGGTGGGCAGAAACGATACCGCGTGGAGCTACCGCGACGCGAACTGGGCCGAGGTGATTGTAGGCGTTGACCCGGACCCGGCCAACCGCAGCAGCATCATCAACTGGGCTAGAAGCTACTGGGAAGCTGTGCATCCATATTCGGCGGGCGGCGCCTACGTCAACTTTATGATGGAAGAAGGCGCGGAGCGGGTGAAAGCCTCGTACCGAGATAACTATGACCGCCTGGCAGTGATCAAGCGCAAGTACGACCCTGCCAACTTCTTCCGCGTGAACCAAAACATTCAACCTGCGTAGAGCAACGCTCAAACGCGGCCCTTGCTTTGGGGTGGTGCGCTGCAACCAATCGGAAAGCAAGGGCCGTTCTTTTTCTGGTCTTTTGGCGGGAAATATGGTATGCTGGGGATAGAACATGCGTTCTTGTCTTGAATCCAGCACTGCCAGGAGCCGTCACAGTGCCACGCGCCATCCTTCATCTCGATCTTGACGCCTTCTTCTGCGCTGTCGAGGAGCAGCGCGACCCCTCACTGGCTGGCAAGGCTTTTGCCGTTGGTGGCCGCCCAGAGGAGCGCGGCGTTGTCGCTTCCTGCTCCTATGCCGCCCGGCAGTTCGGCATCCATTCAGCTATGCCCATGTCTCAGGCGCTGCGGCGCTGCCCAACGCTGATCATCGTTTCTTCGCATTTCGCGGCCTATCGCGCCGCCTCCGTAGAGGTGATGGCGCGGCTGAAAGCGCTCACGCCGCTGGTGGAACAGATTTCGATTGATGAGGCATTTCTGGATGTGACCGCGCTGGAGACGCCCGGAGCAGTGCTGGCGCAGCAGCTTCAGCGCGTCATCCGCGAGGAACTCGCGCTGCCCTGCTCGCTCGGCGTGGCGAGCAACAAGCTCGTTGCCAAGATCGCCACCGATGTCGGCAAGGCCGCCGCGAAGACAGGCACCGCGCCCTACGCGCTCTGCGTCGTGCCGCCCGGCACTGAGGCTGCTTTCCTCGCGCCGCTGCCCACGCGCGCCCTCTGGGGCATCGGCCCAAGGACGGCAGAACGGCTGGCCGCGCAGGGCATTCACACCATTGGCGACCTGGCACGTATTCCAGTGCTCGACCTGATTCGGCGCTTTGGCAAATATGGCGCAGACCTCGCAAAGCACGCGCGGGGCGAGGACGAGCGGCCCATCCAGGTGTCACACATCGCCAAATCGCTCTCCAAAGAGCATACTTTTGCCCAGGATGTGCAGGAAGAACCACTGCTGCGCCAGACGCTTCAGGAACAGGCGGGCGAGGTCGCCAGGGCGCTGCAACGCAAGGGCTTTCGCGGTGCCACGATCACTCTGAAGCTGCGCTGGTCCGATTTCACCACGCTCACCCGTCAGATGAGCCTGCCCACGCCCACCGACCAGGAGGCCAGCATCACCTCAGCGGCGCTCTGTCTCTTCGAGCAGACCTGGCAGGCTGGCCGCCCTGTCCGCCTGATAGGAGTAGGCGTCAGCGGCTTCAAAGCAGAAAGCGCGCAGATGAGCCTGTGGGAGACGCTCACTCCGCTGGAGGAAAAACGGCAGCAGGTGGAAGCTGCCCTGGCCCAGGTACGCGCCCGCTTTGGCGAAGAGGTTGTGCACTGGGGGCAGAAGTGAAAGATTGCGGATTTTTCAGGGAACCCACAAGCCTCCATGCCCTGAGATGGCAATCGTCAGCGAGCCAACGAAAATCACCAGGCACAGCGCCAGCACCGCGTAGTCGCGGAATTGATAGCGCAGTTCTTGCGACCACGTGCGCTGCTTGCTCCCAAAGGCGTGCAGGTTCATCGCGTCTATCACGTCTTCGCTCTTGAGGATGGCCCCAATGGTGATGGGAATAATCAGCGGCGCCGTATGGCGAATGGCCTTGATGATGCCCCCGGCCCGCTCCAGTTCATAGCCACGCGCCCGCTGCGCCTCCAGCGTCAGCGAAAAATCGCGCGCCAGCGTCGGGACAAAGCGCACCGCCAGATCAAGCGCAAAGCTGATCGAATCCGGCAGGCCCAGCCGCCGGAACGCCACGCCATACACCGCTGGATTAATCGTAAAGGGCAGCACCACCGCCAACGCCGCCATCGTAAAGATGCGCACCAGTTGCGAGAGCGCAAACACCAGCCGCGCCTCACTCATCTCCACCACCAGCGGCCCAAACTGCCCGCGCCAGAAGACATGTTCCGTCGTAATAACGCCAACGCCGCCGCGCCCCGTCAGCAGCGTCAGCGCCGTCAGGAAGAAGAACAACGCCCCCGCGAAAATCCAGAAGCGGCGTAGTTCGCGCCAGGTGAGTTTTGCCAGCCCTAGCTGGCAAACAGCAACCACAAAAGGGATGAGCAGCAGACGGACATCCCAGAGAAACACCGCCGCCAGCGAAAGCAGCACCACGCCCACCAGCCGCGTGCGCGGGTCAAGCCGCTGAATGAAGGAATCGCGTTCTTTGTAGCTCCAGGTAGCGATCATGGCATCCTCATATGGGCAGTGCTTGTAGCACCGGCGTCCCTGCCGGTGCAGCGTCCCCGCCAGAGTCGGCGGGGCTACAAGCATACGCCTTGTGAGCGTTAGCGTCCGGTGCGCGCCTGCGCAGCATTCCAGGCCGTCAAGAGGATTGGCAGCAGGATTGCCACGTTGAGCAAGTCGGTGCCCGCAGCGGGAACAAACTCGCCCACGAATGCCGTCGTGAAGTTATAGCCGTTCCACCAGATGTCAGCCATTGATGCAAAGCCAATACCGAGAAAGACAGCCAACCCGCCCCAGACCTGCGCTGATGCAATCTCTGGCCGGTTTCGTAAGCCGTAGCGCAGCCCAGCGATGATCAGCAACCCGCCAATCAACGTCAGCGCAACCCATTTGTCCACTGTTGCACCACTGAGTGGACTAACAACGTCCGAGCCTACGAGGAGCCAGACCGACGCCAGGATAGCCACTACCGCAACGAGTCCCAGCGCAATGTCAGAGGCTCGCGTGCGGTTACGGAAAGCAAGCACCAGACCCGGTATCAGCCCAATCAGGCCGTTGCCAAAATCCCAGACAGGGAAGACGCCCCAGCCGGTCAGCGCGTCGCCCAGGGCATTGCCTACAAACCCGGTCAGGAAGCCCACCGAAGGCCCATAGACAAACCCAAAGAAGACCGGAATCACGATTGCCGGACGCACTGTCACCAAGCTCACCGATGGCACCAGGAAGATATTGGTCGCCCAGGAGAACACCCCATAGAGCGCCGCGCCGACGGCGGCATACACCACCTGGCGCGTCTCGACACTCCAGAGGGCCGGGTCGCCAAAGGCCACCCCCAATCCATAGGCGATCACCGCGCCAACCAACAAAAATGGCATCCACTTCGTTGTGTCAAAAGTCGAAGCGCCGCGTGCCTGAGCAATAAAGTTGGCAATGAACATGAAAATGATACTGATAACGACGATACCGAGCACAAACAGCAGCGGACGAACCCAACGGTTCTGCTGCTGCACCGAAGTCTCCTGGACTTCTGCTGACATTTCTGTCCCCTTTCAGATGATAAAAAAACCGTTCGCCATATGATCATCTGGGGATACCCCCAGGGAGATCCATGTTAGAATGCCTCACAAAACCTCGGTGTAAGCAGGGTGGCACCACTTGTACCCCCGGCATCTTGCCGGACAACGCTTACCGGCTAGAAGCCGGTGCTACAAACACGATGCGCTGCCCTTCTTTCTTCTTTCTTCGTTTATTCCTTTGATGTATCAGTACGCATGGCTGGCGTGGGCGAGACAGGATGTTCCGCGACAAAGCGAGCCAGGGTAGGTGCGTTCAAGAATCGGCCCGTCTTTGGGAGCAGGCGCAGATTATACTCCAGCAGCGAGGTCGGCACAATGCGGCAGCGCTCCAACAAGTCGCGGTCAGCAAGCACCTCTTCTGGCGGGCCATCAGCCGCAATCTCCCCCTCGCGCATCAGCACCACTCGTGTCGCGTAACTCACCGCCAAATCAAGATCGTGGGTGATGAGCACCGTTGCCTCCAGGCCGCGCAGCCCGCCAATGGTCCGCATCAAATTGATCGTGTTGGCGTGATCTTGCCCGGCGGTTGGCTCATCCAGCACCAGCACACGCGGCTGCATGCTTAATACAGAGGCAATCGTCAGGCGCTTTTGCTGCCCAAACGAGAGCGCCAGGGGCGCGCTGTCCTGGGAAACATCCAGCCGGACGTTGGCGAGGGCCTGCGGCAGCGCGGCGTTAATCTCAGCATTGGAACGCCCCAGGTTGCGCGGACCAAAGGCAATCTCCTCGCGCACCGTTGGCGCAAAGAGCATATGCGACGGACTCTGGAAGACATAGCCCACCGTTCGCGCAAGCTGGGCCGTCGTCATCTTGCGGGCATCCTGCCCGCCCACCTGCACGCGCCCCCGCTGTGGCTTCAGCAAGCCTATGGCGTGCCTCAGCAGCGTACTTTTGCCCGCCCCATTTGGCCCCAGAACAGCGACGACCTCGCCCTGGCGCACCGTCAGGGAAATGCCCTGTAAGATGGGCGGTCCACCATCATAAGCAAAGGCAATATCCTCAAACTCCAGCAGCGGATTTCCAGGCGTGGGGCGTGGCGCGGGAAGAGAGGCGGCGTCATCGGTTTCTTTTTGCTGCCAGGCCAGCGTCTTTCCAAAGGGCAGCTTGACCTCGCCTGGGTCAGCAAAATCAAGGAAGCCGTCAATATCGCCAGCGTAGGTTTGCTGTCCGTTGCGCAGGTAGAGCGCCCGATCTGGGCGGGCGGCCAGCGCGTCCTCCACGCGATGTTCCACCAGCAAAATCGCGTGCCCATCATCTGCCAGCGAGCGAAAGACGGCGAGGGCTTCGCGGGCCGAAGCCGGATCGAGGTTTGCCAGCGGCTCATCCAGCAGCAAGATGGGCGGTTCCATTGCTAGCACGCCAGCCAGCGCCACCTTCTGACGCTCACCTCCGCTCAGGTATTGCGTCTCGCGCTCGGCAAAATCTGCCAGGCCCAGCCGCTCCAGGGCGGTTGCCACTGCTTTGCGGATGCGCTCACGCGGCCAGCCCAGATTCTCTGGCCCAAAAGACACCTGGCGCTCAACAGTGCTGGCAACAATCTGGCGCTCCGGGTCTTGCAGCAGCGTTCCCACCTGCTCAGCAAGGTGCGCCATGTTCAGTTTGGCTGCGTCTTTCCCGCCGAGCAAGACATGTCCGCTGAAGTCTCCGCCATAGCTGCGTGGAATTAAGCCATTGATGCAGCGCAGCAGCGTGCTTTTGCCGCTGCCGCTGTCGCCCGCCACCAGCAGCATTTCGCCAGCCTCCACCACGCAGGACAAATCGCGCAATGAGGGGTCGGTTGCCCTGCGATAGCGAAAGCTGATCTGGTCAATCTGGAGCACTGATGCTGGCATTGCGGCCTCACTGATAGGCGGAATATAGCAAGCCACTTCTTATCCTGGCTCTTGTTGAAGAGTCGCTGGCGCTTGTAGCCCCGCCGACCCTGGCGGGGCACGGCCCGGCACGGTGGCCGGGGCTACAAGCGCTGTATCTGCGCGTGTTGGCGGCGTCTTACCTCAAGAGCCGGAGCCGTGCATGCTCTAATTGTTGACTTGTTTGCTTAACAATACGGCGCACCCTCATTATATCGGGCGCAAGCTCAAGCCGTCAAGGTGTTTTTTTCAAACGCCAGTCTGTTCCAATCGGAACCAGTAAAAACCATGCGGCCCCAGAGAGAGAAAGTATGGTTCATCCCGCACGATTGGGAAGGTCGTCTCGCCAATCAACTCGATCAGTCGCATGCCCTGGTAGCGCTTGAGATCAAGCTCCACCGGCTGCGAAAAGCGCGAAAGATTCGCCACGACCAGCACAGTCTGCGTACCATCGCTGCGCAAGAACGCCAGCACCTTGCGATTCGCTGGATACAAAAACTCAATCGAGCCGCGCCCGAAGACGGGATACTTCTTGCGGATGCGAATCATGCGCTTGTTCCAGTTCAGCAGCGAGGACGGGCTGCGCAGTTGCGCCTCCACGTTTACTGCCTGGTATCCATACAGCGGGTCCATAATCAGCGGGCTGTAGAGCGCCGCCGTATCCGCCCGCGAAAAGCCCGCGTTGCGGTCGCTGGTCCACTGCATGGGCGTGCGTACCCCGTTGCGATCACCCAAGTAAATATTGTCGCCCATCCCAAGCTCATCGCCATAATAGAGAATGGGGCTGCCCGGCAAGGTAAATAATAGGCTGGTCATCAGTTCCATCTGCCGCCGCCCATTGCCTAGCAGCGGCGCCAGTCGGCGGCGAATCCCCAGGTTCAGCTTCATACGCGGGTCGGTGGCAAACTCGTGATACATATAATCGCGTTCTTCGTCCGTCACCATCTCCAGCGTCAACTCGTCATGGTTGCGCAGGAACAGCCCCCATTGGCAATTAGCTGGAATGCCAGGCGTCTGCTCAATAATATCCACCACCGGCAGGCGGTCCTCGCGCCGAATCGCCATAAATAAGCGCGGCATCACCGGAAAGTTAAAGGCCATGTGGCACTCATCGCCATCGCCAAAATATTCGCGCACATCTTGCGGCCATTGGTTCGCCTCGCACAGCAGCACCCGCCCAGGATATTTCTGCTCCACGTCGCGGCGCACCTTCTTTAAGAAGTTGTGCGTCTCCGCCAGATTCTCGCAGTTTGTGCCCTCGCGCTCATAGAGATACGGCACCGCATCCATCCGAAAGCCATCAATCCCCACATCCAACCAGAAATGCACGATCTTGAGCATAGAGCGATGCACCGGCGAATAATCATAATTCAGGTCGGGCTGGTGGCTAAAAAAGCGATGCCAGAAATACGACTCAGCCTGGTTGTCCCAGGTCCAGTTCGATTTCTCGGTATCGGTGAAGATGATACGCGCATCGGTGTATTTCTGATGCGTCTTGCTCCAGACGTAATAATTGCGATAGCGCGATTCTGACGATTTGCGTGCCTCCTGAAACCAGGGATGCTGGTCTGAGGTGTGGTTCATCACCAGATCGGTAATCACTCTGATATTGCGGTGATGGGCCGCCTTGAGAAACGCTTTAAAGTCTTGCAGCGTTCCATATGACGGGTGAACACTGTAATAGTCCGCGATGTCGTAGCCATCATCGCGCAGCGGCGAGGGGTAGAACGGCAAGACCCACAGGCAATCTATGCCGAGGTCTTGTAAATAATCCAGCTTCTCCGTTAAACCACGAAAATCACCAACCCCATCATTGTTGCCATCGAAAAACGCTTTCACATGCAGTTCGTAGAAAATTGAATCCTTATACCACAGGCCATCCGCGCTCATTGGCTCTCCTCACAAAATACACTTTCTTCTTTCTTCGTAATCATGGCTGCCCTGGCCCAGGTGTGGGCACCTGCAAGCGAGGGTTGGGCGGCTCAAATCCATTCGAGGACGGAAAATCGTCGAAGCGGTTATGGAACTCCGGCAGGTCTTGCCCCACAGCCACCGTTTCCTGAATCGTCGCGCTCTGTCCCGCGCTATCCTGAAGCGTCAGTTTCAGGGTATAGCTGCCAGCGCTGGCCCAGGCGTGCGTCACCTGCTGACCGCTGGCTGTCGTTCCATCGCCAAAATCCCAGCGATAGCTGAGCGTCCCACCCGCTGGCGCGTAAGCCCCAGCCGCCGAAAGCGTCAGCACGCTTCCTGGCTGAAGATGGTTGGGCAGATCGCTGATGGCCCCAACCGGCCCAGTTGGGGCAGAAGCCAGGCCCATCACATCCGGCTGAATCAGCATCCAGAGAGAGATCACCGCCGGCAGCGCCAGCGACAGCACCGTCCCCGCCGACTTTGCCCCGGAGCCGCCCGTATACTGGTTCATCAAAGCCACCGTGTCTTCGGGCTGATCAAAGGGATAGGCCCAGGGTTCCGCGTTGCCATCATAATAGGAGAAATTGCCCGACATAGTAATACAGTTGATGCCCGCAAACGTAAAGGGCACTTCATCGCTGCCGCCCACGTCGTCGTCGGCAATCTGAATCGTCTGCCGATCAGCAAACTGCGCCTGGGTAAAGACCTCTTCGGTCTGATTGGGCAGATAGGTCATGTGTGATTGCATGGTGTGGAGGATGTCAAAGCCAGTGCCAATCGCCTTCGTTGAAAAATCTTGCCACGCCTGAAACTGGCTCTGATACGCGCCCAGGCTGTTGTCATAGAGCGGGCTGGCGCTCACCGGGCTGGTGACGGTGATAAACGGCAGGAAGGGCTGGTTGGCCTGCCCAAACGCCCGCGCCGGATACGCCACGCCGTTCTGTTCTTCGTCAAACATCGCCACGATGCGGCTTCTATCGCCCGCAATCGCCCGGTTGACGTAATGAAACGACCCCAGAATGCCCTGCTCCTCAGCGTCAAAGAGCACAAACTTCAGGGTGCGCGCCGGGGCAGTATGCGTCGCGCGCCAGTGGTTCGCCAGCGCCTTTGCCATCCCCAGCATAATCATGCAGCCGCTGGCGTCGTCGTAAGCGGACTCGCTGGAGTTGGCAAAACCGTCATAGTGACAGCCTATCACCACGATCTGTTCAGGATGCGTGACGCCCGCTACCGTCACTTCCACGTTTACCGCTGGCTCAATGGCTGGCCGCCCGGCATAGCCTTGAATGGAGAACAGGTCTTTATAGACGGTTGGCCCAAAGCCAGCAAGCTGCGCCAATAGCTCTTGTGTCCAGGCGTTAGCAAAGCCAGCGTGTCCCGGCGCCCTATCGCCCTGTCCCGATTCCCGATGCGGGTTCGCCGTCGCAATCTTCACCAGTTGGGCATAGATATAATCACAGTCCACCGCCAGCGACGGCGGGAAACCTTCAATTGCAGCGGTGAGCGGCGCGCAGGTGGGGCCAGTCGGTCTGGGGACTGGTGTAGTTGGTGTGGTGACCACTGTTGGGGTGCCAAGCGCGCATCCGGTTACGACCACGCTCAGCAGCAGCGCCAACAGCGCGCGCCAGCCATGCCTACGCGAAAAAGTAGAATGGAGCATGACAGAGCATCCTCCTCGCAAACACAAGAGATGTCCTAGAGTATACGAGGAGAATAGAACGTCTGTCTAGCCTTTGGGTGCCAGCACAACGACTTGTAGCGCCGTCAGTTGACCATTTTCACCACATTGAGGACGGCTCTCCCCTCAAGGAGCGGTCATCTTGCCCAGCCAGGCGCGCATATCCGGCTCATGTTCCTCGTGGAAATGGCCGAAGAAGGCCGCTCCGCTCAGCGGCTCACCCTCCATCCAGCCGAAACGCTGCGGGTCGAGCAGCGCTGCTTCAGGAAAGGCGCTGAGCGTATCGAAGAGTTGCTGAAAGACGGTGCGCGACTCCTCAAGCACCTCTGAGAGCGGGCGATCCTTGTTAGCTGTGTAAATCCAGTGGTTGATCTCGTCGTCCGTCTGCAACTGCTGCGGCCAGGGTGGGAGGGGTGTTGGCTCATGACGCAGCGCCGCCTGGAAGCGTGCCACCGTTCGGATACGCCAGCCCGTCAGGTGCGCCACGATGTCCTTGATTGACCAGTCTCCGGCCACGCCAGGCTGGGTCATGCGCGCTTCGCCAATCTCATCAAGGAACGCTTCCCACTGGGTTTGCTCGTTTTTCAGATCATTGAGGAACTGCGCTTTGCTTATGGTGCTACTCATGCTGTCCTCCTGTATCGGTTTTGCAGTGATGGCAACGCGGAACACATGCTCAAATAAGTTGCTCCGCTGCTCATGCTAAGTATATACGGGAAGGCGGACAGAATCGGTCCTGATTGGGGATTTATGGGCCGTCAGGAGCGAATGGATGATCTTTTCGATAGGCGCTGCTTGCAGCGGGGCGAGTCATACCCGCGCCACAAGCTCATATGTCAGGCGTGGGAAAGTTGGCACAGCCGGTTAGCCAACCCGGTATAGCGCGCGTTGCGGTTGCGCTTTGCTGGGGCGGCTGGCGGTGGTGCTGCTGACCCGTCGCCCTGATCGCTATCAGGCGGCTGCTGGCTTGTTGGGCCATTCTTGATGGCAATTGCCATCGCTTTGCGGCTGCCCACCAGCACCACCAGTTGGCGGGCGCGGGTCACAGCGGTATAGATTAACTGCCGCTCCAGCAGCATATACTGCTCCATGAGCAGGGGAATCACGCAGACCGGATACTCGCTGCCCTGCGCTTTGTGGATGCTGACGGCATAGGCCAGGGTCAGTTCGTCTAGTTCCCCAAACTCATACACCACCTTGCGCCCCTCATCCAGCCTGACCGCCACTGTCTGGTCTTCAGCGTCAATCCCCATGATGATGCCGCTGTCGCCGTTAAACACGTCCTTGTCATAGTTATTGCGCAGTTGCAGCACCTTATCCCCCACGCGAAAGAGCTTGCCGCCGTATTGCTTTTGCGCTTTCTGCGCGCCGGGTGGGTTCAGCGCCTCCTGAAGCCGCTCATTCAGCGCGCCCACGCCGCACAGCCCCCGGTGCATCGGCGCGAGCACCTGAATATCTTCCGGGCGGAAGCCAAACTTGGCGGGGATACGCCGCGCCACCAGATCAACGATTAATTCGCTGGCTGCCGTAGAATCATCCTGCGGAAAGAAAAAGAAGTCCGTGATCTCCTGGCCGGTGATGGGCATCTGGCCTTCGTTGATTCGGCGCGCGTTCAGGGCAATCGCGCTGCCCGTCCCCTGGCGGAAAATATGCTCCAGCCGCACAACAGGCACCACGCCGCTTCGCAGAATATCGCCTAGCACATTGCCCGCGCCCACACTGGGAAGCTGGTCGGCATCGCCCACAAAGAGCACGTGCGTGCCGGTGGCAATGCCCTTGAGCAGGCTGTTCATCAGCAGCGTATCCAGCATGCTCGTCTCATCCACAATGACGACATCTGCCGGAATGGGATTCTGCCGGTCATACTGCGATTGCCCGCCAGGGCGCAGTTGCAGCAAGCGATGCAGCGTTTTCGCTTCCAGCCCCGTCGCTTCAGAGAGCCGCTTGGCGGCGCGGCCCGTTGGCGCGGCAAGAATCACGGTTTTCTGTTTCAGCTTGAGCACGCGAATGAGCGCCCGCAAGGAGGTGGTTTTGCCGGTGCCAGGGCCGCCGGTCAGCACGCCCACCGGATGCTGCAACGCCAGCAGCACGCCTTCTTTCTGGCGCTCAGCCAGCGAGAGCGTGAGGGTGCGTTCCAGGTACTCAAACATCGTGTTGGCGCTGATGTGCTGGAGGTCGGCCAGCCTGCCGCGCTCCGGTGGGCACCCGGCCAGGCGCAGCAAGTTGCGGGCGATGCCCTGTTCGGCCATCGCAAAGGGCACAAGGAAAATGGCTTGCTGGCCGATTTCGTCATCCTCGGCCAGCAGTTCCACCTGGATGCGGCCCTCCTGCGCCAGGGCATCTAGCGCGTCTTCCACCTGCTCCGCGCTCACCCCCAGCATTTCCGCCGATTTTTCCGCCAGCTTGTGGCTTGGCAGGTAGGTATGCCCGTCGCTGTCGCTGGCCTCGGAAAGCACAAAGAGCACGCCCGCCTTGATACGCTCCGGGTCATCGTTGGCGTAGCCCAGCGAGCGGGCAATGGTGTCTGCCGTCTTGAAGCCAATGCCCCAGACATCGCGGGCCAGTTGATAGGGCGCATTTTTGACGATGGTGTTGGCCGCATCGCCATAGTGCTTGAAGATACGCACCGCCAGGCTGGTGCTGACGCCATGCCCCTGCAAAAACAGCATCACTTCTTTGATGGCTTTTTGCTCAGCCCAGGCTGCTTCAATTAATTTAGCGCGATGCTGCCCCAACCCCGGCACTTCGCGCAGCCGGGCGGGGCTGCTCTCCAGAATCTCCAGCGTTTCCAGATCAAAATGGGCCACGATCTTGTCAGCGGTCTTAGGGCCGATGCCTTTGATCAAGCCGCTGCCCAGATATTTGCGAATGCCCTGCGCGGTGGCCGGGAGGATGGAGCGATAGTTGCGCACGGTGAACTGCCAGCCATGCTGGGCATGGCGCTGCCAGAAGCCAGTGAGTTCCAGCGCCTCACCCGCCACGACGCCCGCCAGTGTGCCCACGACGGTAATGAGATGGTCCGGTTCTTTGCGCCGCCCGCCGTTTGAGGCGCCGGGCATGCGATGCTGAGGATCGGGCAGGAAGCGCGCGACGGTGTAGCCGTTCTCCTCGTTTTGGTAGGTGAGGCGCTCCACCACGCCCGTAATTACTTTGGCGGCCTGATCTGTGGAGGTATCGGTTGTGGCAGTTGTTGTATGTTCCATTGGTTTATATGATACAGGCATCTCTTATCTGGGCGTTATACACAGGTTAAGAAAACATCATTGGGCCACCAAAGGCTTCAAGTCTTCATTCCGCACAGGAAAAGCCAAAGCGGAAGCGGCCTATACAAGAACTTCTTTCTTCTATCATATCAGAACTTTTTAAGGACTGGGCAGACGCATGGGCTACATCTTAACCGTCACGCTGAACGCAGCCATTGATACCACCTTGACGCTCGCCTCACCGCTCACGCTGGGCCACCTCAATCGCGCGCAAGCTGTGCTCAAGCTGCCCGGTGGCAAGGGCAACAATGTTGCTCGCGTGCTGCATACACTGGGCGTTTCGGTCCACGCGACTGGCTTTGCCAACGGCCCGGCACCAGATTTCCTGGCGATTGGCCTCGCTCAAGCTGGCATCAGTTCCACCTTTCAGCCCATCACCGGAACCATCCGCACCTGCACCGCCATCGTCGAGCCAGAGAGTCACCGCGTCACCGAGGTCAACGAGCCAGGGCCAACCATCACCGAGGCCGAAGCACAGGGCTTTCTTACGCTCTACAGCGCCTATCTTTGGGATGCCGACGCCGTTGTGCTCTCTGGCTCCCTGCCACCAGGCATTCCAAGCAACTACTATGCCACGCTGATTACGCAGGCGCAAGCTCTTGGGGTGCCAGCCATTCTGGATACCAGCGGCCAAGCGCTGGCGGAGGGTATCGCCGCAAATCCGCTGCTGGTCAAGCCCAATGCACACGAGGCGCGTGATCTCCTGGGGCAAGCGCTTCAGAGCGTGGGGGACGCTGCTCATGCCGGGCAGCAGCTACGAGGGTGCGGAGTACAAGGCGCTCTGGTAACTCTGGGCGCGCAAGGTGCTGTTCTGGTTCTGCAACATGGCGTGTGGCACGCGCACGTGCAGGTTGCCAGCCCCATCTCCACTGTGGGCTGCGGGGATGCGCTGCTGGCGGGGTTCCTGGCTGCGCTTCAGCAGGCGGTAGCGCGTGGTGAACATTCCTCGCTGCGAGAGGCGCTCACCGACGCTGACCTCGCGCCAGAAGCACTGCGGCTGGCTGTGGCCTGTGGCGCGGCCAACACGCTCCATCTAGGGGCAGGCATCATCAAGCCAGAAGAGGTAGAGCGTCTCACAGGGCTGGTTCAGATCACCGCCTTGTAAGCCCAGGCATCGCTTGCCGCTCTGCCTTCCTGGGGATAAAATAGGCTCATCCCTTGCAGGAGAGGCCAGCCGCATGTTGGACTTCACCAAGCTCTCTGACGCCTTCATTCCGGGCACGCCTATTATCGTCACCTTTCGCCAGCCAAGCGCCTTAGTTTCAGTGAGCGGCATTTTTCACGACAAAAGCACCGAGGGCATACTCATCGAAACGGAAACCAATGGCTACGGCCATATCCCCGCTACACGCTATTTGCTGTTTTGCCAATGGCTTGCCATCCAGTCTATTATTTTTGTGCCGTCGAGCAAGCCAGCATAAAACCATCAAAGCGTGATAAAGAAAACGACCTCCGTATCGGGTGCAACGCGCTTCAGTGCGCGCCCAGGTCGTGCAGGCCCAGGTGGATTGCTTCCACAAACTGATCTAGCTGCGCGTCCGTCATGGGGGTCGAGAGGCAGCCCATGCCACGCGGCGTCAAGATCACCCCATGATTCAGCGCCGCCAGATACAGCGCCCGCATCAACGCTTTGTCGCTGGCGGATGCCGAAGCGTAGTCGTTGACTGGCTTCTCCGAAAAGTGGATGTTAAAGAGCGAGCCAATCTGGTTGACCTGCGCGGGCAGTCTGAACGAGGCAAAGAGCGCGTCCAGCTTCGTTTTCAACGCGGCGCCCATGCTGTTCAGGTGGGTATAGGCGTCCGGCGTGAGTTCATGCAGCGTTGCCAGCCCGCCTGCCATTACCGCCGGACTCGCGTTAAACGTGCCGCCATGTCCAATGGCGTTTGGTTTGCGCGGGTCAAAGAGGTCCATCAACGCCGCTTTGCCACCAAAGGCGCCCACTGGTAAGCCCCCGCCAATGATCTTGCCCAGCGTCGTCAGGTCAGGCGTGACGCCAAAGTAGCCCTGCGCGCCGTGAAAGGAGAGGCGAAACGCGATGATCTCATCAAAGATGAGCACAATGCCAAAGCGCTGCGTAATCTCGCGCAGGAAGTGCAAAAAGCCCTCGTGCGGGACAAGAATGCCGCCAGAGCCTACAACCGGCTCAACAATCAGCGCGGCCAGTTCGTGCTGGTGCGCAGTGATGATCTTCTCAACGCCCGCGCGGTCATTGTAGGGCAGCGTGATAACCGTCCTGGCAACGTCCAGCGGGATGCCATCGGGTGTCGTGGCTGCATCTGTAGCGCTTGAGCCAGGAGCGGCGGCGTAATCATGCGAGCCATGATAGCCCACGTCAAACTTGGCAATCTTTGCGCGCCCGGTATAGGCGCGCGCCACGCGCAGGGCCAACAGGGTTGCCTCGGTGCCGGAGTTGGTGAAGCGCAGGCGCTCGATGCTGGGCAGGCGCCGTTTTATTTCCTCAGCAAGCTCCACTTCCAGCGCGGTAGGCGCTGCCACCGACATGCCCAGCGGCACCTGGCGCTGCACCGCAGACACGACATTGGGGTGAGCATGACCCAGAATAAGCGAGGAGTAGTTATTGATGAAATCAACGCGCTCGTTGCCATCCACATCAACAACCGAGTACCCCGCGCTGCGGTCAACGTAAAACGGATAGGGCGCGGCATAGACCGTCGTGCGGCTGTTGCCACCGGGCAAGGACCGTAGCGCGCGCTCGAAAAGAGCAGCAGAGCGCGGCGTTGACTCGCGGAATTGCTGCTCTACTGTCTCCAGGCCAGCTTTTAATTGGATTTGATACATCAGTTTCCCCTTTGCATGAGCAGGTACTTTCTTCTTTCTTCGTATTTTTCTGCCGTTCGTATGGCAAGAGTATAGCAGCCAGGGCAGGCAGAAACAAGAAAACAACGCAACATCCGCTATTTTCCTGCCTCCAGCACTGGACGCCAGAACAGAAGCGTGTTACACTCTATATACTTGCTTAGCTCATAGATTGGCCCCATGCTTCAGCAATAAAGACGCGCACCAACAGAGCACCGTTGGTATCATCCAGTTGAGAGGCGTTGCAATGGAAGAAGCCCTAACTCCCACAGAAGAAATCTGGCAGGCGGTTGTCTGCCGTCTATGTGCCCATCGCTTTGAGGTGCTCATCACCTGCCCAGAAGACGCCCAGATTACGCTCTGCCAGTTTTGCACCATCCTGGTGGAGTGGTTTGGGCTGCCTGAAGAAGTCCCCCTGACGGCACAGCCCCTGCTGGTAGCCCCGGCCTCCGTGCCGGGGAGTATCCCGCCAGGAACGGCGGGGCTACAAGTAGAAGCCACGTTAGAGGAAACACCGCACGGCGAGACGCCGGGACTATCCCCCAAAGCGGGGACGCAGCAAGCAGGACTTTTCCCTGACCCGCCAGCACCTGAACCTGAGCCAGTGGTCAAGGTGCCAAAGAAAACCCGTCAGCGTGCGCAGCTTGCCGGGCTGCTCGACCAATGGGGCGACCTCTGGCGCAGCAGCCAGGAGGAGTAGCCAGGACAATTGCAACGCCTATTAGCTTCCCAAGCTAATAGGCGCCCCCGATGGGCACCTCACCAGCATCGTTGGGGCGTTTCGCCTTGAGCAGGAAGGTTTCAGACTTCCCCAGATCAGCGAAGCGGAAGGCGTACAACGCGCCTGGGGCGGGGTCCAGCAGAGCGAACTGGGCATCCAAATCTTCCTGGAAGTCTTCCATCAGTTCCCGTATTCCGCACGCCCTGCCACCGCCAGCTTGCGTCCACCAGACAAAGATTACTGAATCGCCAGTACCGATGTGCGTTGCGATCTGGCCGAGAGCCTCGGCGCCGAGCAGATCAGAAGACAAACGCTGGCCTGGTCCTACCTGCACGCTGGCGAGCGCGTACCCAGCTTGCACGAGAGGGTCTGGCGCATGGACCCAGAAGAGATCGCCCGGTCTGGCGGCATGCACACGGTCCAGGTAATCGCTCAGAGCCGTTACCGCCCACCAATCACCGCCGGAGCCGCCGTAGTAATAGGCGTGGAACCCAAAGACTACTTTCGACGTTTCCAGGGCAGACCGAACCAGTTCCAGGTTGGTTGAATCTAAGAGGCTGGGTTGATCTGTGACCCAGATATGGCTGGACCGGGGATAACGCACCTGGGGCGCGATGTCGGGAAAGGCTTGACTGGCACGCTTCCGTACTTGATTGACCAGACGCTCATCTGCGGAGTCTGTCACCAGCTTATCAAGAAAACTGCATAGTCGGATGACGATTTCTCGCTCGCCCAGACGGATGCACCGCTCCAGAAACGGGAGGAGCAGGCGCTCAAAGAGGCGCTCAACATCCAGCTTGCCCGCTACCAGCCAGGGCGCGCGGTCTGGTGGCATCCATTCTGGTTGTGTTTGCAGCGCGGGCATGGCTTCCAGCAGTTTACTCAGACGGCTTCCTGAAACCATCCGTTTGCCTCCAGAGCAGGAATTACTGGCAGACAACCAACACGCCAGAAGATTTTACTACATCCTGCCACCACAGAAAGTGGGCGTGCATCTTGCCAGGTGATACACTTTTTAGTGCAACTCGCAACATTGACCTGAGCAGAGCATCATGCAGGAAAGAAACTGATGAGCAACAAGCTAAAACTTGGCTACAAAGCCTCGGCGGAGCAGTTTGGCCCCAGGCCGCTGCTGGACTTTGCGATTGAGGCCGAGCGCGTTGGTTTTGATAGCGTCTGGATTAGCGATCACTTCCAGCCCTGGCGTCATACCGATGGGCACGCACCCTTTGCCTTTGCCTGGCTTGCCGCGCTGGGCGAGCGCACCCAGCGCATTGAAATGGGCACCAGCGTCCTTACTCCGACGTTTCGCTATCCCCCAGCCGTCGTCGCGCAGGCATTTGGCACACTGGGCTGCCTGACGCCTGGACGGGTAGCGCTGGGGGTTGGCGCGGGCGAATCGCTCAACGAGGTGGCCGTCACCGGCATTGAATGGCCCGAACCCAAAGAGCGCCTGGCCCGGCTGCGCGAAGCGGTCAGGCTGATTAAACGCCTCTGGACTGAGGATTTCGTGACGTTTGACGGGCAGTATTACCACACGCGCAACGCAACCATTTACGACAAGCCCGCGCAGCCCATCCCCATTTTCATCAGCGCGGGCGGGCCAGTTGCTGCCAAATACGCTGGGCAGGCGGGCGATGGCTTTATCTGCACCTCTGGCAAAGGCGACGCCCTCTACCGCGAGCAACTTCTGCCCTCGCTGGAAGAAGGCGCCAGAGCCGCCGGACGCGACCCACAGACCATCGAACGCATGATCGAGGTTAAGGTGTCATATGACACTGACCGCAACCGCGCGATGGCCGACACGCGCATCTGGGCGGCGCTGGCCCTGCCCGCCGAAGACAAAGCGGGCATCCACGACCCACGCGAGATGGAGCGCAAAGCCGAGACCGTTGCTGACCAGGCGCACCGTCGCTGGCTCGTTTCGGACAACCCCGACGAGCATATTGAGCAGATACGCCCGTATATTGAACTCGGCTTTACGCATCTGGTCTTCCACGCGCCCGGCGACGACCAATCACGCTTTCTGCAACTGTATGCCAAAGACATCCTGCCCAGGCTCAGGGAGCGCTTTGGCGCATAAACGCCAGCACGACCTGCGCCAGTTCTGGTCCTTTGTCTTCCTGAAGAAAGTGCCCAGCCCCAACGATGGTTGTGTGGGGCTGGCCTTTTGTCCCAGGAACTAAGCCCTGAAAGAGCTGATCGGCCCCGCGTGTGATCGGGTCCGAATCGCTGAAGGCCGTCAGGAACGGCTTGTTCCAGCGCGTCAGCACCTCCCAGGCTTTGCGGTTGGCGGGCGCTGCCGGGTCGTCGGGGCTGTTGGGCACGAGCAGCGGGAACTGGCGCGCGCCTTCTTTATAGCGCTCATCAGGAAACGGCGCGTCGTAGGCCGCAATCACTTCTGGCGCAAGCTCTGTTTGGCAGGCGCCCTTCACAATGCCACCCGCGTGAAACTCCGGCGTTTCCTGGGAGAAGCGCTGCCAGGCCAGAAACGCCCGGCCCATCGGTTGATCGCCGGTAGGCAGGCCGGTGTTGGCCGCTATGATGCGCGCAAAGCGGGCCTCGTGCTCAGCCGCCAGACGCAGGCCAATCAGCCCGCCCCAATCCTGGCAAACCAGCGTGATGTTGCGCAGATCAAGCTGCTCAATCACGCCGCGCATCCAGTCCACATGCCGCTGATAGGTGTAATCTTCGCGTTTGGCGGGTTTATCCGAGCGGCCAAAGCCCACCAGATCAGGCGCAATTGCGCGATAGCCTGCCTGAGTGAACAGCGGAATCATCTTGCGATACAAATACGACCAGGACGGCTCGCCATGCAGCATCAGCACCGGCGCGGCGTCGGCTGGCCCTTCATCCACGTAGTGGACGCGCACCCCATCCACCTCCACATAGTGCGGCGCGAAGGGATAATCTGGCAGATTGGCAAAACGTTCGTCAGGTGTGCGTAACAGTTCCACGTATCTTCTCTCGCTTTCTTTGTTAGAGGGGGCGACGTTCCCCGGCACCCTAAAACAAAGGGCAGGCGGTGGCCGGGGCTACAAGCACGCTACCCGGCGAGACGCCGGGGCTACATGCGGTTTCGTCCTGATGCTACAATAGCGCGTAAAAAAGGAGCAATGTTATGGGAAAGCTCGATGGCAAAGTCGCCATTATTACCGGCGCGGGTTCTGGCTTTGGCCGCGCAACGACCCTCCTGTTCACCGCCGAGGGCGCGTCCGTCCTCGTGGCAGACCGCGACAAAGCGGGCGCCGCTGCCACTGTTGCCGAGGTTGAGCGCCAGCATCCAGGGCGCGCGTCAGCCTTCGTTGCTGATGTTACCAGAAGCAGCGACTGTGCTGCAATGGTCCAGGCCGCCGTTGAGCGCTATGGCAAGCTGGACATCATGTTCAACAATGCAGGCATCGGTGGCAAGGTGACGGCGATTGCCAAGATGGACGAAGAAACCTGGGATGAGGTGCTGGCAATCAATCTGAAAGGGGTTTTCCTGGGCGCCAAACATGCCTGGCCCGCCCTGGTCAAAAATGGCGGCGGTGTCATCCTCAATACGGCTTCGGTTTCGGCGCTGGCCGCTTCGCCTGGGTACGCTGCGTATTCCAGTTCTAAAGCAGCGGTGGTGCAGCTTACCAAAGTGATTGCGCTGGAGGGCGCACCCTTTAATATCCGCTCCAATGCCATTTGCCCGTCATTTTCATGGACGCCGCTGCTGGAGCGCGGCGTGAGCGAGCGCTGGCCTGGGGCTGAAGATCGCATCAAGGGTGCCCTGGCGCATGCCTCTCCGCTCAATCGGCTGGTGACGCCAGAGGAGATAGCCGCTGCCGCGCTCTATCTCTGCTCGGATGATGCCCGGTTTATTACGGGCACCGCGCAGGTGCTGGATGGCGGCCTGAGCGCGGGTAAAAATGCTTGAGTACCTGTACCGCCGCCATCCCTGGCGGCGACTCACCGGCAAGATGCCGGTGGTACAAGTGGAAAGCTCTGTACTAAGGCACAGGCTGCTCTGGACGGGGGTGGTTGGAATTGCAGTGCTGGTGCTGGCGGTGCAAGGTGTGCGCTTGTTCCACGCTATCCAGGTGAGCGCCGACACCACCAGCGATTTCTGCATTGATTACCAGACCGCCCGGCACTGGTTCGATGGCCTCCAGGTCTATGCCCCGACAAACTGCTGGAGCCGCTTCTCCAGCACACCGCTGCCAATGGAATACGACACACATCCGCCGCCCTCGCTTTTGCTGGTCGCGCCGTTTGCGCTCCTGTCGTATGCGAGCGCATCCTGGCTGTGGGGCGTCCTGAACCTGAGCTGCATGATCGCCAGCCTTTTGCTGGTATGTCGAGAACTTGGACTCTGGCGTGTGCGCGTTGTGCTGCCGCTGCTAGCGCTCTTTCTGCTCTGGGATCCCACGCTGCAAAGTACCTTCGCAGCCAACATTGGTGGGGGCATTTCCTGTCTGCTTATCGTGCTGCTCTGGTGCGCGCTGCGTCGGGGTCAACAAGGGTGGGCTGGCGTCCTGGCTGGGGTGGTCATTCTTCTCAAGCCTGTGCCGTTCTTGCTGCTGCTGTGTTTCTTGCTGCGGCGGCAGTGGCGGGCGTTCCGCAGCGCGCTGCTGGCAATGGGCGCTGCGATGCTCATTTCAGCGGCAGTGCTTGGCCTGCAGGTCTGGCTGGAATATCTGGGTCCAATCCCCTCCAACGAGGGCTACGCCACCGCCGTCCCCAGCAATCTGGCGATAGAAGGCTACGTGGCGCGCTGGCTTTCAGGCTACCAGGAGTTTTTGCATCCTGGCGCGGTGCGCGCATTTGCTGACCTGCCGCCGCTGTTCCCCGGCGTTTCGGTGCCAATCGCTGTGCTGCTGGGTGAGCTATTAGCAGGGTTGGTCATTGTGGCGTGCAGCTATTGGCTGTGGAAACGCCAGGCAGCGCCGCGCTGGGATGAAAGCGACGATGCCGCCTTTGCCTTTCTGCTCATCCTCACCTTCCTGGTCTTTCCGCGTACGTGGCATTGGAACCTGGGCATGCTCGTCATGCCGCTGCTCTGGCTGGGAGTGAAACTGGCACGCGCGAGCAACAAGAAAGGGCGCGTGCTCTTTGGCGCGGCCCTTCTCATTCTGGCGATTCCATTCAGTGTCTTTGTTCCTGCTTTTCTGGCACAGGCACAGCCCGCGCTCCCCTGGCCGGTGCAGGCCGTCGCATTGTTGGTAACGACGCTCCCCAGCGTGGCGCTTGTCCTGCTGCTAACCGCGCTCTGGCCGTTTCTCACGCAAAAACCACTTGTTGCCGCTACTGCTTGACCTCGCCCGGAGCGGGAGAAGCTACCGCTGGCTGGGATTGGGCAAACGGATCAGTTAGGTGGCTGGTCGTAGCGCCCTCGGCTTCGAGTTGTTGCAAGGAAATGCCGTTTTTCTCCATCAGGTGTATCAGCATCTTGGCATGGCGCAGCAGTTCCGCGTCCTGGGCCGAAAGGTGCTGCATCACCTGCTCAATATCATGAAAGACGCTTACGGTGGTGCGGAACATTTCATCGGCTTGTAACTCGGAATGGCGACTTTGCACGTTCTGGCCGACCATGATGATGGGCAAAAGCACCAACTGCAAGAAGTAGCTGGAAAGCGCCCCAAACGTCGCGGCGAGCAGCGGGTTACCCGTGAGCGCGCCCACCAGCGAAGCGATCCCGATGCCGGCGAACACGTAGGCACAAATCATCGTGCCAACGTTCTTTGAAATCCAGACGGCAATCCGATCATTAAGGCCCAGACGCTCCGCCGCGTGCACCTCGTTGACATTTTGCGGCTGGTGCGGACGCGGCTCGTGGTGAAACAAATGACCCGTAAAATGCAGGTGCGAGTGGGCCGGAGGCGGAGTAGTTTGGGTGGTGGCCGGGGCTGATGTGGTCTGTTCTTGCATAGAAATGAACCTCCTGGTTTTGTTGTGTGACAGTCGGCAAGGCGGCGACTTCGCGGCCCATTATAGCAGACCTTGCAAGCCAGGCAAGCCCCTCTCTTCTCAAATGCAATGGCACACACTTTGCACGCCGCAATCGAGCACTCTGGGGAGCAAGAAACCGAGAATCTGAGAAATCCCGCTGATGCTATGACCGGTTCGCTGCCTGCCAAACAAGAACTATTTGCCATCTCATAACCCGGTAAGGAGAAGATCATGCCAAAGAAGGGGCGGCTCGCTCTCGCTTCATCTTTATTTTTGCTGATAGGTATTTTGGTAGCCGCCTGTGGCGGAGACGACAACGGCGCGGCTACCGGCAACCAGACATACAAGTATACTCAACCCACCCACAGAGGCGGGACTATCCTCTGGTCTGATTGGCAGTTTCCAGACAGCACCAATCCCTGGTTTTTGACTGTGCAGGTGGATGCCAATATTGCCGCTGGCCTTTGGGCCGCACCCCTGACTGTCACGTCGCAAGCCACCTACGTGCCCGATCAATTAACGGAGGTGCCGACCCAGGCCAACGGAGATGTCAGCAAGGACGGCAAAACGGTAACAATGAACCTGCGCCACGACCTCAAGTGGTCGGATGGGCAGCCCATCACCGCTGACGACTTTGTGTACTGGCTTCAGGTGGACCAAGACCCGGCCACAGGCGCTGGCAATACGACAGGCTATGATCAGATAGCCTCAGCACAGGCCAAAGACAAATACACAGTGGTATTACATTACAAGCAGCCGTTTGCCCCGTATCTGGCCTATCTGCCCTATGCAGCCCCGCAGCACGCCTGGGGTGGTATTGCCAATTCAGCAATGGCAACCAACCGGGAAGTGAATCTGGCTCCACCTGTCACCAGCGGGCCGTTTCTTGTCTCGGATTTTGCCGCTGGTCAAAGCGTGACGATGGTTCCCAACAAATACTACGTTTCCACCACACTGCACCCCAGCGCCATTGATAAGCTCGTCTTCAAAGGCTATGAAAGCAAAGACTCGCTTATTGCAGGATACCAGGCGGGCGAAACTGATCACGCTGAAGATTTCACTGCCGCTGATCTCAAGAAGATCAACAGCCTGCCTGGGCTGCGCATCTCTCCGGCCATTTCCTATGAGCATCTGGACTTCAACCTGCAAAACGCGACGCTGCAAGACCTCAATGTACGCAAAGGCATCGAGCAAGCCATAGACCGCTGCCAGATTATCCAGACGATCTACAGCACCGAGTGCTCCAAGCTCAGTGTAGATACCATCTTGCCGCAGCCCTCACCCTATTACGATGCCAGCATTAAAGCCCTTCCCTTTAATCTTGATCAGGCTAAGAAGGATATGCAGGCGGCGGGCTGGAACTGCCCTGGCAACACGCCCTGCACCAAAAACGGGAAGGACTTCCCGACCCTGAATCTGGTCACGACCAGCGGCAACACGGTACGCCAGAACGTCACACAGGTTGTTCAGCAAGACCTGACAGCGTTGGGCGTGCCGGTCAATCTGAACGGCCAATACTACGCGGCAGGCGTGCTCTTTGGCGATTTCGACAGCGGCGGCATTCTGGCAACCGGGCAATATGATCTGGCGCTGTTTGCCTATAACTTCCCGGTGGAACCGGACGGCTCGCTCTATCCCTCGTTCCACAGCAGCGAGATTCCCAACAAACAGAACCCCGGCGGCGGCAACTGGGAGCATGTGAGCAATCCCCAGGTTGACCAGGCGCTCGACCAGGGCCGGACGACGCTGGACCCCAACAAACGCACGCAGATTTACAAAGACCTTCAGAAGACGCTGGTTCAGCAGGTCTACACCATCCCGATGTACCTGCGCCCGGACATCACCCTGACCAGTTCCGTGATCGGCAACTACTACTCCAACCCCACCTCTGCCGGCAACACCTGGAACGTGGGCGATTGGTATCGCAAACAATAGGCTGGCGGTTAAAACCGCGCCTATGGGCGGCCCCTGGCCGCCCCGAAACCCGCCTTCGCGGGTTAGGATGAAGGGAAGTCCGCGAAGGCGGGCTTGCCATAGCTAGCATAGCTGTGGTATTATCAAAGTTAGGAAACTGTTAATAAGATCATAACCGCAACGGGAGCTTGGGTCAACCAGGCTGAGAGGGCGGCCAGATGCGCCGCCGACCGTCGGAACCTGATCTGGGTAATTCCAGCGCAGGGAGCAAGGTGCAAGGATTCAACACCAAGCGGGCGCTGGAGCTATTCAGCGCCCGCTTTATTATGGTGGTGCTTATGAATCCTGCAACCGTCTCGCCGTCCGTTCCTCAGCGTGCACCGCTGGCGCTCCAGGTGGAGGGCCTCTCTAAAGTCTTTGCCCAGCGCGGCCCGGCACGGTGGCCGGGGCTAGCGGCAGCGGAGGCGCTGCCGGTGCTCGATCATCTATCTTTTGAAGTAGGTGAGGGCGAATTTGTTAGCGTGGTGGGGCCAAGTGGCTCCGGCAAAAGCACGCTTCTCGCCATTCTCGCTGGATTGGAGGAGCCAAGCGAGGGCAGTATCGCGCTGCATGGGGAGCGCGACGCGCCTCGTCTTGGGCAGGTGGGCTACATGCCCCAGCGCGATCTGCTGCTGCCCTGGCGCACTGCCCTGGGCAATGCCCTGGCTGGCATCCAGGTGCAGGGCGTGCCGCGCCAGGAGGCACGCAAACGCGCCCACGATCTGTTCTGCCAGTTTGGGCTGGCCGAGTTTGAGCAGACCTACCCCCACGCTCTCTCTGGTGGCATGCGCCAGCGCGTGGCCTTTGCGCGGACGGTCCTGGCTGCACGCGATCTGGTGCTGTTGGATGAACCCTTTGGGGCATTGGATACGCTCACACGGCTCTCGATGCACCGCTGGCTGCTGGACATCTGGGGGCAATTGGGGAAATCGGCCATGCTCGTCACGCATGACCCAGAAGAGGCGCTGCTGCTCTCTGATCGGGTGTATGTCTTTTCGGCGCGTCCGGCGCATATTACGCTGGCGCTGGAGGTGCCGCTGCCTCGCCCGCGCCAGACAGAAGTCGTCGCCTCGCCTGAGTTCGCGCAGCTTAAAGCCCGGCTCCTTGGCGCGTTGCTTCATGGTGAGGAGGTGACGCAATGAAACTCTTGCGTTCAGTCTTGCGCGCCTGGCCGCCAGTCGTGCTGGCGCTGGCGCTGCTCGCCATCTGGCAGTTGTACGTTCAGCTTGGAAACGTGAACCCGCTGATTTTGCCCGCGCCGCTGCGCATCCTTTCGGCCACCATTTCGCATTCCGCCGTGTTTCGGGCGCACGTCGGCACGACGATTAACGAAACTCTCGTGGGCCTGCTGGTCGCGCTGGCCTGCGGCGTGCTGACCGCCGCCGTTGTTGACCTTTCGCCAGCGCTGCGCCGCGCACTCTACCCGCTGCTGGTTGCCTCGCAAGCCATCCCCATCCTTGCTATTGCGCCGCTGATGATCTTCTGGTTTGGCTATGGACTGCTGCCCAAAGTGGTGGTTGTCACGCTGGTTTGCTTCTTCCCCATCACCGTCTCGATGGCCGATGGTCTGAGCAGCACCGACCCTGAACTGATCAAGCTCTATCGCACTTTTGGCGCGGGCGAGTTCACCATCTTCTGGCGTGTGCGCCTGCCCCACGCGCTGCCGTCCTTTTTTTCCGGGCTGAAGATCGCCGCTACCTACTCAGTGATAGGGGCGATTTTTGGCGAGTATGTTGGCGCAATTTACGGCTTGGGCGTGCTGCTCCAGACGGAGCTGCGCTCGTTCCGCACCGATCTCTTGTTTGGCGTCGTCTTTATCACGATTCTTCTGAGCGTGGCGTTGTTTGCTCTGGTTTCACTCATCGAGCGCATCGCACTGCCCTGGTATTTCGCGGGCGGGCGCGAGCATGACTGGCGCGAGGCCGGGCGACGCCCCAAACGCCGTAGGGCTAAGCAGCAAACTGCATTTGCTCCAGCGCCGGAGTCTGCCCCAGCAGAATCACTCCCTAAACTTCACGAGGAGGTTATCCCATGAAATCTTTCTTCCGTCACATCTGGTTGGTGGCGCTGGTAGCGCTGCCGCTGCTGGCCGCCTGCGGAACGTCCCCTCAAACGCCGGGGACATCCAACCTGACGCCCGTTTCGCTGGCGCTGGATTACACGCCCAACACGAACCACACCGGCATTTATGTCGCCCAGCAGAAAGGCTGGTACAAAGATCAAGGGCTGAATCTTTCGATCTTGCCGTATTCTCAGAACGCTGCGCCAGAAGCGCTGGTAGCCTCTGGCAAGGCCGATTTTGCCATCAGCTACGAAGAGAGCGTGACCACTGCAAATGTCTCCGGCCAAGACCTTGTTTCAATTGCTGCCATCATCCAGCACAACACCTCCGGGCTGGTAGTGCTGGCAGATTCAGGCATCACGCGCCCGGCACAGCTCGCGGGGAAAGTCTACGGCAACTTTGCCGACCCCTTTGAGCCGTATGTCATCTCTGCCGTGATCAACTGCGATGGCGGGCACGTCACGCCGGATCAAATCAAAAACACCAGCCCAACGCTGACCGATGATGGCCTCGGCTCACTCCAGACGAAAAAAGTGGATTACGTCTGGATTTACCAGGGATGGGAAGGTATCGAAGCACAGCGGGAAGGGCTGAAGCTCACCTATTTCCCCGTGTCAGGCGCCTGCGTCCCTGACTATTACACGCCGGTAATCATCACCAGCGGCAAGATGATCAAAGAGCATCCTGATCTGGTCAAGAAGTTCATGGCCGCCACTTCGCAGGGCTACAGCTACGCTATCCAAAATCCAGATGATGCCGCTAATATCCTTGTTGGGGCGGTGCCGCCGGGCACATTTGATGATGTCGGTCTGGTCAAACAAAGCCAGGAGTATCTGAGCAAGCAGTACGCGCTGGACGCGCCCAAATGGGGCATGCAGACTCAGGCGAAGTGGCACGACTTCCCGCATTTCCTCTTCTCTACAGGTGTGCTGGCCGACGCTAACGGCAACATCGTCACGCAGGAGCCAGACGAAAGCCAGTTCTTCACCAACGATTTCCTACCGTGATTTGATGTCGGCGCTTCCCTTCAACTCTAAGCATATTGGTGACGAAAATTGTCACCAATATGCTTTATACTTCTCTTGAGAACTTTGAGAGATATTGGAGTGAAAGGGGCAAACTCATGCAACGCGGCGCTGTGTCGCAGCCATCTATCGCTCAACTGAAGGACTTGCAGCGGATTCCAGGCATTGGGCCATCGCTGGCGCAAGACCTGTCTGATCTTGGCTATCACTCTGTTACAAGCCTCACACAGCAGGACGCTGAGAAGATGTATACGGACCTGGAAGCGCTGCGCGGCCAGCCAATGGACCCATGTGTCCTGTATGCGTTTCGCTGCGCCGTGTATTTCGCCTCAACGGACGAACACGACCCCGAACTGTTGAAGTGGTGGAACTGGAAGAATCGCCGCGTCTAAAAAATTGTGGCGCGGGCAGCTTGCCCGCGCCAGGGACGATACGCCAGCAGGATGCTAGCGCTACATGAGGTGCTTTTTGAAGAACTCGGTAATCGTGGTGTAGCAGGTGACGCGGTTGGCGTACTTCAGCACGTCGTGACCTTCATCCTCAAAGACCAGGATGTCCGCCTGCTTTCCTGCCGCCTGAAGCTGCTCCACCACGTCGCGCGACTCGCGCTCGACGACGCGCGGGTCGTTCTTCCCCTGAATCACCAGCATGGGGCAGGTGATCTGGTTCATGTAGGTGCGCGGCGAACGCTCAACCAGAAAGTCGCGGTCACGCTCTGGATGGCCGATCACCAGTTCAAAGTAGGGCTTCCAGCTTTCGGGGATGCGCTGGCTAAAGGTGATCAGGTCATACGGGCCAAACATATCTATGGCTGCCGACCAGAGTTCAGGATGGCGCGTCGCCTGCGTCAGCGTCATATATCCACCATAGGAGCGGCCCATCACGCCAGCCCGCTTTACATCCACGCGCTTGTCATGCGGCAAGACTTTGGTCATGGCGTGCACATGATCTAGCCGGTCCTTGCCACCCCAATCGTGGTCTACCCACTTGGTATAGCTCAGCCCGTAGCCAGTGCTGCCGCGCACGTTGGGCACGAAGACGGCAAAGCCGTTCAAGGTCAGATATTGAATCAGCGGCATAGAGAACCAGGTAAAGTCGGGCCGCTCCTGCCCCTGTGGGCCGCCATGAATGTAGTAGACGAGCGGGCGCGGTCCCTCGAAGCCCAGCGCTGGCGCGGGCAGATACAGCCGGGCGGAGGTGCGCAGGCCATCAAACGAGGTAAACGAGGCGTCTTCGCCGGGCGAAAGCCATTCCTGGGAAATGCCCAGCACGCGCTCGCGGGTGTGCTGCCTGCCGCCTTCAGGTGGGCGAACGGTGTGCCGTTTGCCATCCTCGATGGTGTAAATCTGCGAAGGCGAGGTGGCTGTTGAGAACGACAGGGCAAAACGGTTGCCCGTCTTGTCATACGAGAAGGATTCCAGCATGCCGTTGGAGAGCTTGCCTTTGCCACACAGCACATGCTCCAGCCTCAATGTCAGGCTGGCCTCGTCAAACGCGCCTTCGTACAGCCAGGAGCAGCCATCAATGTTGTATTCCACTGCAAAGCGATCACCGTCCAGATGTCTGAACTTGATCAGTTCGCCCATGCCGGTATGCTCTGTGCCCGTGATGATAATCGGCTTCACTTCTGTTGGGTCGGACAGATTGAGATAACCCAGGCTGTAGGTGTCAGTAAAGAGCGAGGTGATAAAGAGCAGGCCCTTCTCGCTCTGGCTGAAATGAATGCTGTTGATGCTGTTGAGCGGCACTTCCTGGCCCTCGGCGCGCTGCTCCAGCGGGATACCATACAGCAGCTTACGCTCGGTCCAACCTGCCTGCCACTCGTAAAGCACGATGTCACCAACCGAGTAACCATCCTGCATGATCACTCTGGTATGGTCCTTGTTAATCCCATCAGCGTAGCTGCCCCAGGCGTTCTGGCCCAGCTTGACAATACTGCCAGTTTCCAGGTTGACCTGGAACGAAGTATACATGCGTTCGCCCCGCGCATCGCCGTTCAGATACGCCAGGTTGCGCTCAGGGTCGGTGTGCAGACAATTCATACGATGGTTGGCGAAGGTATCTCCAAAGGCTGGCTCTGGGATGCCGCCCTCAATAGGGATGAGCATAGGTTGGTAGTTCTCGTCGCCGTCGCGGTCCAGCATCAACAGAATTTTGCCAAGCTTTGGGAACAGCGCGAAGGATTCGCCGCCAATCAGTTCCGGGTTTTGCACCGCAATGCGGGCGGGCAGCAGCGGCTCTGGCACGCTGCCTCCTACATCCATTGCATACAGGCTCAGATGCCCACCCTGGCCCAGATTGCTCAAGAAAAATATCCGATCACCCAGCAGCTTTGGTGCGACAAAGAGCCTGGCCGCAAGCAAGGACTCAATTGAGATGGTCATGAGCGTCCCTTCTATTTGTCGTGTTTGTTGTTTCAACGCTTCATACGCCTATAATAACACAGCAGGGCGTTGAGACGATGTACCCCAACAGGAAGCAAGTCTATGAGCGAAGCTGAGAACAAAGCCATCTTTCTCCAATTCTATGAGCGCGCCTGGAACCAAGACGACCTTTCGGTGGTAGAAGAATTGCTTTCACTTGACTTTAACAATCACGAGGTTACGAACCCTGCAATGCCTCATCGTGAGTTGTACAAGCAAGCCATCATCGAGAACAGAGCCGCCTTTCCCGATTGGTCGCTCACCATTGATAGTCTCATTGCTGAAGGCGATCTGGTGGCGGCGAGCTGGCACGCGGAGGCCACCCATACCGGAGAAGCCTGGGGCATCGCACCCAGCGGCAAGCGTATCAACATGGCTGGCATGACATTTGTGCGCGTGGTAAACGGCAAGATCACCGACTTCTGGAAGCAGGATAACGGTTATGTCTTCTGGCAAGAAGCTGGTGGAAAGTAAAGACAAGGAGCTTGTGCAGACATGACCCATCTCTATTTGATTCGGCATGGTGAGGCAGATGGCTTCAAGCCAGGTCAAGCCTGGTACACGTTCCCAAACCCAGGCTTATCCAGGCTGGGCATAAAGCAGGCAGAGCGGCTTCGTGACCGCCTGGCCGCCACTGGCGAGATTCGCGCAGATGCGCTGATCTCCAGCACCCTTATGCGTGCCAGGGAGACGGCGGAGATTATCGCGCCAGCACTGGGGCTGCCAATAATTTTTGATGATGAGGTTCAGGAGTTCAATATGGGCGAAGCCGAAGGTCTGCCCATCGAAGAGATTAAAGAGCGTTTTGGCCTTTCTGATCTCTGGGAAGAACCTTTTCGCCGGATAGCGCCCAATGGGGAGAGTTGGGCCGAGTTTGTCACGCGAGCCTGCCGGGGCCTGGACCGTTTGACGCGAGAATACGCAGACAAGACGGTGGTGATTGTCTGTCATGGCGGCGTGATCGAAGCTAGCTTCATCGCATTCCTGGGGCTTAACATGCTGCGACAGGCGATTTTCGTGGCGTCGCAAAATACATCCATCACCCATTGGCAAAAAGGCACGTTCGAGGGTCAAGAGGGGAAATGGTGTTTGCGCCGCGTCAATGACCACGCCCATCTGCTTGATCTAGATGCCAGCCAGCGCATCCCCTGGGAAGCGCTCGCCGTAAAGCGAGAGCAGGCGCCAGTTTCTGCGCCTGTCGCACCTGAACAATAGCGGCTTTTCGTCTGATATGAACCATCAAGCATCCAATTCTAAACAACTTGGCGCGCTCGCTGAGCGATATAACCATCCTTCGGTGCGTGTGATGGCGCGGGAACTAACGCATCTGGCGCAGGAATTGGAGCAGGGCACGCTGGCCTGGCCTGCCAGCCCGTTAGACCTGCCACCAGGGGAGCCAGCCATTCCACACCTTGAACAGATCGAGGAGGCGCTGAAGGAGCAGCGCTGGCGCCAGCCGGGATATGATTACTACGCCAACTGGAGATGGTTTGCAGAGGGCATCAGAGCTATCCTGGCAGCGCTGCCAGAGCCGTTGCCTGCCCCAACAGACAACGAACCGCACCCGGCGGCAGTGATCGCTCTGCGGTTGCTTTGGGGAGCAGAACGCTTTGCCGAGTTGCCCACTGCGCTGCTCAAGCCGCCTCCCGCGCCCTTTCTGGCAAGTCTGGCCTCCCTGGCAGTGCCGGAAAGCCAGGCTAGTCAGCTTGCTCTGGAGGTGGGGGCATGGATTCAGCGTATCCGACCCAGCAGAGAGGGACTGCTGCCAGCCGAGACGGTGCAGGGGTTTGCAGAGATGGTGGCGGCTTTTCGCGCTGTTGGAAAACTGCGCAAAGAAGTTGTTTTTGAAGACATCGCCGCAGGCTATCTGGCCTGGGCGCGGCTCTTGCACGCAAACCTGCCCCAGTTGGTGAATATTGCCAGCGGCTGGTGGTCGTCACAGGGGCGGCCTTCTCGCTTGTAGCCCGCTCCCGCCTGTAGCCCCGGCGTCCCTGCCGGGCAACGATTCGCCAGCACCAATGTTGGCGTCTGCCATCAACCGGCAAGACGCTGGTGCTACAAGCAGGGTTACCCGGCAGGGACGCCGGGGCTACAAGCAACAGTCAATCTAAACAAAGGAGAGGAAAGATGAGCTTGAACAGAGAACCTATTTCAGATGATGAAGCCATTGCAGCAGCAATTACTTGGGGCAAGCAGCGCTTTTATGACACGGAGATTAAAGCCAGTGTTGCTGAGCGCGAAGGCCAGGAGGTGCTGGTTGATCTTGAGATGCCAGAAGAGGCGCGGGCGGTCATTGTGCATGTTTGCCTGGATGATGAGGGCAAAACCTATATCCGCGAGACGATGGCGGGCCACTGAGTGAGTAAGAAATGAGTACCAATTGGACTGGAAAGTGAGCACCTAAACCCCTTACACTGGCATAAGGTTGTATGTCTTGCTTATTCGCAGAAAGGATGAGCATCGCGCCTGCCGCTCGCTGGCATGGGCGCCCTGCCAGATACACCTATGCCAGATTTTAACCAACATCTCAGTGTGAAATCATCTGCCACCAGCCTGATCACCAATCGGTTCTCGCGGCACCCGGAGCGCTACTTTGAAATCTTCCGTATCTTCCGCAAGTTTGAGCTGCATCACGTAGCGGCCCAGTTCGGTATGGCGCATCGGCACGAGGACGAAGACGAAGAGTTCGGGCTGGATGGGCACCACGAGGAAGAGGATGATCACGCCGAAGGGCTGGCAAGCGCCCTGGAGGAGCTTGGCCCCTGCTTCATCAAGCTAGGGCAATTGCTCAGTACCCGGCCCGATGTGCTTCCGGCCAACTATATAGCGGCGCTCTCGCGCCTGCAAGATACCGTAAAGCCGGTGCCAACCGACAAGATTGTGGCAATTATCGAGAGCGAGCTGGGTGCACCCGTCAGCGAACTCTTCCAGGCATTTGAGGAGGAGCCGCTGGCAACGGCTTCAATGGCGCAGGTCCACCGCGCTTTCCTGCACGATGGCACCGAGGTGGCGGTGAAGGTGCAGCGCCCTGGAGTGCGTCAGCGCATCGAGATTGATATTGAGGTGCTGCACGAGATTGCCCGCTTTGCCACCAAATACACCTCGTTTGGCAAGCGCTATGGCATCACCCAGATTGTGCGCGAACTGGAGCACAGCCTGAGCCAGGAACTAGACTTTCTGCAAGAGGCCGAAAGCACCAAGCTGATTGGGAAGCAGATCAGCGAGTTTGACCTGCTGACCACCCCAACGGTCTACGGTGACTACACCTCGCGGCGCGTGCTGACGCTGAGCTTTGTGCATGGCCGTCATCTCAACGAACTGCGCCGCGCCGAACTGGATAAGCTGGATTCCAAAGCCATCGCCAGGCAGTTGCTCTCGGCCTATCTCAAGCAGATGGTGATTGATGGCGTCTTCCACTGCGACCCGCACCCTGGCAATATCTTCCTGACGGACGAAGGCAAGCTCGCCCTGATGGATTTTGGCATGGTTGGGCGTTTTGATGCCGGGCTGAAGGATAACATTATTCTGCTGCTGCTGGCGTTTTCAGAGCGCCAGGGCGAGCGCGTAGCCGATACCTACCTGGAAATGATCGAGATTCCCAAAAACCATGATCGGCGCTCCTTTACGCAGGATGTGAGCGCGCTGGTCAGCCGCTACCACGATATGAGCGGCGGGCGCATGGCAATGGGCACAGCGCTGCTGGACCTGACACGGCTGGCGCAGCGCCACCAGACGCCGGTACCCAGCGCGATGACGCTGCTGGGCAAAGCCATGCTCAACCTGGATGGCACCATTCGCGTGCTCTCGCCAGAACTGGACCCGGTACAGCTTATCCGCGACTATATGCTTCAGGTGATGGAGAAGCGGGTACGCAACCAGATGTCCGCCGGGCGCGTCTTTGCCTGGGTGCTGGATATGAAGCATCTCTTTGAGAACGCGCCGCGCCGAACCGATATGGTGCTGGATAAGCTCGCCAACGACCAGATTACGCTGCGGCTGGAGATTTCGCAGCTTGATGATGCGGTGAAAAGCGTCAATAAGGCCGCCAGACGGCTTTCGCTCAGCGTGCTGATTGGCTCGCTTATTATCGGTGGCGGCTTTGCGTTTGATGCGCTGCGGAAAGCAGAGCGATTGAAAGGCAAACGGCGTTAGATGTCTGGCCTCGTTTCTGCCAGTCCGACTATAATATATCTTGGAAGGATACGGTAAAGCGCTCGTTTTGGAGCGCCTGGCAGAAAAGAGGACACGTTTATGAGTAACCAGAGCACATCTTCCCTGCCCCATGTCGTCATTATTGGGGCTGGCTTTGGCGGGTTGCAGGCGGCAATGGCGCTGGGGAAGGCTCCCGTCCGAGTGACCATCATAGATCGCAAGAATCACCATCTATTTCAGCCCTTGCTGTATCAGGTGGCTACGGCAGAGCTTTCGCCTGCCGATATTGCCATGCCGATTCGCGCCGCTGTGCGCCGCCACAAGAACACCGATGTGATCATGGCCGAGGTTACGGGCATTGATATGGAGGGGCGACGCGTGCTGATGGGCGAGCGCTCGGTTTCGTATGACTATCTGGTGCTGTCAACCGGCTCCTGGCACAGCTACTTCGGGCACGACGAGTGGGGGCGCTACGCTCCTGGCCTCAAGTCCATTACGGATGCCACTGCTATCCGCCGCAAAGTGTTGCTGGCATTTGAGGCAGCAGAGCTTGAACCTGACCCAGAAAAGCAGCGGGCGCTGTTGACATTTGTGATTGTGGGCGGCGGGCCAACTGGCGTGGAGGTAGCCGGAGCCATTGCAGAGCTGGCGCGCAAGTCTATTGTGAAGGATTTTCGCCATATTAACTCGGCTTCGGCGCGCATCCTGCTGGTAGAGGCTGCCCCGCATATTCTCGCCACGTTCCCCGATTCGCTGGCGCGCAAAGCGCAGAAGAAGCTGGAGCGCATGGGTGTAGAGATCAAAATGGGCACGCCCGTCACCAATGTGGACGCTGAAGGGGTGCAGGTGGACGGGGAGCATATTGCCACCCACACCGTGATCTGGGCGGCGGGTGTGAAGGCTTCGCCAGCGGGCAAATGGCTGGATGTAGAGACGGACAAAGCGGGACGGGTGCTGGTGCTCAGCGATCTGACGGTACCACATCATCCAGATGTCTTTGTGATTGGGGACTCGTCCCACATTATGACCAGCGAGAAGCCTTTGCCAGGGGTGGCGCCAGTTGCTATGCAGCAGGGGCGCTATGCCGCCTCGGTGATCCGCCGACGGCTCAAGGGCGATCAATCCGTGCGCCCGTTCCATTATGTGGATAAGGGCAACCTGGCAACGGTTGGGCGCTCGTTTGCCATTGCGGACATCAAAAATATCCATTTGAGTGGCTTTTTTGCCTGGTTGACCTGGCTGGTCGTGCACATCTTCTATCTGATTGGCTTCCGCAACCGCGTGCTGGTGATGATTCAATGGGCCTGGGCCTACTTCACCTATCAGCGTGGCGCGCGGCTGATTACCGGCGAGCAAGCGGAAACTCAGCCTATCCCGGAGCGGCAAGTGCTGGCAAAGAAGTAATCACATATGGAAGCATTGATGGGCAAAGAAACCTTCCTCTTGCATGGGAAGGTCAAGCAGTACGAGTGGGAGGGCGTGGGTTCGCTCTCCCTGAAGAGTTTTTACTCCGGGCAGGCGCTGTATCGCGTGGGGACTGGCGCGCATCTCGTGAATGATGGTTGCTATCTGCTGCTCAATCACGATCAGCCCTACGCGCTTTCGGTTGCTTCTGAACGGCCCATCGAATCCTTCTGCATCTTTTTTGCTCGTGGTGTTGCCGAGGACGTGGTACGCAGCCTCATCATCCCTGATGAACGCCTGCTTGATGGGCCTGATTCTGCTGCTTCCCCCGTCCAGTTTTTTGAGCGTACCTATCCCCATGATAGGCTTGTCTCGCCGCTGTTGTTTCGTCTGCGTGCAGCCTCGCGCAAGCAACCGCTTGAACCTGTCTGGCTTCAAGAACAACTGCATCACCTGGTAGAGCCATTGTTACAGGTACACAAACAGACCTGGCGCGAAGTCGAGCAGCTTCCCGCGATGAAACGCTCAACCCGCGAAGAATTGTACCGGCGGCTCCTGCTGGCACGCGACTATGCTGCTGCCTTGTTTGCCGCTCCGCTCACACTGGCAGAACTCGCGCAGGTCGCCTGCTTATCGCAAAATCACTTTTTGCGCACCTTCCAGGCGGCCTTTCATCAGACGCCGCACCAATACCTGACAGCCAGACGCCTTGAGGCGGCCCAGAACCTCCTGCGGTATACTGATCGCTCTGTCACAGAGATTTGTTTTGATGTCGGCTTTGTCAGCCTGGGGTCGTTTAGCTCTCTCTTCCGCCAGAAGGTCGGGCTTTCACCAGAAACGTATCGGCGCCAAAACCAGAGGCATATCGGCGTCAAAAAAGGTGATTTTCAAGAAGCAGCAGAGCATTGGTGGTGGCATACTTTCCACATGGACGAGCTTGAGCGCACGTCTTGAGCATTCATCACAAAGAAATAGAGAGGCCCACCATGCAAGAAAGACGCGAGCCAATTGATACAAAACTGGTGCATGATTTTGTAGCCAACGCGCATGGCAACCTGGAGCGTGTAAAAGAACTGCTGGAGCAGGAGGCAGGGCTTATCAATGCGGTCTGGGACTGGGGCGGCGGAGACTGGGAAACAGGGCTGGGCGCGGCTGCTCATATGGGTCGCAGGGACATCGCGGAGTTTCTCTTGAGTCGCGGCGCGCGCATAGACCTCTTCGCGGCGGCTATGCTTGGCAAGTTAGAGGTTGTGAAAGCAGTAATCGCGGCTTTTCCTGGCGCGCAGCATGTGCGCGGCCCACATGGGTTTTCGCTGATTCACCACGCGCGTCAGGGCGGTGCGGAGGCAGCAGGTGTGCTTGCCTACCTGGAGGGTCTGCCCAGCGCTTGAGACGCGCCATAAGACGGGCTGGCGACTAAAGATCGCGCCTAAGGGCCTGCGGCCACCCCCGTGAAGAACGGGGGCACAGCGAAACCCGCCTTCGCGGGTTAGAACGAAAGTGGCGCGGGTGGAGGCGGGGAACCTGCGTAGGCAGGTTTGGTGGCAGAATGCCCTTAGGCGCGATCTTTAGTCGCCAGCCTCCGTGTCCTGGCTGAGATAGAAACTTCAAATGAGCTGTCCTTCTTATGGCTGATAGCCGACGACATCGCTGCCGCCGGTCTGTGACCCGTTGAAGACAAAATACATCGGGCGCTCGGCCACAATCGCTATATTCGACTCCACCGCCAGCGAGATGGATTGGTTGGGCAGCACACTGTTGGTGAATAGGGTGAACCGGCTGCTCGGCGCAATCGTGTAGACCTGGACGATTGCTGGGCCTCCGTTTGAGGGCAGGAACGTTACGATTACTGTTGCGGTGTTGGTTGGGTCCGGGTTCTCAATAGTGAGATACTCGCCAAACCCGCTGCCGGTGTAGCCTTCCGCAAAGTAGAACAGGTTAGATGGCGTGGTCGCTCCCAGCACGTCGGAGGCGCCTGGAATCGAAGAACTATTGCTGCCACCAACTGCCCCGGTATATTTGAAGCTGATGAAGCGCTCCGCCAAAATCGGACTGGTGGCACTCACCTGGGCGCTGTTGTTGCCCTGGAGTAGAGCGCCTACGTTGAGCGTCTGCTGCTGCCCAGGCAGGAGCGTCAATTGGGTGGTCTTGGGCGTTCCGCCTCCCTGGAAGAACGTGAAGGTCACAGTGGCGGTGGCGGTAGTGCTGGGATTGGAGACGATGTAGCGCTCCTGGAAGGTGCTGCTGACAAAGCCCTCGGCAAAGTACCAGTTTTGCTGCGGCTGCGCCACGCCCACCACATCAGCGGAGCCGGTGAAGCCGGTGCTTTTGTCTTTCAGATACAGCGGGCGCTCCACCAGCCCTGGCTGATCCAGGCTGACCAGCGCGCTGTAGCTGCCCGCTGGCAGCCCCTCGGCATTGACATGCACTGTCCCCCGGCTATTCGCTGGTATCTGATGCGTTCTCATCAGCGGTGAGCCGCCTCCCTGCGGGAAATAGCTGATCGTCACGTTCATGGCGCTGTTGTTCTGGTTCAGGATGGTCAGATAGGTATCGTGGCCGGAGGTCGTATCGAGATAGCCAAAGTCAAACTGCTGGCTCAGGCTGGTGGCTCCCAGCACATCGCTGCCACCAGGGATGGTGAAGCCCGGCAGACCTGTATACGTGAAATACATGGGCCGCTCGGCAATGATAGGCTGTGAACCAGTTACGACCATCGAGACATTCTGGTTGGAGCCAATAGCCGAGTTCACATTGACGGTGGAACGCGCGTTCGCCCCCACTTGATAAGTGCGAACAACGGGCGCGGAGCCTTGCAACAGATAGGTAACGGTGACAGTAGTTGAGCTAGAGTTGGGGTTCGCCAGGGTCAGGAATTCGCTGAAGCTGCCCCCAGTGAAACCTTCGGCAAAATACCACGTTTTGGAGACATTGGCCGAGACAACCATGATGGGAATGGAGATTGGCGAATTAACCGCGCTGGGGTCGCTCAAAACCAACGTAGTCGCATATACCTGGGGCGTGGGCGTGTTGAAAGTCAGCGTCAGTTGTTGGGAGTTCCCTGTTGGAAGCGAACCAGAGCTTGGGCTGACGCTCACCCAGGAAGGCAAGCTGTTCGCCGTCCAGTTCAGCGTGGTAAAGCCCGGATTGTACAGGGTAATCGTTTGCTGACCAGGGCTGGCTCCTGGGGTGGTAGTGAGGGCAATAGCTCCCTGGCTCACCTGGAATTGAGCCGGTGAGGTCAGGTTGATCTTCGTCAGAAAGCCATCTTCCAGGCCACCGTAGGCCCGAATTGGGTTCAAGGTGGGGAAGTTGGAGGAGGCGGTGCTGCCCGCCACATAGACGTTATCCGCGCCGTCTACCGCAATGCCGTTGCCCATGTCGTTGCTGCCGCCGCCCAGGTAGCTGGAGTAGAGCAGGGTGTTGCCAGCAGCGTTTACGCTGACGACAAAGGCGTCGGTGCCCCCGGATTTTGTGGCTTGTAACGGCGCGTGGGTTGGAAAATTGGTGGAACCGGTGAAGCCAGTGAGATAAGCGTTGCCCGCGCCATCCAGCGCAATACTCCCAGCGCCATCCGTATTGCTCCCGCCCAAATAGGTGGAGTAGACCAGAGATGTGCCCGCGCTGTTCAATTTGGCGACAAACGAATCAGCGCCCCCGGCATTGGTGGCTTGCAGCGGCTTGGAGGTTGGAAAATTGGTGGAGGTGGTCGTCCCGGCGATGTAGGCGCTGCCCGCTCCATCCACTGCGATGCTGACGCCGTTGTCGTTGCCTCTGCCACCAAGATAGGTGGAATACACCAGCGCTGTGCCTGCCGAGTTCAGTTTGGCGACAAAGGCATCGAAGTTGTTCGCATTGGTGGATTGCAACGCATTATGCGTGGGGAAATTGCTGGAGTGAGCGCTCCCGATCACATACGCATTGCCTCCGCTGTCCAGCGCGATGCCGCTGCCAACATCGTAATTGCTTCCGCCGAGATAGGTGGAATAGACCAGCGCCGTGCCTGCGGCGTTGACTTTGGCGACAAACGCATTTGCGTTCCCCGCATTCGTGGCTTGCAACGCAGTATGCGTGGGGAAATTGGTGGAACTGGTGCCGCCGGTTACATAGGCGTTCCCCGCGCCATCTATGGCAACGCCAGTGCTCCAGTCAGCGCCGCTCCCGCCAAGATAGGTGGAATACGCCAGCGCTGTGCCCGCCGGGTTTAATTCCGCAACAAACGCATCATCTGGGCCGCCGCCAAAAGTTGGCTGTAGCCCGTTGAAGGTGGGGAAGTTCGTTGAGAAGGTGGCGCCAGCCACATACGCATCGCCCGCGTTATCCACTGCAATGCCGCTGCCCACGTCAGTGGCATTCCCGCCCAGATATGTGGAATAGACCAGCGCCGTGCCTGCGGCGTTTATCTTGGTCACAAACGCATCGCTCGTGCCGCCAGCAGAGGCAGGTTGCAGCGGATTCTGCGTTGGAAAATTGGTGGAACTGGTGGAACCGGTGACATAGAGCGCGCCTGTGTTGTCTACAGCAAGCGCGGTGTTATTGTCATTATCGGAGCCGCCAAGGTAGGTGGAAAAGACCACCTTGGGGTCAATAACCAGCGGCTGGCTGGCGTCATACGCGCCCAGCACAAAACCGACTTGTGTGGCGCCTTGAAGAACATACTTGCTGGCAACCATTTGCTCGACGCCATTGATTTCCTGGTAAGCACGTGGCGCGCCTTCGAGAAGATCGCCACCCGGCAGATGCAGCAGCAATTCGCCCTGAGCATTAAAGCTCAAGGCATTCGAGCCAACAAACCCAAGCTGAATCTGCGCCGGGTCCGTGCGAGGCGCGACGATAAAGTCATATTCCAGATGCCCCTGGCTGCCATAAAACACCAGATCAATCCCTGGATAGATGTTGTGATATTGCACCTGTCCATAGGTCGGAATATTGGTGCGCCATTGCGCTGGATTATTGCCTAAGAGATAATTGATGACGCCAGGCAGAGGCTCAGCACCCTGCACCTGGGGCTGCGGGCTGGCGTGCAGAAATTGCATGCCGACGAGTGTCAGCGGGCTGGGGGAGGCAGAAGCGGCGGGCGTGCTGGGACGAAGCTCCAGCAGCGCTTCCTGCGGCGTCAAAAAAAGGCCGTAGTCCGGCCCATGCGCCAGAAACCGTACCTGGCTCGCCGCCTGGCCTTGATTCGCCTCAAAACTGATAGGAAGCTGCAAATACGCTGCCCGCGCTCCCTGACAGGGAGCGGCACAGCGCTGAGGAAGAGGCGCGAAGCTGACCAGAGCAAGTAATACGACTGTAAGCGCAAAGGGAAGCACCTGCCTGACTCGCATGGCCCTTAGCATCCTTTCTAATAGAGCGCCACCGATGGAAGCCACCAGCTACCTCCCTGGCACAAAAAATCTTTTAGATTGCGATTCCTGGGCATTTACCGCCCTCTAATAAATACGTCAGACAGGTACGAATTCGTACATTGAATCAAAATTCGTTCACCTGAAGCATCTTTCTATATATGAAAGATGCACGAGATGACGAAGATTTGGACAATCAGGACTTTCAGGCTTGCCCTGCTGCTCGAAAACCATCTAGACAACCACTTCATTCATCGTACTTAGCGTGTTCCGCGCAACAACAGCCAAAAACAGCGCGTTCTTGTAGGTGTGACCTCTTCCGTACCTCATAATGCAGAGGTGAACATAATTCTATTGTACATGGCACAATGAGTAATGCAAGCGGTGTAACGCAAAAGGGGGAGGAGCCGTTGATAGTAGAGAGAGCATTAAAGTAATTAGACGCTAGAAGGAGGTAATTCATGCGCGTACTGGAGCGTCGCCTCGTGTTCCTTGGCGCGGCTCTGCTCATCCTGGCTTTCGCGCTCTGGGTCGCTGGCGGCAGGCGCTTCCCAACCCCTGCTCCGCAAAATGGAGCGCGAGCGGCGAGCGCAAGCACCCTCACGTATTACGGCGGTGACATCAGCGCCAACGGGGGCATGGCAGTAGCAACGGGCGTTGAAGCAACTAATCCAAGCCGTCCCACGAACGGCCCCTGGCCGCAATTCGTAAGAAACTACTGCTTTCTGGCAGTGGTGCAGGCTGTCGTAAACTACCAGTATTGGGTGCAGGGCGCTGCAATTCCATTCCCGCATCAAGACAACCAGGGACCGGCTGATGGCATTGCAGGCGATTCAACATCGGGGGCAAATGGCACACCCTGGCAAATCCTCTACGATATGCAGAACTTCATGGTGCCCCCTGGCGGTCCGGTTCCCCCGCCAACAGGCTATACCCTGGCTAACATCGCCAGAGACTTTGGGGGTGATCCCCGCGCTCAAGCCTACGCTACGTGGTATGAGGCGCCTGATCAGCATTATTACCATCAGTACATCTATCACAATGGGGTGGCTGCGGGAACCTATGGATTAGCCAGAGGCGCTGCCATTTCGCATTGGGACGGCAATTCGCCAGATATTGCTATTGTGAACCACGCGCTGCATTCTGTGGTGATACCAGGCGTCTGGGCCACTGCCAACCCCGCCACAGTCAATAACGCCACCATTGATAGCCTCGCGGTTTACAATCCCTGGGACCAGAACTGGGGCGCGTATCTCAACGGCGCGTACTATGCGCGGGTTTCCTACAGCGCCTGGACCACCAGCGATTGGTGGTGGGGACCAACCTACAACGCCAACAATGGGAACGACCCCGATCCGGTGATTGGCATCTATCAGGCAGGACCAGGAACCAGCCATCCTACGGCGCATCACTGGATTGGCAACTATGTCAGCATTCAGCGCGATGAGGATGCCGTTGATAGCGCCGAGTTTTCCCTGAATGAGAATGGTCAAGTCATGCAGGGGCCATAACGCCGCCACAGAGCTTGAGGAAAAACTTGCTTGATTTCACGATGAAAGGGGAGCAGTAATGTCTCGATCTGCTCGCAAAAAAACCAGACGACGAGCGTCTGTTTCTCGGAACCTGTGGCGAACCCTGCGTCTGACGGCGATTCTGTCTTTTGTCTGCCTGGCGGTCTTTGCCATTGGCTTGGCGCTGATGCAAACCGCCCAGGTTGCTGTTGGGCAGAGCACGCAAACAGCGACCACCTGCAATCCAACGCTTATTGCAACGGGCAATCCGGCGCAGCCAGAAAAGTGGTTTTCCATCAACTCCGGGTCTGCTGCGGATATTATGAGCGCGGCGCAATGCACAGATATGTTCCAGAGCGCCTTGCAGGGCAATGATCTGATCGCAAACGCCTTGCAGAACGGGGCGCTGGCTACCCCTGTTCTGGTGAAACCCTACCGCCAGGATGTCGGCATGGCCCAGTTCTGGGTGGTTCCGGTGGTTGCCAAGAACAATCTGCCGCTTGCTTTGCTCACGTTCTTCTATAATCCCCAAACGCGCCTCATCCACGAAGGCGAGTTTGACGCGGTGACGGGCGATATGTTTTACGTCAGCCACGCATTTCCAGCGATTTCGGCCAACAGCGCGGTTGCAATGGTCAGCGCAGAACAGCATGTTGCGGCGGCGCAGGGGCAGCAGCCCGAACTGATCTATTTCCCTGGTGATTTTTCCAACTCTACCAGGGTAGGCCCGAACGCCTGGCACGCGGGCGGCACTGCTGTCATTGACCCCATCTGGCGCGTGCCCGGTGCGGATGGTACCTGGCACTATGTGGATCACAACGGCACGACCCACCTGAGCGCTGATCTTCCCGTTGATCCTGATTTTCAGGTCATGCCCTCAGATACAGCCACCAAATAATAGCAAACACTGTTGGATACTTGTTGTTCCTGGCGGGCCAGGCGCCGGGCCATGATGATTGGCGATTACGGAGCCTGGTCGCTGCTCTGGTTATGTGAAGGCGAAGAATGGAACTCGGCAATGATTTCAATCGTGCCGATGAGATTTCGGTTGAACTCCGCCAGGTCTTCAGCCGGAATCCAGTATTCCATGTGCGCTGGACTGCCCGCCTGGTGAATCTCGTAGCGGTCCAGAAACTCGCCGCGCACCAGAAAGCGCGTGACGTAGCCGCTTTTGCCATTTTGCGCGTTCCAGTCGCGGGCAATCTGCTCCGCGTATTCTTCGTAGACGACGGGATAAAAGATTGGCTGATAGCTGAGCCTGGGCGGGAAAGCGGTGTAGCCGCTTTCTCGAATAAGCGCCAGTTCGTTTTGACCAACCGGACGGAATAAGATGGTGGCAATCACCATTGGGGGCTTCTCCTGCATGTACGCTTATGAGGGCATCTGCGCGTCGGCAGCTACCGTTTCCTCTTGAAGCGTAGGCGCGTTGATGACGGGCAGCCGCGATTTTGGCGTGACAGCCACGCAGACCGCCGCCACGAAAAAGGCGCCCGCGCTCATCAAGAAGGCGACATCGTAGCGCCCCAGCACATCATAGAGCCACCCGGCGAGCAGCGGGCCGCCTGCGGCGCAGAGGGCCACCGGCACGCCTTGCGCGGCGGTGATGGCACCATACTGACGGCGCCCAAATTGATCGGCCATGACGCTGGCACGCAAAGGGGAGACGCCGCCAAAGGCCGCGCCATAGACGACGATATACGCGACCAGCCAGGCAAAAGAGTCGCCACGCAGCAGCAAAAGCGACCCCAGCGCCATAATTCCCAGGCAGAGGGCGAGCAGGCGCTGAGCGCCAACAGAATCGCTCAGCAAGTTTAACACATACCGACCGGGCAAGCTGGCTAACCCAACCAATCCGGCCACGCTTGCCGCCACTTCGCCCGATTGCCCACGCGCAATTAAGTAGGCCACCTGATGCACCAGAATTACATTAACGGCCAGGCTTGTGAGGGCAATGGCAACCGTCATTGTCCAGAAAGCAGTGCTGTGCAGCGCGTCTTGAAGCGCGAAGCCGGTTGGTTCCGTTGTAGGTTGCTGGGGAAGCGAAGGCGCTCCATCCGGCAAGAGGCCCATGTCTTCCGGGTGACGGCGCAGCAGCAAGGCATGCAGAGGAAGCGCAATCACTAACTGCGCCAGCCCACACACGATCAAGGTGCCTCGCCAACCCAGATGGGACACCAGCACCCCGGCCAGCGGTATAAATATGGGTGAAGCCAGCCCGCCAAGCAGCGTGAGCAGCGCCAGCGCCGAGCCGCGCCGACGGGCAAACCAGTTCGCAATCACGGTGAAGGTCACGGGGTAAAACGTGAGCGCGGTAGCCATCCCCAACCCACCTGCCCAGAAAAGATAGAACTGCCAGAGCGTCTGGGTGGCTGCCAACCCCAGCAAGGACAGGCCCGCCACCGCCGAGCCAGCCGTCATCAGGAGCCGCGCCCCGCGCTGGTCAAGCAGCCGCCCAATGGGTACGCCGAGGAAGCCCGCCAGCACCACAGACAGCGAAAACGCGCCAGAGATGCTGGCCCGGCTCCAGCCGAACTCTTTTCCAAGCGGGTCCACTAGCACGCCAAAGAGATACTGCGACGTGCCGTAGGAGATAATCGTTGTCACACCGAGCGTGACCACCAGCACCCAACCGTAATAGATGCGCTGTGGTGCGCGCAGCATCTTGATACTGGTAAGCGTTTTCACATTGTCCCTCTCACAGCATAGTATCTTCCAGAAGAGCATAGAAACGCAAGAGGCGGGGGGGGG
>DATBGS010000141.1:0-19628 GCA_036557885.1 Ktedonobacterales bacterium
ACAGATCATAGGTGTAGCTGGTCGTTCCAGCATCAGGAGTTCCCGTCGCTACCGTCACACTCATCAGTTGCCCTTGGAGATCGTAGGCATAGGTCGTTACTCGCCCCAGTTGATTGGTCACCGTCAGAGGACGGCCCCGGAAGTCGTGAGTCATTTGGGTGGTGGTCCCATCGGGGTAGGTCGTTTTGATCAGTTCGTTGAGGGCATCATAGGCGTAGCTGGTCTGGTGGCCCAACGCATCAGTCGTCGTCAGGAGGTTGCCGTTGGCATCGTACGTGTTCGTCGTGACGTTGCCCAGCGCATCCTTCACCGTGAGCACATGCCCCAGGGCATCGTAGGTGGAGGTCGTGATGTTCCCACGCGCATCCCTCTCGGTCAGCTTGCGGCCCAACAGATCATAGGTGTACGTGGTGACATTGCCCAGCGGGTCCGTCTGAGTGAGGAGATTGCCGTACTGATCATAGGTGTAGCTCGTCACCTTGCCATTGGCATCGGCACTGGTGAGGATCTGCCCATGACTGTCCCAAGTGTAGCTGCCCACTGTGCCTAGGCTGTCGCTCACACCAGTCGGATGGAAGAGGGCGTCGTAGTTCACCGTCCAGATCGTGCCGCGCCCATCCTTGAGGGTGGTCAGACCATTGAATTGATTGTAGGTGGCGCTGACGACGTTGCCCAGCGGGTCGGTGGCCGAGAGGCGATTGCCCTGGCTGTCATAGGTGTAGGTCGTGGTGTTGTTGAGCGGGTCGGTCGTGGTCAGCAGGTTGTGCTGGCTGTCATAGGTGTAGCTGGTTGCATGCCCTAACGGGTCAGTCATCGAGAGCAGCATGCCAAAGCTGTCGTAGGTGTAGGTCGAGACCCCACCATCGGGCGCCGTCATCGTGGTGGTATGGGTGCCCAGGTTGTAGCTGTAGCTGGTCGTGTTGCCCAGGGCATCTTTGATCGTTTGCGCCCGCCCGCTGCTGTCATAGGTCGTCACCGCCGCCTGGTTCCCACGTGGATCCTGGATCGTGAGCAGCAGATGGCTCGCGTCATAGGTCTGCGTAATGGGGGTCGCCACCCCTGGCAAGCTAACGCTCGTCAGATTGCCGCTGACATCGTAGCTGTAGGTATAGACATTGCCTGCCGGGTCAGTGATCTTGGTGATGCGGCCCTGGCTATCGCGCACAAAGGGCACATTCAGGTTCCCGGCGCTGCTGGTGATGCCAGTGGCTGTAAAGCTGAGCGTGTTGCCATCCAGATCCGTGATCGATTGCAAGGTGCCACTGGGACTGAGCACATAGGCTCGCCCATAGGGGTCCGTGTAGGTATAACTGGTCGGCTGATAGGGCGTGCCAGGGAAGCAGAAATACTGTCCGCTGGAGAGCGCCAACAAGCCACACCCCTGCGCCGTCAGCTTCCCATAGACCCCTGGCTCTGGGGTGTAGGCGGGCAAGAGCAGAAAGCCGAGCACGCCGCCTGCCGATTGCGGCGTGAAGTAGAACGTCACGCGCCGTCCATCGGGCATGGTCAGGGTGACATTGAAGGCCGGGTCCACCGTGAGTTTTGGATTGCCCAAGGCCAGCGTCCAGCCATTGCCAAAGTCGCCCACCTGATTCTTCAGCAGGCTATCATAGGTGCGTCCAATCGTAATGGGTAGTCCCGTCACCGGTACCGTCAAATCGTTCAGCGTGACCGTGAAGCGCCCCGGCTTGTACTGCCCAGCTACCGTCACCAGAATCTCGCTGTTGAGTCGGGTGTTATTCGCGTCGGTGCCTTGCAAGCGCAGGATATAGGAGCCATTGACAACGGTCGTCGTATCAAAGGTTGCCAGGGTGGCGCCTCCACCTCCCGTGACGTTGGTGGCGAGCGTGGTCACCGCGCTGGGATTGCTCGTGGGCCAATAGTCCACTGTGCCCGTGCTCAAGGTGATGCCGCTCGCCAGGGTAATCGGCGTGGGCTGCGTCAGGGTGCTCTGGTTGGCCGGACTGCCAATCCAGCCCGGCGTGGCAATCGGTGGGCTGGGCGGGGAGGCTTGCGGGTTCCAGGTGACGATGACTTGTGCGGAGAACGAGGCTTGATTACTCACCCAGGCGGTAGCCTGCACCGTATCAGTGCCCGGATTCGTGCCCGTGTAGCTGAGCGTCACCTGCCCAGTGGAGGTGGTCATCGGTCCAGCCAAAGCTGATTTGCAGGATGGCATGTAAATCAGCAATGGTGCTATCGCTCTGGACGAGCAGGCGACGCCAAATCTGGGGGCTGATCTCACGAATCCACACCCGAAACTGGTAGACTTCCACGAGTGGAGTGGAGGTGGTCATTGGACTGCCTCCCAGTCAAGTACTTGGGAGCAGTATACAGCAGGAGGCAAGGATATTGGTTCTCAGAGGCTATAAGCAATCGATCAGTATGCCACCGAATTGGAATGGTCCCCGAGTAGGACATCTCTGTAGACCAGCCAACAGGTTCACATGTCAGCGGAGAGGCTGTCCTCTTTTCCCTGCACGTCTTGATGAGAGGGCTGGCTTCCTGTGTACCTTTCAGACCACCAGCGGCAGCGGGTCGAGGACCTCGTCCGTATCGAGTCGCTTCCTCGCCGTCACCCCGCCTGTCAGCTAGCGGTAGCCCACTTCGGTGGCGGGCAAGCCCAGATCCTGCACTTCGACGACATAACGCCAGCAGTCCGGTTGCGTCCCATCCGTATCCGTGACTCCGTAGCGGCGCGCCAGGTGCGCGCTGGAGAGCACTTGCCCCGCGTACTGTGCGCGTCCCAGCGGATCGGCAGCCAGCGCCACGATGCCGCGTGCCACGTAGGTGGGTGACTCCGAGATGCAGAAGTGCGGCTCCCCCGCCAGCGCGTCGCGCCAGTTCTGCTCGGTCACGCCGCGATTCTCCAGCATCTTCTCCGAGCGCAGCCACCCGGGGGTGACCGCCACCGCCGTGCAGGCGGTGCCCTTGAGTTCGGCTGCAAGTGCGAGCGCGATGCGTTCGACGGAGGCCTTCACCAGGTCGTAGTAGAAGCCAACATCGCGGCGAAAGGACTTATTGTAGTCTGAGGTCCCGTCCGTCATCTCGACCACCAGCCCAGCCCCACTTTTCAACATCAGGGGAAGCGCTTTGGCGCTGGTGATCAGGTGAGTGTCGATGCCCATGCGCAGCATGCGCAGGCCCCCGGCCAGGTCGTGTTCCCACAGCTTCTTGTCCCACTCCATGTACCGGTCACCCCCGAAGATGTCATTGACCAGGATGTCTAACCGACCCCGCTCGGCCTCGATCCGGCCCACCAGGGCCCCCACGGCGTCGGGGTCCAGATGATCGACGCGCAGTGCCGCGCCGTCGCCCCCGGTCGCGTCCATCAGCTCGCCGGTCTCCTCGATGGTCTCCGGGCGCCCCAGCTCGGAAGGACCCGTCACGCGACTGCTGCGCCCCGTGGCGTAGACGAAGGCCCCAGCTCGGCACAGTTCGACCGCGATTGCTCGTCCGGCGCCCCTGGTGGCCCCTGCCACCAGGGCAACCTTCCCCGCGAGCGCGCGGTTCATCTCAGGCTCCACCATAATCTGCTCCCTTCTTCAGTGATTTGTTCGTGCACCACTACCGCCTTGCTGGTGCTCTCCTATCTTATCGCATCCAACGCCCTTTGCCTTTCGCCTTTTTTTCGGAGACGCATCATGCCACCTTCGACTGATCAACATGTGGGATGAGATGTCTGGTTCCTGCGATGGTGAAACAGAGTTGTCGCCCGCCAGGCAAGTGCGGTTGAGCCATCGCAACGCGTTCTCAGACGAGGCTGAGATCTCGAGTAAGCTGACGATCATTAAATGGTTGCAGCGCGACCATGACGCGCTGCTGGCCTTCGGTCACCCGTCCTGGTACGCGAAAGAAGGGCACCAGCCGATGCCAGGTCGCATGGGCATACGTCGCGGGAAAACACCGATCACGGACCCACATGCCCAGATTTGCCAGCGCCAGCTTCAGCACCGTCATGCTCTGGTCTTTGCCGTTCTCTAGCTCGTACATCGCTCGTTCCTTGGCTGCTAACTCGGCCAGGTCGCGCAAGAGGTCACACTGTCCATGCGGTAGCGTGTGCGTTTGGTCGCTTCCCGCTCCTGCCGATCCCGCACCCGCTCATAGCGCCGCCAGCGTGCGGCCAAGTCTGCATCGGCTTCGGCCTGCGTCGCTTTGACCACTGGCTTGTGCTGGAGCCGCCACTCCCACTCATCGCCACGATCATGTTCGCAAATGTAGCTATTGATGCGCCGGTAGACATGGAGTCAGACCACCTACGAAAACGTACAACAAGACTCGGACGCCGCGATCTGGTATCCTGCGCGAGGCAAGAGAGCATTCTAACCAGTGCAAGGAGCGTCCAAGTCTCCCTGCACGTTTTTGCTAATGGGCTGATTCCCTGATACAGCTCTGGAGGAAGGGGACACCCTCGCTTCTGACGATTGTGCTACAGATGCGTCCGAATCTGCAAGACCACCTCCGGCCTCGTGCCCTACACTTCAGGTATTCGCTTGTTCGCTGAGTCTCCCGGAAGCGCTGCATCCAGGGGCATAACATCAGAAGGGGAGTGCAGGCATGATCCAGAGGAGACACGAGCTCCTCGCTTCCCAGAGACAGGTGGGCAAGGAGCATGACCGAACGCTGCTCCTTTGCAGGGAGCCTGTCACAGCCTGTGCCGATGCTGAGAGAAGCCAACCTGGAGGTGTTCGTGCCACGAGCGAAGCCCTGATCACAGCAGGCTTCTCAGCGATAGAAGCGGGCATACATCGGACAACGTCGCTGCTCACCAATCTCCGAGAAGCTGAGAGCTCGTGTCTCATGGAGCAGCCTACTTCCAGGACGGTATTCTCGTTTGGGGCGCGCCCTCTCGGCGTCCGTCATCTGTTTGAGCGCGTTTGTTCAAGAAAGGACCGCATGGACACTTCTACCACACCAGAACCCACACACACCAAGCGCGACGCGTTGCTAGAGGTCATTGCTCTGGCCCGTACGCGTGCGCAAACCCTGGCCGAGGGATACAATGCCGAGGCTCGGACAGCCGTCGGCACGGTGGAGGTATGGGCTCCCAAAGATCACTTCGTGCACGTTGCCGTCTGGACGGCCTATCAAGCTCGGCGGATCGAAGCCAGCGCCACTGGCAACCCGCCGCCCACGAAGCCCGCCGACAATGATACCGTGTTCCTCCAGCATCGCGACGCCCGGTGGGAGACCATCTGGGCCGACTGGATGCAGGCCCTCGACGAGACGGCAGCGGCAGTGAGGCGGACCTCCGACGAGGACTTGACCGCCCTGGACCCGAACGGGCGTTCCCTCTTTTCCTTGACCCTGAACAACCTCTATCTGCATCCCATCTCCCATCTGGCACAACTGTATGCGGAGCGCGGAGATGCTGCGTCCGCTGAGCAGGTGCAGCAGGAGGCGGTCGCGACGATGGCTCGTCTCTTCAGCCAGGGTGAATTATACGCCAACACTATCTATGGCGAAATATACGCTGGCGCCGTCTATGAGCTCGGCTGTTTCTACGCCAAGTGCGGACGGTCCGCGGAGGCGATTGCGCAGGTGCGCGAGGCGCTGGCAGCGCACCCGAAGTTGGCCGACGTAGCCAAAGCCGATGCGAATCTGGTCTCCTTGCATGCCCTGCCAGAGTATCAGGCGCTCTTTCCGGCCTAGCGCATGGCGGAGCTCGTTCACAGAGGCTTGAGTTCCCTCTCCCTCCACGCTCTGGGGGCGCCAATACCCATGCGGCTGTCGTACCCTTTTATGCGACGACGCATCTTGCTCGTCTGGTAGGCGCCCTCATCCCTCTCCATTTGAGCCTCTTGCACAAGCATGCAGAGAACACTGGTGTGGTGGCCGCCTCGTTGGTGCCGCTCACGAGCGCACCTGGGCGGGATGGGCGGCTGGGTTCATGCGGGGCTTTCGCCTTGGCTGTCTTCTCTGCTATACTGCCTGCAAGTGCTATGAGCGAGGAGGCAGACATGGACCAGCACGAAAGCATCCGGTTGATCGCTGAAGGCCAGCTACTTTTCAAGCAGCACCAGTATCAGAAGGCGCTGGAAGCCGCTGAACACGCCATTGCGCTGGATCCAGGATATGCCAGCGCCCAGAACAACAAAGCGGCGGCGATCTCCCACCTCAAGCATCCAGAGGATGCGCGTTGGCGAGCGCTCGATGATATAATGGAGGCGGGATCAGTGCCTGATCAGTCACAGGGCAGGTGCCATAGCATGCTTCCTTAATGCGGGAGCTGGCCGCGTTTCAGGTGCATCCTCCCCTTTTCCTTCGGGTGGGAAACGCCCTCACTCTTTGGGAAACTCTGCTGTCTCCCAAAGAGTTCGCATACTCTATTTATCCGGTGGCACCTGCCATCTTGTACCGAGGTTTCAAATGGGCACAACGTATTTGAAGAAATGGCTGCATTCTTCACGGATGGCAGGGCTTCTGAGCCATTACCCCTTGTGTATCTTCTTGCTGGCCGCTACGTTTTTTGGGACGCTGACGCTTCTTCATTTGGTACTCACCGGGCAGCATCTCCTGGAAGATAATGCGACGTCTTCTGGGGTGAATCTTTTACCCACACTCTCGGTGTTTGCCGATTGGGAACGTCCGCTGCTGGCTCCCTGGGCGCGCTTTGATGCCCTGTTTTTTCTGAGTATTGCCCAGCATGGCTACACCAACCAAGGGCTAACTGTCCACTTTCCGCTTTATCCTTTGCTGGTGCATAGTTTGGTGTGGCTGCTCAACGATCATGCCGTGTTCGCAGCCATGGTGATTTCCTGGGCGTGCTGCTGGGGCTGCTATGAGTGCTTCTATCGGCTGGCAAAGCGGGAATGTGGTGAGCAGGTTGCGCGATTAGGCTTGCTCTTTCTCGCGTTTTGCCCGGAAAGTTTCTTTACTTTTGCGCCCTATAGTGAATCGCTCTTTCTGCTGCTCAGTTTTGGGGCGATTGAGCGAGCACGCGCCGGGCGGCTCTGGCAGGCCAATGCGTTGGGCGGGCTGGCGATGCTGACGCGCTCAACGGGCATCTTGCTGGTGATTCCGCTCGGCTGGGAATGGGCGCGGCGCAACCCCTTTCTGCTGCGGCTTGGCGCGAGGCTGCGCGACCGGTTTACTCGCCTGCGACAGCGTCTCAATGCTCACGCTGTCGCATCTGAGGGGACTTCTGCCGAACCAACCGGAGTGGTATCTCCCCCGCAAGAAGGGGCGGCACGCTTGCCACTGGCAGCAGGCGCGATATTTTCTCTCGGGCTGATTCCGCTGGCGTTGGGCGGTTATATGCTGTACCTGCACAACGTGACGGGCAATTTCTTTGCATTTGTGAAGGGGCAAGATGCCTGGCATCGCTCTTTTACGTGGCCCTGGCAAACCGCTTCCCTGTTCATTACGGCTTTTCAGCGTGCTGGGCAGGCGCATGATCTTGCCCTGTATAGCATTAACGTGCTGGATTTGCTGCTGATTCTCCCACTGACGGTGCTGGTGCTTTATTACACGCTTTCCCGCCGGAACATCTGGCTGGGAGCGGCGTTCTATCAACTGGCGCTGGTGCTGCTGCTGTTGGTGGTGCCTGCCCATCCCTGGCCTGGTGTCCCCTACGAGGTGCTGATTGCCACACAGCGCTATCTGCTGCCAGCGTTCCCGATCTTTCTGCTGATGGGCCAGTTGGGGGTTACCCGCCCAAAGCTCTACCAGCTGGTTCTTGTCAGTAGCGTCGCAGTCCTGGTAGTCTTCACGCTGCGCTTTCTAAGTGGGTACTTCATTGCTTGAGGGAGGTGTGCGACCCCGCCCCTTGGAAGGAGAGCTGCCTGCCCCCTGCAAGGCGGTACGCCCCGCCCCTGCCGGTTAGGAAACGACCTTACGGAACGACAAACAACGAGAAGAGGAGTTCTCTTGGAGAAGAACCATTTCGCTCGGCACAACACGCGGTTCCAGTTCAGGAAAGAGCAGATATCCTGCAAGCATGCACTAATTTATTCATTGAGTACTCGTTCTCTCCAGGTCGCTCCACAGGCTGTTTCTATGCTTCTTGTTGTTTGTCGTTCTGTTGCTACTCACAGGCCAACACGAGGTGGGGTGGCCGCCACGTTCGCGCCGTTCACGAGCGCGCAGGAGGGCTGAAGTGCTTCACGGGCTACGTTGCCGCGAGAGGGGGGCGCGGCTCGCCGCTGGTATCCGCCAAAAAGCGTTCGCCTGAGCACTCTGCTGGAGCCCAAAGGGCTGGTGATGGCAAGTTGGAGCCGTTTCGACGCTTGATGTCCATCACGTTCAGCCTGACAGGTGCTGGCGCGTCAAAAATACCTCTCGCCCTCCGGCCTGAAACGTGCGATACTATCCGTAGAACCAAACACGCACAAGAGGGAGGCATCTCATGACCACTGTGTTGCAGCAAGTCTTGCAGCAGATCACCGCTCTGGCCGAAGAATTGGACCCGGAAGAGCAAGCCCGTGCTGCCGAAAAGTTGCAGGCCCTCGCTGACGAATTGAAGCGCGAGCGCGAGTGGAACACCTTGCTCGCCACATCCGAATCGCAAGCATTCCTGAAAGAACTCCGCGAGGAAGCGCTGGCAGAGTTTGCAGCCAGAGAAACCACTGAAGGTGGTTGGGAATAGTGTTTGTCTCCCACAAGACGAAGCGCTTTCAAAAGCTCCTCGATGGCCTCCCGGCTGAGGCTCGCCAGCAAGCCAAAGCCGCCTATCAGTTGTTCAAGGAAAATCCGCGCCACCCCAGCCTCTCGTTCGCTCCCGTGCCCACCGCAGGCGAGGACGCCTACAGCGCCAAGGTTGGAGAGCATTACCGCGTGATTGGCTACCTCTCTGGCAACACCATTCTCTGGGCCTGGATTGGCACCCACGAAGCCTACAACCACATCGTCAAGCAGCGCCGCTAGCGAGGCTTCCAAAGCCACCACATGGGGCGCGACTACTTCTGGTCGCGCCCCATGTGGTGGTCCTAGTTCTGGTTGTGGCGCAGATGGGCCGAACGGGCAAGGTGCATCTGCTCGTATGCCTCCTGGAACCGCCCCTGATCGGCTAAGAACTTGCCATACTTCTCATGCGCTCGCCCAATCAGGTCCGCATCCTCCGTCTGCTGGAAGATCGAGAGCGCCTGCTTGAAATCACCCTCTGCCGCTTTGGCGTCCTTCTTGGCTTCGTGCACTGCCGCTGCCGCCAGGTGCAACTGCCCTTCCGTCCGCTTGTCTTTGGTCTTTGCCACCACCTGCAACCCCTCCCGCACCGCTTTGAGCGCTTCCTCCTGCCTGCCTTCGGCCAGATACAGATCGGCATAACTCGCCAACGTCAGCCCCCGCGTCGTCTCATCCCCCGTGCGCTCGGCTACCGAGAGGCTCTGTTTGAGATTGCTCTCCGCCTCCTCAAACTTGCCCAACTGCACCAGAATCTGTCCAAAGAGCGAGCGCAGTTGCGCAGAGAGCGCGACATTCTCCTGGAGCTCCTCGGCCATCAACGCCTTCTGGACATTCATCCGTGCCCGGATGAGGTCGCCCGCTTCCTGGTGGGCCAGCGTCAAGCCCCAGTAGATCGCCGGCTGTGCCAACGGGTTGACCGCCTCGTTCACCTGCTCTTTGACCGCGTCGTACAGGCTCGCGGCCTCCTGGTGGCGGCCTAACAGCAGATAGTCGTGGCAGAGGGCGACATACATGCGCAGCTTCAGTTCCGGGTCGCTCACGATCCCATCAGTGGCGGCTTGCAAGCCACGTCTATGATATTCGACAGCCAGTTCCAACTGCCGCAATTCATAGTACGCGCTCCCCAAAGCGAGCCGCAGCCGCTCCGCCAGTTCAGCGAGCATGCCCTTTTGGGGCTGCGGGGCCTGCGCGCAATGCTCGGTCACGCTGAGTCCTTTCTCCAGCGTGGAGATGGCCTCGTGGTGGAACTGCTTCAAGACGAGCGCCCAACCCTTGAGCCAGTACCAGCGAGGCCGCTGCATGGCGGAGAGGTCTTCGGGTGGCTCATCCCCGCCTAAGCGCTCAATCGCCTCGTCCGCCTGGCGCCTGCGCAGCGCGTACTCCGCCTCGCCTAGCATCAAGGCTACCGCGTCCTCACGCGCTTTCCGGTGCTGCTCAGAGGTAGGAAGGGTAGCAGCGGCGCTCTCTGCCAGCACGCTCAAGTCCGCGTCGCTCTCGCCCAGGAAGAAGGAAACGGGCAGTCCAAGGCGACCTGCCAGCACACCCAACGCCTGCACGGAGGGCGTCATCTTGCCCCGCTCGACCGCGCTGACATACGCCTTCGAGTAGGTTTTACCGGCGAGCTCTTGTTGGGACTTGTTGGCCGCGATGCGCGCCGAGCGGATGCGCTCGGCAATGGTGGCAGTTTTTGCGTGGGAAAAGGTGCTGGGTCGTGTGGCCCGGCCCTCTTGGCTCGGCGTGTTCTCAGTAGTGGGAGTGGGTGTTTCGTCTGTCTGTGGCATGGTGGTTCTCTGGTCCAGGTGTGCGCTCCAGGTTGCCGGTCAGATGGTGATCAGAGGGAACACCGAACCAGTCTCATCCTTTCTTCTCTTCTTGGGGCCAGTAGGAGAAAAGTAAAAGTTGCAGCGTCTTTTCTGCTGGACGTGCTTAAGAGCAGAAGAGTAGCGGAAGGATACGCCTACAGGAATCGACTGTCAAGTAATTCTGGAAGATTGGAAAGAAGTCCCATTCCACTTCCAATCAACCTGACAAGCTCAAGAGAGAACACTGGTGTTGGGACTGCCTCATTCGCCGGAGCGTCAGCCGAGCCCTGCCTGCTCGCGCTCCCAGAGGCTCCCCTGGCTCGAACTGTTGGCACGCACCTCCATACAACGGCTCATGCGGTTCGTCGGTGGAGGCGACCACCGCAACTGGTGGAGTGTCACCACCTGCTGTTTCCCCAGGAGGAGCATGGCTTCGCGGGGAAGACGCGGGTTGACATTCTTTGTCCGATGCTGTACGCTTCCTCTCGCTGCGTGCCAGCGCATGGCACGTGGGCAGATGGTCAGAGGCACCCCGAAAGGAGCACCGGATGCTCGCCATGCTGATCTTGCAACACGTCTGGCAGGGACACCAGGGAGCAGTCCTCTCTGTAGCGCACCACCCGCACGCCGATCTGATCGCCAGCGGGGGCGAGGATGGGGCGATTTGTCTCTGGACCAGCGGAGACGCGCACCCGCTCTGGCGTCAGCGCCCACCGGGGGAGCGCGTTGGCTGTGGGGCACTCCTCTTTGTCCCCTCCCGCAACTGGCTGCTCAGTGGAACCGAAGAGGGGAGCATTTGGGTCTGGGAGAGCCGCACCGGCCACCGGGTCGGACGCTGGCCGGTAGCGCATAGCGCCGAGGTGCGTGCCCTGGCGCTCAGTCCCGATGGGAGGTGGCTCGCCTCCGGGTCCGCCGATGCACTGGTGCTCCTGTGCGAACTGGACAGTGGCACAGCAACAAGCAAGCTCGCACAGGCCGATACCGTCTGTGCCCTTGCCTGGACCCCCTCCAGCCAAGCTCTCTTCACCGCCGGACAGGATGGTCGCCTCTGCGTCTTCGAAGTGCCGAGCGGGCGCCTGCTCCGCGTCTTGCTCCAGCAGCAGGAGTGGCTGATGAGTCTGGCGTGCAGCCCGGATGGGCAACGGCTCGCCTGTGGACTGGAGGAAAGTACCGGACTGGTCCTGGAGGTGGCGACGGGGAACCTGTACGGCTGGCTCACCGGGCCATCCAACCAGCTCACCGGCCTGGCCTGGAGTCCAGACGGGAGCTTGCTGGTAGGGGGAGGCGCCGAGGGGACTCTCCAGGTGTGGGAGGCAGCGACCAGACGACTTCTGGTGAGCCAGGCCAGGGGGAGCCGGGGCATCACCAGCCTGGCCTGTGCTGCCCCTCGGTTTCAAGCGGGCACCTGCCAGGTAGTGACGGCCCACCAGGAGGGGGAGATCTGCCAATGGAGGCTGGACGTGGACGTGTAGATGTGGCTGGTCTACGCCTCCCAAGGGGGCTATACAAACTGGAGTAGTCTAGGGAGCAGACAGCTCCCCGTGAACAGCAGGAGGAACCAGTGCATTGGTTGGGATGGCTACGGCGAGCTCCGGCGGGAGCTGGTCCCGCTCGCGCAAAAAGACGCGCTGACGAATCGCTGGCTCCAGCGCCTCCGGCACTCGCGGCTCTTCCCTCGCCGTCTTCCACCAGTGGGAGCAGGCAGAGTAGAATGGACAGCTGGCTGACTTGATTGCCCACCCGCTGTGCAAGCAGGGCACGGCAGAAAAAAACAACGCAGGAGGATTATTGGATGAGACTCTTCTTCTGGCGGAAGCCCCAGCCCCACCCCACTCAACTCGAAGCGCCGAGGCGCTGGACCTGGCTCTTTGGACGCCGTATCCTGACCGACACCCCCTATGTCATGCCCAAGGACGCCGCCGAGGGGGATCGACTGGAAGCCCAAAACCACCTGTTCAAGCTGGCAGCAGGTGGCCTCTATCGCGCACCCGTGCGCCAGCCACGCGCTATTCTTGATGTCGCCTGTGGCACCGGCATCTGGGCACGCGAGATGGCGCTGGCATTTCCGCGCGCGCAGGTCATTGGCATCGATATTGACCCCTCGCTGCCAGAGCGGGCGAGCGAGATTCTGGGACCGAGCGGGCAGTTCCCCCACAACTTCCGTTTTCAAGTCGCAGATGCCCTCCAACCCCTCCCATTCGAAGACGAGGCATTCGACTTTGTCCATGCGCGACTCATCTCACCGTTCGTCCCCATCAAAGTGTGGCCGCAGGTGGTGCAGGAGATGGCCCGTGTCCTCAGGCGCGGGGGCATGCTCGAGGTGGTGGACGGTGAACACGTCCCCCAGTCGCCCAGCACCAGCTTCAGGCAAATTTTCCAGTTTCCGCAAGCACTTCTGGAAAAGCGCGGCTTGCATGTGGGGATGGGAGATGCGCTCAGAGACTACTTCCAACAAGCGGGGATCCAACGCATCCAGCAGCGCAAGTTTACGCTCGGCCAGGGCAAGAGCACCAGCGGGACGGTGCGCCAGCAACGGCTGCTCGCGGCTGATTTACTGGCGGCCATGGCAAATTTTAAGCCCCTCGCGGTGCACCAATTTGGCATTGCTGAAGGGGAATTCGACCGCTTGTGTCAGCAGGCGAAGGAGGAAGTGCCTCGGCTGGGCATCCACTGGCCGGTTGTCTTTTGCTTCGGAACCAAGCTGTAGCGTGCCGCGAGCGCACCGTCATAGCCGTGTCTAACAAACAGACAAACAGAGAACACTGGTTGGGGGTCTGCCCCGTTCGCGCCGATGTCGCGCCTCGCGTGAGGGGCGAGGCGTGATGCCGAGCGGCGGGGGCAGGCGTTTGTGGCTCCGGGGTGGTGGTTCGCGTGCCGATCTGCTCGCCCAAAGCGATAGGCGTGGGTCGTGGCGTGCCGCTCTGCCAGGAGATGAGCGGTTCGGGCGGGGTGCTGAGCGTGGCGTGTCGATTTGCTGGCATGTGCCTGCTCCAGTTCGCGGACAAGACGGGGCAGGATGAATACGTTCCCGGGTCTTGTACACCCCGCCCGTCACATTGTACACCCCGCCCGTCACACCATGGAAGTCGGTGACCGAGCCGGGCGGGGCAGGATGCCTCCGCGTAGCGGACAAGCGCGCCCCGGCGCTTGGCGTGGCCGCGCTTCAGCCGCTCGCGTGGCCGCGCTCCCGTGCGGCATCGCTCGCGCGGGCCTGGAGTTACTTCCCCAGGCTGCGCAGGCGGCGGGGAGCAAGCGCGTTTCCGGGCTTCCTCCTGTGCCACCAGGCGCTTAATCTGTTGAATGTCCATGAACAGGCGCGCATACGTCCGTACCAGCATGCCCTCTGCGGCTTCATCGCCGGCGCGTTTCGCATCCAGTGAGCCAGCGGAAACGTTGTGCAGGTGCGCTTCTTTCTCAGCGATCTGGGCGGGGTAGTCGGCCAGGTGGCGCTCTACAACGGCGATACTCTGCGTCTTTTGTAAGCTTTGGACCCATTTAGCAACCAGATATAAAAGCGGAAAAGCAAATGGGGCCTGTTGCGAAAGGCATTGAGGGGTTGTGCGGTGAACGTTGGCGTGGGTGCGTCAGGTTGAGAGGTAAGCCCACGTGAACGAGTGGCTATGCGAAGCGGGCGGGGACGCTGTTCCCTGCGGCTCGTTTGCTCCTTCCGTAGCTGAAGGGTGGGCTGGCACACGTGCCAGCCCACAAGCGCGGGTCAGCGACTCACCAGGCCGCTTCCGTTGCACAGTTCGCACTCAGGCCCTCCTCCGCCATATCCATAGCGGACGCCAGGCGGCGTATACCAGACCTTGCCGTTTTTGCAGTGGGTACAGGGTTTCTGATCGGGTGGGCTGCGCCAGACGATCTCCCTCACTCGCTCCGGTTCGATCTTCATGTCCCAAGGGGTTCCGCTCAGACTGCATACAGCGGTGATGGTCTTCCGGTTGACTCTGATGGCCTGCCATTGTTGGCCGTCGGCAAGGAACAGGTCGCCAGGTGGTAAATGCCCCACGAAGTGAGCAGATTTTGCCCTCAAACATGAGAAATTGCCCTCAATTTTGAGCGACTTTAACACACGCTTCCTGGAAAATCGCTCCTCATCTGGCTTGTTCCATCGATGTTTTGTAAATTAAAGAGAGAAAGAGAGGTTCGCGTGAGCAGACCATGCCACGCATGAGACTTCATCAGAGGTTGGGGTACGTCAACGTCAGTCCCTCATTGCCGAAAACCCCAGAGCGCACTGGCCTAGCTTGACCCTGTTCCTGCCAGCACGAGCCGCTGCTTCGCGCGTCTTGGAGCGCGAAGGCACTTTCTTGGCATGAAACATAAGAGTGGTTGGGCTGAGGCCACGATAGCCGCCTGAGCCAGCGCCGTCGCATCAAAGAGCGTGGACTGCATCAGGCCGGTTCCCCTGTGGGGCTTGGTCGGGTATTCTGGCAGATGCCAAAAACGTTTCCAGTCGTCTGGATTAACGTACAGGAGCGTCAACTGGGGAGAGATGAAAGGGGGTGTCGGCTAGGCGCGGATGCGTCCATCTCGCGCAGACGACGATGATCTTCGCCCGGCTTTACGCTGTTTTCGGCCAGGGTGACCGCCCCAGCAACCTCTGGGCATTCCCAAACAGACCTGAGGGGAATGGCAGTCTTGTATTCTTGATGCGAAAGGCTGTTTTTGTCGCCAATGAGAGGTGTGGTGGGCTGTTGCCGTACCGGGTTCAGAACTTCGTCACTGAGTTCAGCCGTATGCAGAAGCAAAGCCGCTCACCCTGCTGTTCTGCCCACATATCCCCCCCGTGGAGCTCGACAATACTTTTGGCAATGGCTAACCCCAGGCCGGCTCCCTCGGCACTGGCAGACCTGGCGGCGCCAGCTTGATAAAAGCGATCAAAGAGATGCTCCAGTTCTTCGGAAGCCAGACCCTTCGCCTGGTTGGAGACCGTGGTGAGGACTGTGCCAGTCGGCTCTTGTGTGGTGGCCACCTGAATAGTATCGGGTTTGAGACTGTATTTGATGGCATTACTCATCAGGTTTTCCAAGACACGCACCATCTGGCCCGTATCGATGAGTACCTTGATGTGCTCCGCTGGCAGATGGGTGCAGATGCCCACCTCTTGCTCTTCAGCCAGGGGACGCCATTCCTCGATAAATTGCTCCAGCAAGGCGTTCAAGGAGACTGGTGTCAGGTGAAGTTCCACCCCCTGATTGTTCAACTTCGTGTACTCAAAGAGGGCCTCAATCAGCTTTTTCAGTTGGGCCGCCTTGGCATACGCAATGTCTACGTAGTGCCCTCGCTCTTCCTCGGTCTGATACGCCTGATCTTTGACTAATTGCAGATACCCCATAATGGAGGTGAGGGGCGTCCGTAAGTCATGGGACACATGGGTAATCAAGTCGTTTCTCAGTTGCTCTTGCTGGCGTTCCTGTTCCTGAAACTTCTGGAGTTGGGCTGCCATCTGATTCGTGTATGCTGCCAACTGGCCCAGTTCGTCCCTGCGCTTTTCGGGCAGCCGAAACGACAGGTTGCCCTTGGCCAGTTCCCCCAGTCCCTGCGCGACGGTCTGAATGGCCCGCAGCGTCCTTCGGGTCAAGAGCCAGAAGAGTCCCAGAAAGAGCAACCCAGCGACGATCAGGTTCAAAAGGGTCGGTTGGACCGTCGTAGCCTCTACGGAAGAGGTTTTCGGAATACCGATCAGCACGATATATGCCGGATGGTTATTGAGGGTAATGGGGGCAAGTGCCACATAGGGTGAGGCTGGCGTGAACTTGCTTCCTGAATTAGTTGGTTCCTTGGTGGCTTGATGAATCGTGGCGAGAAGGTCAATCTGCGTGGCGTTGACCCCGCCTGAGGTGTAGAGTGCCTGCCCATTCACGTCCGTAATGATCACCTGCACCTGATCTGCTGCAGCAGCCAGGTCAATCTGGTTTTGGATTTGCTGAGGTGTTGGCGCCTTTACTGCCTCAAACCATCCGACCATCAGTTTAAGCTGAAGGTCAATACTCTTTTTGCCCGACGATTGGTCAACCACGGGGGAGGGCGTGATCTGATTGGCAAGTGGGATCGTCAGGTCATAGCCAAGAACCGCGACCAGGGTGCACAGCACAAACGTCACCACCAACTGCGCGCGCAGGCTGTATCTGGGCTTGCCCCATCTCAAGCTGAGAAACCTAGTATTTTTTTTCAAGCTTATACCCCACTCCCCAGATCGTTTTGATGTAGCGTGGCTGACGCGGGTTCGCTTCAATTTTTTCCCGCAGGTGTCGAATATGCACCATAACGGTATTGTCCGCTTGCCAAAAGGGGTCCTTCCAAACACGCTCATAAATCTGCTCGGTGCTGAACACCATGCCAGGGTGGCGAGCAAGCAATTCCAGGATTGCAAATTCGCGTGGCGTGAGCAGCACCTCCTGCTCATTGATCCGGACTTCATGCGTCGCGCTGTTGATGACCAGCTCTCCAATGGTGATCTCCACCTCGGACGCGGATAGCGCAGTAAAACGTAAATAGCGGCGCAGGTTCGCTTTCACCCTGGCCACTAATTCCAGGGGATTGAAGGGTTTCGTGACATAATCATCGGCTCCCGTGCTCAGCCCCAAGATTTTGTCCAAATCCTCCCCTTTGGCGGAGAGCATAATGATGGGCATCTGACGCCCTTCCCGAATCTTCAAGCAGGCTTGAATTCCGTCCAGGTGTGGCATCATCAGGTCCAGGATGATGAGATCGATCTCCTGCTGCTGCTGGAGCAGATCCAGCGCCTCCAACCCATCGGCAGCTTCCAACACCTGATACCCTTCGTTGTGGAGATAAATAGCTACCAGGTGGCGAATGTCTGGGTCATCATCCACCATCAAGATCGTTGCATCGGCCATGCAGTCTCCCTCTCATTCCTTGAACCATCGTATATCCCAGACCCACCACGACCAGCCCAAAGAGCAGCCACCACCCCCACTGCTCAACCACGCCGCTGATGGACGCAAGCGAGTCCCCAAACCAGTAGCCCAGCGTAAAGTAGAGCAGGGTCCACAAACAGCCTGCTGAATAGGAATACAAGCTGTAGTGAGTATAGTTCATCCCGCTGCTTCCAACCAGGTATGGCACGAGATGGCGAACCACCGGGAAACAGTAACTGAGACATATGGCCACAGGACCATAGCGCCGAATTAGACGCAGGGAGGTAGACAACGGCGCCCGCCATCTGTGCCGGGCTCGCAGCCGGTTCACACCTCTGGCTCCCAGGAGTCGTCCAAGACAGTAGCCAAAGGTTAACCCCGAGATGACGCCGCAACAGGTCACGAGGAAGGCCGGGATGGGCTGGAGCAGCCCCAGGGCTGTGACCAGGCCCCCAGCCATCACAATAGCCTCATCTGGAAGCGGCAGCCCCACAATGCCGAGCCACAAACAAAAAAACAAGGCGCCATAGCCATACTGTCCAACCAGACCGATGAAGGCATGTACGTCCATCCCGCCACTCCTCGCTTTCATCCTCGTTGTCGGCAGACGTACACGAAGGCTGGGGGGACATTCAGGGGAACAAATGTGATGCTGATCGGATCGAAGTGAGCACAAAACTGCTTTTTCATCTGAAGCGAGTATTGAAAGGCGATGAAGAGGCCTCCTGGCTTCAAGGCCTGCAGGACATTGGCAAGAATCTCCTGCCGGGTGTACTGGGTGAAATTGGCAAAGGGCAGCCCCGAAACAATACAGTCCACCTGCTGGATGCCATAGCTGGTCAGCGCCTCCGCAAGCCGCTCGGCTGTGGGCTCCACGATCCACTCTGGGTAGGACTGCCGTAACAGGCTACACATCTCGGCATCTTGTTCAAAAAGCAAGGCCGTGCCCGAAGGCGCCAGCTGTCGACGGATGCCCCGGGTCATCACTCCCGTACCTGCACCCAATTCAACGATGGTCTGGATGCTGTGCCAGGGAATCGGCGCCAGCATCGCTCTCACGAGAAAGACCGAACTGGGAGTCACACTCCCGATCATCCGTGGGGAGTGCACAAACTTCTCAAAAAAGCGCGCACGTTGTTGAAGCATTGGCTGTTCTCCTTGAGGGGCACCGGTTGGCGTTTCCATGGTGTCTCTGCCACCAATCCTAGCCAACAAGGCTGAAGAACCCAGGAAGAAACTGCTGAAGAAAGCTGGAGGAAAAATCTGAAGAAATGCTGAAGAACTGGCATATGAGTACGAGAGCCCCACGTAAACCACAGCCTGATCGCTGCCAGATCCGAATATGCCAAGATGTAAGGCTTCTGGTGGTTTTGTTGGTCGGCTGGTATGAAGGCCGATGAAATCAGCCTGTTAGTATAGGCGTTTGGGGAGTAATGGAACAAAAAGTTGGTTCTTGTAGTCGTAGAAAGTCTGCATCACCATCAGCCCATCCTTGCTCTCGCTCTGCCTTGGCTTTCAACTGGCTTTCAAGGGTGGCTCACGCCGAGTGCCGTTCCTCAGTCGTCTTCCGCCTCGTCTTCCACCTGCCTCAAAGGATGGAAGTCGCCCGCCTGAATGGCCTCATCGAGCGCGAACGAATACTGCCCCAAATACCTGATATGGTCATGTCCCAGCGGGGAGAGCCGCTCAACATCCTCCGGCTTGACCTCCCGGCCCAACTCGCGGAGCGTCTTCAGCGCAGGTCCGTGTAAAGCGTGTTCCAGACCACGATGATGTTGACGACAAACCCCAGCGCGCCTAATTGTTCCTCTTGCCCTTCTCGATACCGCTGGCGGACCTCCCCTTTCTGCCCAAAGAAGGTGTCGCGGGCCAGGCTGTGGCGGGCTTCACCTCGATTGAGTTGGAGCAGCATCCCGCGGCGATAGACTGGGTCGTCGATGACGGAAAGGAGATGGAAAGATTTGGCAATACGGCCTATTTCTCCGACCGCTTGGCCTAGCGGCGTCGGACGCCCGCCTCCCTGGAGCAAGCGCACGACATCGCTGGCTGGCACCGTTCCCATCTGGAGCGAGCCAGCCAGCCGCAGCTGGTCTTCCCAGTGGTGACGGATGCGCTCCACGTTCACTCGGTGCCGCGCGATCCCATTCAAGGGGCCATAGTCCGCCGTTTTCTCGATCCGCCAGAAGCGCGCCTCGCCCAGATCAGCAAGGCGTGGGCTAAAGCGGTAGCCGAGTAAAGCAAACAGGCCGAATACGATGTCGCTGTACCCGGCGCTATCAGCCATGATCTGAGCCGGATGGAGGCGGGGGTCCTGGTG
>DATBGS010000142.1:0-25584 GCA_036557885.1 Ktedonobacterales bacterium
GTCACCCCTGGGGGGAGTTTAAGTCACCCCTTGACAGAGGGGGAGCCTAGAACAACCCAGTATTTTAAGCGGTACCTATAGCTACCAGAACGGAGAAATCCTCATGGAAACAACTCGAACAGCCATTACGCCAGTGAAGCAGGCACTTGTAGAAATTGCCGGGCATGCGGTGTTGGCTTTCCTCCTGCCTGATGGTCGTATTGCGGCGGCCTTTCGCATGATCTGCAACATCCTTGGTGTGAATCATCGAGGGCAGATTCGCAGTGTGCAAGCTGATTCCACTATTTCGGATTTGCTACTGTTGGTGAAGATCGACATAATGGGAACGCCCCAGGAAATGAATGTCATCATCGCGGAGGCCATTCCAATGTGGCTGGCGAATATTCATGAGAGCAAAGTAGCGCCAGAAGCCCGCGAGACATTGATGGAGTTTCAGCGCGTGGCAGTGGATGCGCTGCGCGCCTTTTTCTTCCCCGAAACGAAAGCGCAGCACTCCGCGCCGCCCAAAGAGGAGCCAAAGCACTCCGCGCCGCCCAAGCAGGAGCCAGCCGCGCCGCCACCACTGGAAGAAGACGAGATGGCCTACATGGATAATCTGGCGGCGGGGCATATCGGGCAAGAGCTACATCTCAGAGCGCTCGTCGCCTTCCAAAAGCGAACAGAAGCGCAGATGATCCGGGTCCAACAGTATTTTGAGGAGGATGCAGCAGGGTTGAATCGCCATGAGGAACGACTAAACGCGCTTGCTGCGCAGGTCAAGCAGCAGGGAGAGCAGATGAGCACCCTGAGTGCGCTGGTCAATCGCTTGATGGCCTCTGATTTGCTCACAGCAGACCACCAGGGTGAGATGCGGGCAAGGATTCAGGCGGTAGCGCATCAGGCCGGGCAATCCGCCAGCGCCATTGAGCACGAACTGGCCGCCGCCTTTGGCGTAGAAACCATCGGCCAGCTTCCAGAGGCGCGTTGGGGCGAGATTGCAGCGTGGTTCCATCAGCGGCTGGGCTGGTAAAGAAATATTTGTGTCCCTGATGAAGTTTTCTTTTTTAGCCAGAACAGGTGCTCACCGTCTTAGCCCGCGCAGGCGGGCTTTGTGGCCGCAGGCCCTTAGGCGCGGTTTGAACCGCCAGCATTCTTCATCAGGGGCGATGGGCGCGGGCCGACGGCGGGCACAGAGCAGATCAGACGCTTTTGCCGCTTTGTTCCGCCTGCCGCGCCCGCGCCCGCCGTACCAGCGCCCGCAGCCACAGCCGCTCCGCCCACAGCAGCACCGCCCGCGCCAGCACGCCCGCCACCAACCCAAGAATCAGCGCGGGCCAGTAGCCCAGCGGCCCCTGAAGCACGCTGTACACCACCAGCGCGATCACCGTCGCGCTCAGCAGCGCCGCCAGACGCAGCCCACCAAAAACCGCGCTCGATTTGATGGCTGGCGTTGGGTCGGCTGGCTCTGCCGGAGTTGGCGCGGCGCCCTTGCCGCCAGAACGTCTTCGCTTTGCCACGCTTATGCGTCCTCCTCCTCCAGGGGCGGCAGACCATCTGGCTCGGCGCCGGGAGTGGTTTCTTCGTCGCTGTAGCGCTGAATCAACTTCTCCACCAGCCCCGCAATCTCATGCCAGATGTAATGCTGATAGTCCAGCATTTTTGCCTGGTTCTCGTCATATGCCCTGGTTTTCTGGTCTTGCTCACTTCTGGCGTGCTCCAGAAAACGCTGCGCCAGTTGATAGGTGCTGCGCCCGCGCCCATGCAGATAACTCGTCAATTCGTTTAGATCGCGCAGCAGCGCCGCCAATCGTTCCTCTTCAGCCATCGGCGCGCCTCCTCGCCAGCGTAATTTTTAGCGCGTCGGCAAAGCGGTTCAGGTCGTTCATCACACCGATCACCGCCGCCAGTTCCACAATCTCGCCATCATCAAACTGGGCTTGCAGCGCGGCCCAGACCTCTTCCGTCACGTCGCGCGCGTCCGTCGTCATCAACTCGCAGAAGCGCAGCGCCGCCAGTTCGCGGGGCGAAAACTCCTGCCGGTGCTGGTCCAGGTGATACATCGCCTCCAGCAGCGCCTCGCTCACTCCCAGCCGCCCTGCCAGGGCGGTATGTGAAGCCAGTCAGTAGCCGCAATCGTTGATCTGCGAGACGCGCACCGCCAGCATTTCTTTCAGGCGCGGCTCAACGCTGCCCTGATCAAAGACGGCGGAAAGATGCGCCGCAAACGTCGTCATCAGCGCGGGCCGATGGGCCATCGTCGCCAGCAGCGTCGCCATTTCGCTGCGTCTGGCTTGCACCTCTTGCAGCGCCGCCCGCGCCTCCGGGTCCAGGTCTTCGGGTTGCAGCGGCGGAATTCGCCCCATGCTCTGCTCTTTCGTTTTTGTTACACTTGATGCTCAAAACCGGCCCCCTGAAGTGCAGCAGAGAGGCTGCCAGGAGGCCGGTTTCATCGTTCTTTACTGGCGACTAAAGTCGCGGCTAAGGGCCTGCGGCCACCCCTAAGACAGAAGGGCACGGCGGCAAGTCCCTCTTCAGGGACTCCCCGCCCCAGATACCGCCTGTACAGTTAGTGGCGCCGGGCCTTGCGCCGCTCGGTGCGCAGGCGCGCTTTCACCCGCTCGTAAGCGTCATCATTTGGCCCGGAAAGCGGCTCGCGTGGCGCCTTCACCTCGGCGGGCTTGGCCGCCTTGGGGTCAGCTTTCGCGGCAGCTACCTGCCCGCGAGGCTGGCCCAGCGAGCGCGGTAAAACCTTCAGCTTGTACAGCCCCCAGAGAATACCGATCAGCACCAGCATCCAGACCAGCAAGTATTCGGTGATTGACCCCAGCAGCGGAACGTTAAAGAGCACCTGTTGGCCCTTGCCAGGCACATAGGAGAAGACAAAGGCCAGCACAAACTGCGCTGCAAACGCCAGCACCATATAGAGCATCATGCCAAAGAAAAACCGGCCCATGCCAGGATTTGCCGGGCGCTGGGTGCCGGACGCGGCTGCTGCGCCCCCTTTGGTTGTGGCGGCTGGGGCGCTCGCCAGCCCTTTGCTCCCACCGAGCCGCCGGAAAAAGTTCATGGGCGAGGCGAACCTGGTTGCTGAAGGTTCAGGCGTGGTGGCGCCGGTGCTGGCCCCTTTGGGGGTGGCTTTCTGCGGCAGTGGGCCAGAGACGCGCTGCGGGCCGTCTGCGGTGCTAGCCGCTTTTGCAGTGGTGGTTCCTTTCAGGGGCGTAGTGGCGGCAGCCTGCGCCTTGGGCTTCGGGCGTCTGGCGACGACCTCCTCGGTTTTCTCGGCCATAGATTCCTCACAATCATTGCTGTTGATAAGTCCATCCCCGCGCTGCGGTTACACATAGTATACCCTTTTTGGCTGTTCTCCGCCAGCAGGCGGAGCATTTGCCAGGGTGTTGACGCCTGCCCCCTCTCACTCTACAATAGAATGGATGTATCAGTTAAGCAGTCTTTGAGGAACAGCAGCATGGATGAGTCACCGAGGAGCCAGGTTGCGCTGCTGACGCATGGCGCGGCGCATCAGCAAGCCGGACGTTTTGAGGAGGCGCTGGCCGCCTACGAGCAGGCGGTGACGCGGGCGCCGCTCGATGCGCGAGCCTGGCTGGGCAAGGGGCTGGCGCTCTGGTCCCTTCAGCGGGAGGCCGAGGCGCTGGCCGCGCTGGAGGAGGCCCGCCGTCACTCCACGCAAACGCCCGCCGCGTTCCATAACCAGGCGCGCGAGTATTACCAGCAGCGGCGCTACGAAGAGGCGCTGGGCGCCTGGGAACGCACCCGCCGCCTGGACCCCGGCCTGACAGCGGCGCATCTGGGCGAAGGGCTGGCGCTGGCCGCGCTCAAGCGCCAGGCAGCGGCCAGCGCCGCCTGGGAACGCGCCGCGCAGCTTGACCCCAGCCTGACCTTTGCTGGCAGCCAGCCACCCCTGCCCGGCCCGCTGCCAGCCGTGACCTTGAGCGAAGAGTTCGTTCTTCACACGACCACGCCGCCCGCGCCGCCGCCCGGAACCTGCCTGCTCACCTACAACGACCACACCGCCGCCGTCCACTGCGTGGCCTGGTCGCCAGATGGCCGCCTTCTGGCCTCGGCCAGCGAAGACAAGACTGTCCACCTCTGGGACGCCCAAACCGGCGCCCGGCTCCTGAGCTTTCGCAGACATCGCGGCGCGGTGTACGCTGTCGCCTGGTCGCCCGACGGCACGCGCCTGGCCTCGGCTGATGCCAATGGCGCTGTAAAAGTCTGGGCAGCGCGGGAGAAAAAACCGAAAGCGCTGCTCCAGCTTGGGCATATCGGCGCCGTAAAAGCCCTCGCGTGGTCGCCCGATGGTGCGTCTCTCGCTGCTGGCGGCGACAATCAGGCCGTTCGCGTCTGGGACGCCACCAGCGGCAAACTCCTCTACGCCTATGCTAAGCACGATGCGTCGCTCTGCTCTGTTGTCTGGTCGCCAGATGGCAAACGGCTGGCCTCTGGCGGACGCGACAACGCTGTGCATGTCTGGGACGCCGCCACAGGGGAAAACGCGCTGACGTTTGCTCATCATTCGCATCTGGTGCATAGCCTGGCCTGGGCGCCAGATAGCACGCGCCTGGCTTCCGCCAGTTGGGACGATACCATCCAGATTTGGGGACCCAGAGAAGGCGAGCAGCAGGGATTCAGCTATTCCGGCCACCAGCGCGATGTCAACGCCGTTGCCTGGTCCCCGCTGGGGCAGCGGCTCGCCTCGGCCAGCGACGATCAGCAGGTGCATCTCTGGGCGCCAGAGCAGGATAGCGCTGTGCTTGTCTGCCCCGGCCACACCGATTGGGTGATGTCGCTCGCCTGGTCGCCTGATGGCTCCCGCCTGGCTTCTGCCAGCCGCGACGGAACGGTGCGCGTCTGGCAAGCCAGATAAGCCCCCCGCTCCGCCCCGTCATGCTTCTTCGCGTGGGCGCATTTGCAGGCGCAGCGCGTCGAAGTCCATGTGCGTCCAGTGCTCCACGAGCTTGCCGTCCTTCACCCGAAAGATGTCTATGAACTCGAATTCCACTCGGTTGCCAGTTGGCGGCAAGCCCCAGATCTCCCCCAGGTGAGTCCCGCGTAGGGTCTTGCGGGTGGCTACCAAATCCCGTTCCGCAAGCTGCTCGTTGATCTCCATCGTGGCATCTGGGAAAGCCTGCAAGAGCATCCCGTAAAACCGCTGAAAGCCCCCGGCTGGGCGGGGCGTAGGCGGTATGGGGTGGCCCGCCGGGTCGTAGTGATTCACAAAGTCCGGGTGGAATAGTTCGTCGGCAGCCGCGAGGTCGTGCTGGTTCTGACACACCTCCACGAAGTTCGCCACCACTTGTTTGTTGTCCTCGATTGACACTGCCCTCTCCCTCCGAAGTCGAAGGGGACACGTGACGGAGCAGGGGGACGCCGCAAGTGTGCCTTCGATAGAAAGTCGCCCTCATCTGCATCCCTCCTGCAAGAGCGTTTCTGGGCTGTCCCGATGGGAAAGACCGTCTCGCAAGGAAGAATGCCATTGACACTGGTCAGGAGCAGTATACCATGCGCGCTTCCCCCTGCGGGGACAGGTAGCCCCGGCGTCCTGCCGGGCCGTCACCCCCTTGTACCCCCGGCGTCCTGCCGGGCCATCCCCCGCTACACCCAGCGCACGGGTACCATGCTCTCCCACTCCTCCTGGCTCACCTGGCTGTTGAGCGAGCGCGGCCACTCTCCCCCTTCCCACGCTCCCACCACCTCCCCAAACGGCGGCGCCACCTCCAGCCCCGCCTCTCGCTCTCCTCGCAGCAGCTTGATCACGCTGTTCCTCAGCACCAGCGTCACCTTCACCCGCTCGATGAACGGCTTGACCGCTTCAGGATAGCTCACCTTGGAACCAAACTGCTCCTGCCACAGTTCGCGAAACAGCCGCCGCAGACACACCTCTGCAAACCACCTGCCTCCGATCTCGCATAAGCGCACACCCACCTCATACACGCGCAGCAGCGCCATTGAGAGCGCGATGTGCTTTGCTCTCCACACCTCGCGCCGCTGCCCCTGGTAGTCGCACTGCGCCCAGCGCAGCAGCCGATAGATCTGGCGGAAGTCGCCTGCTAACGGCTGATACGCCTGCATGCTCGTCGCCTTGAGCACCTGTTCCTCCTCATAGAAGAACTGCTCCAGGTCAGCTTTCCTGAAAGAGTTGGGCTGCTTCAAGCCGCCCAGGATGGGTCGGTGCTGCTCGCTGCGTCGGGTTGCCATCTGGAGCATGCCTGCGAACAGGTAGCTCAGCAACGTCTGGAGCGAGTCGGGCAGGTCGGGCAGCCCCAGCCCGGCCAGCAGCGTCAGCAGTTCCGGGTCATCGCGGGGCAGGTCATCGGGGGCGCCGATGAACATGTAGCTGGTGAGCAGACGGCGAAAGGTGCAAAAGAGCACGCTGGGCGGGATGGTCGTGGCAGGGCCAGCGGCGCTGGTCCAATAGATGTTCCTGGGTGGTTGGATGGGCATGGCACACGCTCGCTTTCTCGGCTCGGACTCCAGACGAGACGTGTGCCCCCGCGCCAGCTTGCCCTGGTAGCCCCGGCCACCGCGCCGGGCCGTCCCCCGTTACCCAAAGCAGGGGGGCAACAAGCAGGCCCCCGTTCCTCCTGGTGCGAGGGCGGGGGCCGGGTGGGATGGCCTGCGCTTTGCATGCCATCTTGAGACGGCCCCGGCCCTGGAGCGATACCAGGAATCGGGGAACGTGGCGTGGGGTGTCTGTTAGGCGCCTCGCGTCCGTTGTCCAAAACCATATGAAGTTGTCGAAAGATCGGCCAGCAGCAGTCAAGCCTGCCACTGAAGCGGGGCAAACCAGGCTGGCAACTACTGCAAGTATACTGGATGTTTCCCTGGATGTCAAGCGATTTGTGCGCCAGTTTTGGCGCTGGTGCTTTGCCCTGGCCCACCTCTTGCCACATGTTTAGTATCAGCCAGAGATGCTTCCCTCTGGCTGTGACCTACACGCGCAAAGGGGCCGGGCCACATGGAAATTCACTCGCTAATTAGTGCCATTGGAACAGCAGGTGAGCTAGCCGGGGTAGTGATTCTTGTCCTTGGCGCGCTGGTCGCGTTGTACAGATATGCCGCTGCCCTGATTCATCGCCAGGATGCCCAGCGCGCCTATCAAGCGCTGCGCGAAGGGCTGGGCCGCGCCATCCTGGTTGGCCTGGAAATCCTTGTGGCGGCGGATATTATCCGCTCCGTCGCCATAGACCCAACCTTCCAGAGCGTCGGTGTGCTCGCCGTCATCGTCCTCGTGCGAACCTTCCTGAGTTGGTCGCTGGAGGTTGAAATCACCGGCTCCTGGCCCTGGCGTCGCCCGCGTGCCACGCCGGACGCCCCATAATCTTCAGCCCCGCGCGCTGAGCAGCGCCAGCACGCCAAAGACGACAATAATCCCGCCGGAAAGCCAGTTCACCCAGCGCAGTTGGCGCGGCCCCATCCTGGCCCGAAACACCCCCACGACGCTGCTCAGAAACAGCCACCACAGCCCCGACCCCAGAAACACCCCCAGCACCAGCAGCCCCGCCGCGCTGTAGGCTCCGCTCGCGCTTGCCACGCCCAGCCCGGCAAAGATCGCCGCAAAGGAGAGAATCGTCAACGGATTGGTCAGGGTCAAAAACAGCGTCGAGCCATAGGCGCTTATCAGGCCGCGCAGCGGGGGACGGCCCGGCACCCTAAGACAGAAGGGCACGGGGGACGCCGGGGCTACTGGCGAGGGCAGGGGACGGCCCGGCAGGGACGCCGGGGCTACTGGCGGGGGCGGGGCCTCAGCCGGGCGCGCCAGGAGCGTCCGTACCCCCAGGTAGAGCAGAAACGCGCCGCCAATCAGTCGCAGCCAGAGGCTCTGCGCAATCAGCAGGGCGGAAATGGCCGTCAGCCCGAAGGCCGCCACCGAACCATAGAACGCATCCGCCGTTGCCGCGCCCAGCCCGGACACAAACCCCACGATTCGCCCGTAGGCCAGCGTCCGCCGGATGCACAGCACCCCGATTGGTCCCACCGGGGCCGCAATGGAAAGCCCCAAGAGTACGCCGCGCAAAACATTCACCCAGAGCATCGTTTTCCTCCTACAACACCATAAAAAAACCCCGCCAACCCTTCATCGGTCTGGCGGGGATTGTCCACGATCTCAGCAGACAAACGCAGCTATCCAGACCACCAGTCCGGCTGCTGCTGTTGCTGCGAATTGCGAGAAATCATCAAGGAGCTTGCCATAGAATCATCCATTATCTGGCGCTGTTTTCTTTGCTTCCTATTCTAGCACGCGCCGTCAAGGGTTGTTTACGCGCTGACCCACGCAATGCCCACTGGCGCGGTGAGGCCAGCCGACGTGACCTGGGTGGCCTGCCCGGAGGCCAGATTCAGGGCAAGCATGCCTTTGGCCGGGTCAAGCGCGTACAGGCTCGTTCCGTCCGCGCTGAGCGCCACACTGCTAAACGCTTCCCCGGCCAGGTAGTGCTGAGCCACCTGGAGGGTTTGCGCGTCAAACGCCCAGATGCCATCGCCGCCCGCGACATAGAGCGTCTTGCCATCTGGCGAAAGCGCCGAGCCGTTATAGAGCGTGGCCGCGTGAACGCTGGAGCCAGGGGTGAACTGCTGCTGCAACGTGATGTTGTCATCAAACACACCCTGCCCATTCAGGCTAATCTTCACGACCATCCCCAGGACCGCGTTGGCGGCGTAGAGATAGGTGCCATTTGGGGCAAGGCTCAAGGTATAGGAGGCCAGCACATCCAGCGAACCGGTACCTGGCAGATCAATGCAGCGCGCAAACGGAAAATTGGCGCCTTGCTCCAACGGCAGAATATGGATAAACGCCTTGTCTTCGGCTGGATTCAGATACAGCGTATGGGCCACCGACCCACTCGTCTGGCGCGTCACCGCCTGGCCTGCCATCTCCTGCTCAAAATCCGTCTTATCCACAATAATATTGGGGTCCAACTGCCCAGATGCCACATCAAAGTCGCGCACGTAGTAATGGTGCTCGGCGTCGTGCAGTTGCTGAAGCAGATAGAGCGTCACCCCATCGGGGCTGATCGCATCCAGCGTAAAATCATCCGGCTGCTTAATCAGCTTTGCCACCTTGCCCGTCTGGGTATCCACCACTGCAATCGTCGTTTGCAGCGCGCCCGACCCCAGATCGCGCAGGGCCAGCCAGCGGCCATCTGGCGAAAGCACGGCGTTTCCGTAGCCTTCCTCATCGCTGGCATACCTCCCAGCGATGGCAAAGACATGGAGCCGGGCGCCTGTGCGGGTATCATAGACCATAATCGTCGTGGTGCCGCTGCCCGCAACCGCCGTATACAGGCGCTGGTGGTCCAGCGTCGTGATGCCCACCGGCAGCTTCACCAGCGGAGCCGCCGCCCCAGGATGCAGCGCGACAATCTGCTGGCCCGCGCCAGACGCGCCAGCCAGCACATACAACATTTCGCCTGATGGCTTTGTCACATCCGGGGCCGAGTTTCCGCCGCCCGCCGCGCACGCCGCCATCAGCGGCAGCAGCAGAGCAAACAGGAACCCAAGCCAGAGCGCCGATTTCTTCTGCATAGTCGTTTCCCTTCCCCCGCGTAGCGGATGGGATACAGCTTTCGATCTACCCCAAAAGACGCCGCTCAGCAAAAAAGTATCACGCTGGCTGAGAAATTAGACCGGCGACCACGACGGCGCAAACACGTAGCGTAGTTCTGTCCCAGAAACGCGCTGATTCGCAGCCATCAAGACCTGAGCATCTGCCCCCGGCGCGCTGGCATCCACGAGCAGCATCTGGCTCAGACTATTGGCGGAATTGGCGAAATTGTAGCGAACGACCAGCAAATGCTGCCCATCTGGTGCCCAGGTGGGTTGATCGGTATCGCACTTGCCCAGGTTGCGCGGGTTGGAGCTATCCGAGTTCACCACCCAGAGCTGCGGGTCCGCTGGACCGGTGAAATCAATATCTCCATACTGGTCCAGGGGAAGGCTTTGCTCCACCATGACCGCAAGCTGGCGTCCATCCGGCGACCAACTCAGTTGGTCGGCCTCTCCACCGGCCCACTGAATCACCGCGTGCACATCCGACCCATCCGGGCGCACAATCGCCACTCCACCCACCGGCTGATTCTGCTGCGTATCCATCCTCCAGGTGGTTGCCGCCAGATAGCGGCCATCTGGCGACCAGGCCAGCGCCCCCACGCTCAGATCAGGAATCGCGGTAAACTCCTGGCGCTGAAAGGTGCGCGTATCCAGAATCACCAGCGAACCCCCTGTCAGTTGCACCGGGAAAAAATCGGCATTGAAGATCGGCCCACCGCGAGGCAGCGCGTAATAGGCGATATGCCGACCATCAGGCGCCCAGGTAGGGCGGTCCCCATCAATCGGGTGAGGGTGCGTGCCATCCGCATCCAAAAGCACGTACGTATCCTGGCTGGTGGGCGCGATCAACTGGCTGCCATCGGGCGACCACGCGATCAGCTTGGTCAGCGGGCCATCCACGACGCCATTGCCTAGCTGAAAGGAAGTCAGTGACAAGATCACCGAAGGCACCTCGCGCAGATCAGTCCCATCTGCCCGCATGATCACCAGCGTGGCTATTGAAGAGTTGTGTGTGCGAAACGCCGCCAGATGTGTCCCGTCCGGGGACCAGGCGGGGGAAAAATACCCTCCAGTAGCTGGATTGGTCAGGCGGTGCAGCCCCGAACCATCAGCGCGCATAGCATACAGTTGGGTCGCAGTGTTCGAACGGGTATAAGCCCCTGGATCATCTTCGCTTCCTACAAACAGAATCTGGTGAAACGTACTCAGGCGCGCGCCCCACGTGCCATGCACAAAACTCTGCCAGGCCAGCACATTCACCGCCAGCAGCAGCGCCACTGCCAGCACCGTCAGCGCCACACGCGCCTGGCGGCGTCTGCCAGCGTGCGCCATCATGCGTTCCCACCACTCCAGGCCCGCGCCTGGGGCCAGCAGCGCTTGCGGCACGCCAACTTCCTCAGCGGTCAGGTCGTGCTCGTGCTGCTCAGTAGACAGCAGATCGCTCTTACAGACCGGGCAGATCGTGCTGCCCGCCGCCGCAGGCGCACCACACATCGGACAAAAACGCATCACGCGGGCGCTCCTTCATCCAGAGGCAAAGAGAATCTCATCGCTTCTATGATAGCAGACGCTGCAAACAGCCAGATCGTTTCATGGCAGCACAAAAGTCGCTGGCGGTTCGTGAAGTTTTAGCAATCACCCAGGCCACGAGGGCTGGCGGTTAAAACCGCGCCTAAGGGCCTTCGGCCACCCTAAGACAGAAGGGCACAGCGAAACCCGCCTGCGCGGGTTAGGACGAACACTGGCATGCAGGGTGGGGAACCTGCGCAGGCAGGTTTGGCCGTGCCCCTGCTTTGAGGGGTGGCGTCCGCAGACGCCCTTAGGCGCGGTTTTAACCGCCAGTTCCCCCAAATTGCTGATTGCCCAACCAATCCGTGCTGCGGTAACATGGATGAGCAGCTTTCATGTATCACCGGCATCTTGCCGGTCAAGACACGCATAAGAGAGGAAAAACCACATGGCGATTGCACAGGTTATTTCGACCCTCGGTCCTGATGGCGAAGAAATTATGGGGCCAGAGATTTTGCTCTGGCACTACCCCGGCAACAATATTATCAGCGGCTCGCTGCTCACCGTCGAGAGCAACCATTTCTGTGTGCTGAAATCGCGCGGCGCCATTCTGAACGTCTACGAAACCGGCCAGTATCCCATCTCCACGCCCCAGAAGCCCATCTTTGGCTCGCTCCAGCAAGCCTTCTATGGCGGGCAAAGCCCCTGGCAGTACGAAGCGCTCTATATCAACCGCGCCAAGCTCGTCGTCAAAACCAAGGGCCTGGCCCTCTCGCGCGAAATGGCCGAGATGCAGTATGACGTGGACTACTATATCCACGTCAACACCATCCAGAACGCCGTCCAACTCGTCCAGCACATGCCCTATCGCGGGCACGCCCTCACTACTGCCGAGGTCAACGTCTACGCCGGGCCAGTCGTGGAGCAGGCGATCAATCAGGTGATTCAGGTAACGCCGCTGGAGTCCGTGAATGAGAAGATTCACGACCTGACGCAGGTGGTCTTCCAACATCTCCAGGCGTTCCTGGCTGGCTACGGCATCACGCTGGATACCGTGAAGGTGCTCGTCTTCCCCCGCGACGAGCGTATGCGCTCGCTCATCGCCCTGAAAGCCTTTGGCCTCTCGGAGCTTGACGCCGTGCGCTACTACACCGCGATGCTGATGGCCCAACACGGCATTCTTTCCGCGCCCAACATGGCGATTGGGCAGCCCTTCAACATCGGCGGCCCCAACACGCCTATTCTCTCGCCCGCGCCGGTCAACGCTCCGGCGCAGTACGTCGCTGCTCCCGCGCAGCCCGCGCCGCGCCAGCACAACCCTTAAGTTGCTCGCTGGTAGCACCGGCGTCCCCCGCGCCCTTCTGTCTTAGGGTGCCGGTGCAGCGTTGGAGTAAGAGAACGTTCCCCGGCACCCTAAGACAAAGGGCAGGCGGTGGCCGGAGCTACAAGCAGAGATGGGCCGCTTGTAGCCCCGGCGTCCCTGCCGGGGAACGTTCGGCACTGCCTCTTAGAGCGCCTCACACGCAAAAGGCACACACTCAAGACGGTTGCCAGGGCCGGGTGGATCGTCGCGTAGAGAACCAGCGAACGACTTTTACCACAAAGTTCGTGACCAAAGCGACGGGGACGATGTATATCAGCCCCAGCACAAAGAAACCTTGCAGGGTGAACGGGATGTGGGGCGGAGTGAAGTCCAGGCAAGGGCTGCAATAGGGGTCATCTGGGGACGGGGCTGGCACGTAGGTAAAGACCTGCTGATCCCAACGGATATGAGCGATCACAAGGAAGGTCAGGATAAAACCGCTCCAGGCAAGCAGGCTGGCGACCAGAGCGCGCAGCCAGGAATAGCGGCGACTGCTATCAGCAAGCAGCCCTGCCACCAGTCCGAGCAGAGGAGGACAGAGCCAGCCAAAGAAGGGCCAGGGGTTCTCAAGCCACTGCCAGGCCAGGAAGTTGCCCAGGCAACCGAGAAGCAAACCCGCGCCAAAAGCCAGCAGCAGCCACACCTGGCCTGCGCCAAGAGCGCGACGCGGAGGTCGCTCAGCGGTAGGGAGAGACCGCTTGTTCATGAGATAAGGGTTGTCAATCATCCGTGCACCTTTTTCCTGTAATGAAGTGATGTGTCATCATGCTTCCCACGATACCTGCACGGTGGCCTCCAGGTAAAGGACGTAAGGAGCAGCGCCAGCGCACTCAGGTGCTTGTGAGGGACACGGCAAGCAGGCCGCCAGATGCGCGCATCTGGCGGCCTACTCTGCTGTCTGACTACTCCTATTTCTTTTCGGGTGGCTGCGTGCGCTTATCCTTTTGCCCGCGTGTTACGTTTTGTTTCTGGTACATCCGCTCCTTGGAATAGGCTGGCGCGGCTGGCGCGTTGGAGACGTTCTGGGTCAATTCGTCCATCTCCGCTACTTCCGCCTCAAGCTCCGGGGCATAAGCCGCGTAGCTCGCAACCGCCGAGGTCGCCTGCGCCATGACTTGATTGGCGCCCGCAAAATCGCCCGCCCGGTTCAAGCGCAGCGCCTCCATCTGCGCCTTGCTGGAGGTATGTTTTCCGGCCACCGCCAGCACCTCCGGGTTGGGCTGCTCCGCCTCGCACGCCTCCGGGGTGGCATAGGTAAAGCGCAGTTCCTGCCAGGGCGCGGTGTGCTCGCCTTCTTCGTCCGTCCAGACCAGCCGCGCCCGGATGGTGCGGCTCGCCTGCCCCTGCTGGTCAGGGAAGCCAAAGCGCACGACGACATGGCGCTCATCGCCGCCCAGCAGATCGCCAATTGCCACCGACCACGAAGTCCCCCCGGGCTGCGTTGCGCTGGTCCAGTAGGTGCTCACTACATCGGCGCTCATCCCCGCCTCGGCTTCCAGTTCCAGCCGCACCTGCCGCGCCGCCACCGCCAGCAGATCGCCCAGTTCGCCCACAAACGTGTTCATGATTTCGTTCGCTGTGCGCAAATGATGGAACTGCCCGCCGCCTGCCACCGCCATTGGCGCCAGCAGCGACTCGTTGTAATCGTCCCCGATGCCAAACGTGCTGGTGCTGATGCCCGTGTGCTCGCGGATACCAGCCGCCTCGCCCGCAATCTGCTCCGGGTCCGTCACGCCCACATTTGCCAGCCCATCCGTCAGCAAGAAGCAGCGCGTCACGCCGTTATTGCCGCCCGTGTGTTCCGGCGCTATCGCTTTGCAACCCGTCAGCCAGCCTTCGTGCAGCGCCGTGTTTGCCCGCGCCTCCACCCGCGACACCGCCGCGCGCGCCTGCGACTTAAACGCCTGCGTCACGTGTCCGGCGGATTGCAGCACATCAATGCGGTCATCAAATATCACAATCGCCGCCTGGTCACGCTCCTCCAGCCGCTCCAGCACCGCCAGCACCGCCTTCTTTGCCGTCTCAACCTTTTCTCCCTGCATGGAGCCGCTGCGGTCCAGCACCAGCGCCAGCGTCAGGGGCAGCCGGTCCAGCTTGGATGGCTGAGAAACCGCGTCCACATGCAGAAACGCATCTACATAGCGGAAGCATTGGGTGGGATGAATTAAACTCCGCTCCGGGGTCAACTTCAGGGTCACATTCACATGCTTGGCAGTCATCGCTCGCCTCCTAAAATAGTGGCACACGCGCGCCTGGCGTCATTGGCCGGGCGGCTCCTCTGGCGCGCCTACAAGCCAGCGCAGGCGCTCAATCAATTGACGATACTGGTCTTCCACTTCCGCTTTGATGTGCAACTCCACGCCTGGGGCCAGTTCCCAGCGATACCATAGTTCTTTCCCACCGGCCTGTCCCTTCGGGGAAGCCGGACGCGCCGCGCGCTGCGAGTAGACCCCGGAACTCGCCGCATTGGACGACGCGGGAAGCTGTTTGTTCTTCTGTGCTGGCACGCCTTGTCTGGCGTCCTGGGCACGGTTGAGCAGCGCCGAGATATAGTCTTTGGGAGAGGGCGCCTGCGACCTGCGCTCCAGCTCAGCCGCCTGCTGCTCCTGCTCGGCCAGCAGCGCCTGCACCTCCTCCAGCGAAAGCCGCCCCATCACACTGCGCATTTCCGCCAGGGGCACATGCTGCTCGGCCAGCCGCCGAATCAGTTGCAGCCGCAGCAGATGCCCCTCGCCATAGCTGGCCCCTTTGCCCCGCGTCCCTGGCCCCGGCAGCAGCCCTTCGCTGATATAGAAGCGGATGGTGCGCACCGGCACCTGCACTCGTTCCGCCAGTTCTTCAAGCGTCAGTTCGCGTTCATGCACTTCCATGCGCCAATAATAACACAGTAACAGTGTCACTGTCAATAGTCATGGGTGTGAATTTGCTCACATTTGCCAAAACTGAACCTGGGGCACAAGAAAAGGGCGCCGTTCCGAAAAACAGCGCCCCGCCAAAAATGTGTTGCTTCTTAGTGGATAATCTGCACCGAGCCGCTCTGGGCGTACTCCAGTTCGCCGCCAGAGAAGCCACCACCGCCACCGCCACCGCCGCTCAATGGGGCAGCCGACGCGATAAAGAATCCACTGCCGCCGTTACTGCTCAATGATGGAGGTGACGAGATGCTGACCGTACCAAAGCTCAGCGTTCCAGTAACAATTGCCGCGCGGTTCGTCCCAACGAAATGGTTGTTGATGATGGTGCCCGGTGAACGGAAATGGCTGATGTCTACCTGCTTCGAGGTCGCCCCGATGCCCTGCCACGCCAGGTTCACCGTAACCGTGAAGATGGTGCCAGTGTTAGAGTCAAACACCGGGATGTCGCCGCTCAAGCTGGCGCTGTTCAGCGCTTTATCAGCTTGAAAATCCAGCCCAGACGCTTGCCCGAAGTCATCCACAAACGTGTTATTGCAGAAATCATCCTGGAAGAGAGAGATAAACACAGTTGTTCCATCAACCTGTGGGCCAGGTGGATTGTGCGTGACACTCTCCATTGCTTCCACAAATCCACTCGTCTGCACGCACCCGTCAGCGCTGGCGCTAAAGAAATCAACAAGCGCCGTACTGCCCTTGAATGTGCAAACCGGCCCGTTGGTCGTCACACATCCGCCACCGCCGCCACCGCTCGCGTGGGCCACGCTTGCCGTCTGGCCGTTGGCGGGCAAGAAATGCACCACCAGGCCAGCGCCCACCAACACCAGAGCGCTCATCACCAGGCCAATAGCCACCACACGCCCCTTAGAGAAGATGCTTTTACGTGGGGATTCCAGAGGTTCCTTTTCCATACGGTACTCCTCATTCATTACGCTGATCGGTGTACGTCATATACCAGGGAATTGATCAGCTAGAACAGTTTAGTCTGCTGATGCACAAATCCCCTATGAACTGGCTCACACATTTTCTGTGAAGCAGTTCATAGTTCGATGAAATGACTGCAATCACTTCACCGCTTGACCTACGTCCGTTGATCCTACAACTGGACGGGCGGATGCACTACGAGCACCCGTTGGAGTGCCTGAACCACTCTTGATGCCGCGTTTGCAGCAGCAGCTTGATTTCCTGCCGGTTCTGGCAATTCCTGATCTCTTGATCGTTCAACCGATCTGCCGTGTTTCCGGCGGCGTTGACATCGGCATGGGCTGCATGCCGACAACACCAGCAGCAAAACGTTTGCTGACTTGGCCGGTTCACACGGGACACATGATGGCACACGCGACATTCCTGAGAGGAATAGGCACTCTTCACCTTTTGAGCACGTTGCTTGCGCTTCAAGGCGCCCCAGGCAAGCTGTTTGGGAATATGGGCCAGATTGGAAGCGTAGAGGTAGGCGTTCATGCGGCGGCTTTTGAACTTCATCGTTCTCACCGACAACTGCTCATAGGCTACCTGATAGCCTGCATGGTCCGCATAGAACTGATTCACCGCGCGGTTAATCTCTTGTCGGACATGGCGTGCTAGTTTCTGATTGCGCGTCGAGGGCAACTTTTTCACGCCCTTCTTCTCCAAACAGGCGCGGAGTTTGGCTTTGCGGCGGCGCTTCGCTCGGTCCCGCTTGTGTCGCGCTGCAAGCTTGCCATGAAACGTCCCATAGGACTTGCCAGTAGAAGTGGTGATGAAATTGGCAATGCCCACGTCCACGCCCACCACTGGCGCCGCCTGGGGCGTCTCGATCTTGACCTCTTCGGTGTAAGACAGGGTGAGCCACCAGCCATTCGTCTTGCGCGTCAGGGTCACACTCGTATTGACTTGCTTACCTTCCAATGCGGTCTGGTGGTAGGGAGCCAACTTCACAGGCAAGAGCAGCGGCTTGCCGCGCTCTAACGTACTGAGGCGCAGCCAATACTCAAACGTGCTGTCCTCTGACTTCTCCAGGAGCGCAACATTGGCATTGACTTGCAGGCAGATTTCTTTCAGGACCGGCGTGTTCCACTCTTTCCACACGGGCGGCGGCTCATCGGGCTTGTGCTTCTCTTCCCATGCAGCATACGCTTCTTGGAACTCTTCTAGCGCATTCTCACGATTGGAACGCCAGCTTTGCGCAATCCCTGCGGCCTGTTGGATCGCCACGCGCTGCCACCGTTGCGAGAGGGGCGAATCAAAGCAAGGAGCGATGTACTTGCCTGGCGTCGCTTCCATGACAAAGTGCGTGGTGTACTGCTGACAGAGGGCCAGATAGTTGAATGAAATGTTAGCAAACATTTCACCCCTTCACCTACGTCCGTTGATCCCACAACTAGACGGGCGGATGCACTACGGGCACCCGTTGGATTGCTTGAACCACTCCCGATGCCGCGCTTGCAGCAGCACCTTGATTTCCTGCCGGTTCAGGCAATTCCTGATCTCTTGATCGTTCAACCGATCAGCCGTGTTCTCGGAGGCGTTGACATCGGCATGGGCCTCATGCCGACAACACCAGCAGCAGAACGTCTGCTGCGTTGGCCGGTTCTCACGGGACACATGATGACAGATCTGGCATTCTTGAGAACTGTACGCGCTCTTGACCTTTTGGGCACGCTGGCGGCGTTTCAAGGCACCCCACCCAATCTGACGCGGGATATGGGCCAGGTTGGAAGCGTACAGGTACGCATTCATGCGACGGCTCTTAAAGCGCATGGTACGAACCGACAACTGCTCGTAGGCCACCTGATAGCCCACATGGTCGGCATAGAACTGGTTGACGGCACGGTTGATTGCTTGTCGCACATGGCGGGCTAACTTCTGATTGCACGTCGAAGGGAGTTTCTTGACGCCTTTTTTCTCTAGGCAGCGGCGCAGTTTGGCTTTGCGACGGCGCTTCTCCCGATCTCGCTTGTGGCGTTTGGCGAGTTTGCCGTGAAAGGTGCCGTAGTGCTTGCCGGTTGAGGTCGTGATGAAGTTGGCAATGCCTACATCTACGCCCACGACGGGCGCGCTGTGCGGGGTGGCAATCTTCACCTCTTCCGTGTAGGAGAGCGTCAGCCACCAGCCACTCTGCTTGCGGGTCAAGGTCAGGCTCGTGTTGAGTTCCTTCCCCTCCAGCGCTGTCTTGTGATAGGCGGCTAACTTCACCGGCAAAAACAGCGGCTTGCCGCGCTCTAAGGTCGAGAGGCGCAGCCAATACTCAAACGTACTCTCCTGAGATTTCTCCAGGAGGGCGACATTGGCATTGGCTTGCAGGCAGATTTCTTTCAGGACAGGCGTCTTCCATTCTTTCCAGACCGGGGCTGGCTCGTCTTCCTTGTGCTTCTCTTCCCAAGCTGCATAGGCTTCCTGGTACTCTTCCAAAGCGCTCTCGCGGTTGGAGCGCCAGCTTTGGGCCATGCCTGCCGCCTGTTGGATAGCGACCCGTTGCCATCGCTGCGAGAGGGGCGAGTCGAAACACGGGGCGACGTACTTATCCGGCAGGGCTTCCGTCACAAAGAGCGTCGTGTACTGCTGGCACAGCGCCAGATATTCACCTGCCAACGTGTCGAGGGTTGCCATCTTGCTGTCATTCGTAGCATACAGCCGGATATGGGGAACCGCTCGTGTCAGTTTCATGGCTCGCCCTCCTCTGCTTGCAGGACGGCCAGCAGTTGGGTCTTCTTGCGGGTGGCTCGCCTGCGGCCATACAATCGGGCAGTGAATGACGTAATGATGGCAACCAGGTCTTGCATCAGGTCGTCTCTGCCGTTCTCCGCTTCGTTGACGATCACCAATTCCCGACCCTGGGCTTTCAGCAAGGTCTGGATATAGGCGATCCCAAAACGGGAGCAACGATCTTTGTGCTCAGCCACGATATGGGTCATGCTCGTATCCGCCAGCAAGCCTAGAAAGAGCGGGCGCTGGTCGTTGACCCCAGAACCACATTCCTTCACGACTTTGTTCACCTGCCAGCCCCGCGCCGCGCAAAAGGCCACAACTCGCTCTGCCTGTCCCTCCAGATTCTTGCGGTTTTCCGCAGAGGAGACGCGGGCGTAGACCGCGACCTTTTGGGGCCGCGTCGGGGCCGCTGGCACGTCCACAATGACCGTCCCAGAGGGCAACTGGTGGGCGCTCAGTTCCCCGCGCTGCCACATGCGCCACGCGGTATGATAGCTGATGCCAAGCTGTTTGGCGTAGGCAGAAAGTTTCATACAGACAGCATAGCATAGAAATGCCGCTTTGTCAAATATCTGGCATTATCTGGCTATTCTTGCTAATGAAACAAAAGTCTGGTTATTATACTCTCCAGCCAACGCGTCGAGCGTTGCCATCTTGCTATCGTTGGCGGCGTAGAGCCGTATATGCGGTACCGCCCGTGTCAGCTTCATTCGACTAGTGCTCCTGTTCTCGTTGACGCTCCTCAGCTTTGAGGCGAGCCAGTTCCTGGTCAGCTAACCGCTCAATCGTGTCAATCATCTGCTCATCACACATGGCTGCAATCAGTCGCAGTTTCTTATGAGTTGGTTCCCGAATGCGCAACATATTGTATGCTTTGTCTTTCATGTTCTGATGATACAACAATCATAACAAACAAGTCAAGAGCAGCCCAAGCTGTCAATGCTACTTGCCCATCTTTGCGGCTATTTGCCCCCATTACCAAAGACGAGATGCAATACCCCTGAGAACGGAAAAAATACAGCGTTTTGCGGATGTGTTCTCTGCTGCTTGCGATATACTACAAGCAACGCCCCGCGCTTCCCCTTTGCAAGCAGACTCTATTTCTTGTGATGGAGGCTTTATGAAGCAATCTCATCGCGTGCTCATGCTCGTCCCTGGAGTGCTGGCGCTGGCCCTCGCAGTTGGCTTCTACCTTCAGCTTTCCTGGGTCAAGGCGCTCTGGCCCTGGCAAGATTCCTATCTCTCGTACATCTTTCTCTCGTCCTATGCAGCCGCCATCGGCGGCGCCATCATCTGGGTAGCCCTCTCTGGCTCGCTCGCGGCAGCCAGAGGCGGCATCATCAATTTGGGGGTGGCTACCGCAGGCATGGCGTTTTCGTCCTTCCAGTTTTACCAGACCGAGCACACGCGGGGCATCCTTGTCTTGAGCGGGTTTTGCCTGGCAGCCATCCTCGGCTTTCTGGTGTTCTTCTGGCTTATTCGGCGCGTTCCCCTGCGGGATGCGCGCCCCATTCCACTCCTGGTACGCATCTCCTTTGGTGTGTTTATCGCAGCCCTCATCTTTACCTCCACCGAACTCATCTTGAAAATCCCTGTCTTCCCCTGGTCTTTGCGCCCTGAAACATCGGTGCTCTTCGGCTGGGCATTTGTAGGGGCAGCCTGCTACTTTCTCTACGCGCTGTTCCGCCCGCGCTGGGACAACGCTGGTGGGCAACTGCTGGGCTTTTTGCTCTATGATCTGGTGCTGATTGTGCCGTTTGTTGCCCGCATTCCCACTATTGATTCCAGCCATGCCCTCAGCCTGACCGTCTATATCATCGTGCTGGTCTACAGCGGCGCGCTGGCAATCTACTATCTCTTTTTCAACAAAAGCACGCGGCGCTGGGAGAGCGCGCTCACTGCATCGAATCAGGAAGAAGTCGCGAGACTGGCAGCCAGATAACCGCCCATCACTGGTGAGAACATTCGCAAAAAAGCCCTGCTGCAACGTTCTTCTTCACCAGAACACCACCCGCAGCAGGCACGCCGTGTTGCATCCTACTAGAAGAAGAGAGGAGTCATCACCAATGGCATCACTCACCCCAGAAGCGCAGCAGCTTATCAGCAAAGCTGGTCTTGGCACCCCGACGGCAGTCTACGGGCCAGGCACCGTCTTGAACACCATAGGGTTTCTGTTCTTCGCCGCCTTTGGTGCCGCCTGGACGCTGTTGGCCGCCTCCATTACCAACAGCCCCATCATCCCAAGTAACCTCCACTTTTTCCAGAGCGAGTTTACGCCATCCGACACCCCCTTTCAGGTGCTCCAGATTGCTTTCCCACTGTTTGGGCTGTTGTTCGTGCTGATCGCGCTTGTTTCTTTAGTGAGAACCTTCCTGAATCGGCATTCTCGTGGGGTGGCGTGCGCCTATGGGGTCGCCTGCATCACGCGCAAACATGCTGATGCTGTTCGTTGGGAAGAGATTTTGACCGTTATACACGGGATAGACGTCCACACGACTACAACGCGCCACCAGCACGGGGGCACCACCACCTCAACCACCGTCAGCCACAAATACACCGTCCATTGCCAGGACGGGCGCAAAATCCTCTTCGACAAGACCAGTTGCGGGAGAAAAATCCAAGACATGGGAGAGACGTTACAGGTCGAAACTGCCCGCCGGAATCAGGGCAGAAAATCCTATTACTAGCGGCGCTACCAGCACCCGGCAGGCGCGGGGCGCCAGCAATGAGTGGTTGCCTCTCCTGAAGTGTGAACTGGCTCATTGACAGAAAAAGCTGCTTCCTTTACAATAGAGGGTGGCTCTTATAGGGAACGTAAGCGCCTATTCAGGAGACGTACATGGCGGACCGCGTTGGTCAACAGCTTGGCAACTATCGCATCACCCGACTGCTCGGCAAAGGTGGCTTTGCCGAAGTCTATCTGGGTGTGCATGTGCATCTGGGCACCGAAGCCGCTATCAAGGTGCTCTCCACCCAGCTTGCCACCGCTGGCGATGTCGAGAAATTTCGCCAGGAGGCGCGCACCATCGCCACGCTGGTGCATCCCAACATCATCCGTGTCTTTGATTTCGACGTGGTGGATGGCTCACCCTATCTGGTGATGGACTACGCGCCGAATGGATCGCTGCGCCAGCGCTTTCCGCAGAATACGCCGCTGGCCCCCGCCACCTTCCTGCCCTCCTTGCAGCAAATTGCCGAAGCGCTGGATTATGCCCACGCGCACCGCTTTGTGCACCGCGATATTAAGCCAGAAAATCTGCTGCTGGGCCGCCAGAATGAGGCGCTGCTCTCCGACTTTGGCGTCGCCACCGTCGCGCAGACCTCCAGCCAGCAAAGCACCCAGAACATCGCGGGCACCGCCGCGTATATGGCCCCGGAGCAGTTGCAGGGCCACCCCCGCGCCGCCAGCGACCTCTATTCCCTGGGCATCATCGTCTATGAATGGCTGACTGGCGAGCGCCCATTTCGCGGCTCCTTCACCGAGATTGCCAGCCAGCATGTGCTCACGCCGCCGCCGCCCCTGCGTACCAAAGTGCCCGGCATCTCGCCCACGTTGGAACAGGTCGTTCTGACGGCGCTGGCAAAAGACCCCAAAGACCGCTTCTCTTCGGTGCGCGCCTTTGCCACCGCTGTTGCCCAGGCCAGCCAGCTTCCGGCCATGCAGCCAACGCTGGCGACGCAGGGCGGCGCGTTCACCTATGGCACCAATCAGGCTCCGGCGGCGCTGCCTGGGCAGCCCGGCGTCACCATTGCCAACGCGCCAACCCATGTTGGGTCGTATGGGGCCACCGCCAACACCGCCGCGCAGCCCAACATTGTTAGCTCCACCATCAGCGACGCCCCCACACGCGCTGGCGCTCAAACACCGCCCATCTGGAGCGACCCGCCCGTGACGCCTGCCAGCACCCCCTGGGCGGCAAACACCCCACACGCTGGCTGGCCGCCACCACAGCAAACATTCAATTTCTCTGCGCAGCCCCAGGCCCCGGAGAGGCCCGCGCAGCCGCCAGCATCGCCCAGGCCATCGCATCCTGGCCGCGTGGCGTTGATTCTTGTGCTCGCGCTCGCGCTCATCCTGGGCGGCGGCGGATTGGCGTTTGGGCTGGTAGGCAAAGGGCCGCTGAGTTTTCTAGACGCGCGACCCACCAGCACACCGCCAGTCACCGTCACGGTCACAGCTACAACCAGCGTGACGCCTACCGTAATCGTCACACCATCCGCCACTGCCCGCCCCAATCAGCAAGTGGGCGTTATTACTGAGTTTGGCCTGGCAACCGTCAACTCCGGCCCCGCGCAGATCACGCTGGGGCCAGACGGCGCCCTCTGGTTTACGGAAAATAACGGCAACAAAATTGGGCGCATCACGCCCAACGGCGACCTCAACGGCTTTAATGTGCCCACCGCAAACAGCACGCCCGATGGCATCACCCTGGGGCCGGATGGCAACCTCTGGTTTACGGAAAACGACGGCAACCAGATTGGGCGCATCACTCCCGGCGGCAGCATCACCGAGTTTCCCATCCCTACAACAGATAGCCACCCATCGGGCATCACCAAAGGCAGCGACGGCAACATCTGGTTTGGCGAAGTCACCGCCAACAAAATTGGGCGCATCACCCCCGGCGGCAGCATCACCGAGTTCAATATCCCAACCCCGGATGGCCGACCATCCGGTCTGACGCTTGGGCCGGACGGCAACGTCTGGTTTGTGGAGATTGGCGCCGGGAAGATTGGCCGTATCACGCCTGGCGGCAACTTTGCCGAGTTTCCGCTGTCTAACTCCAACAGCATGCCAAACGCCATTACTACCGGGCCAGACGGCAATCTCTGGTTCGTCGAAGGCAACGCCAATCAGATTGGGCGCATCACCCCAACAGGCACGATCACCGAGTTTGCGCTGCCCAACGCGAACAGCGTGCCCATCATGATTGCACGCGGGCCGGATGGCAATCTCTGGTTCACTGAGCGCCTCAACAACAAAATGGGGCGTATCTCTCCCAGCGGCTCAATTACCGAATTTGCCGTCCCCACCAACGGCAGCCGTCCGCTGGGCATCGCCCCCGGCCCCGACCAGAACATCTGGTTCACCGAATACGTCGGCAACCAGATTGGCCGCATCACCACTGGCAGGTAAGCGCTTGTCCCACCGGCATCCGCCTGCCCTTTGTCTTAGGGTGCCGGGCCTCGCGGGGCTACACCGCCCACCCCAGCCGTTGATGCAGCCACGCGGCTATCTCGCCCCAGGACGCCTCGGCAAGCTGGCTGATCGCCTCCACGCTGAAGGCGGCAGCTAGTTCGCGCTCAATGGCGCTGGCGGACTGCCCGGTCTGATGCTCCAGCACCCGCAGCAGCGTTCGCACTTCCACCTGATGTTCTGCGGTAAGCGGGTTGGGTGCCTCCATCCGCGTGACCCGCGCCACCAGCGCATTCACCTGCTCTCCAAGCTGCTTGACCTGTTGAGCCAGCGCGTTCATCTCGTCGCTGGACCCATCAGGCCGCGCGTGCTGGTGCTGGAGGTGCTGCTCCAGCGCCTCTTTGAGTTGGCGCAGTACCTTCTGGTGCTCGTCGAGCATCTCGGCGTGCTGATTCACCACCTGCCCCATCTGGGCCATCTGTTTGGATAACGTCATCAGACAGGCGTCTATGTCCCGCACATGCCGCTCCAGGCCATCATGCGCCCAAATCATGTACTCCTGGTACGCATAGCGTTTTTCATCGCCCAGCGGAGGGAACAGCAGCATCTCCGGCGGTGGCAGCGTGTCAGGCTCCTCCTTTGGTGGCACCGCTTGCGCTGGTTCTTCTTTGGGGGATGCCTGACCCAGCTCGACATTCACTTCCAAGAAAAACTTCTGGCGAATCGTGCGAACCGCGTCAAGCTGGCAAATGCGCAAAATCTCGCGGGCTTCGGGCGCAACCTTATTGGGATAAATACCAGCAAGCCAGATCGGAATCGCCTCAGCGATGATGACGTTTGCCTCTTGCTTTCCGCCGTCTGTCTCAATGTAGGCCAGGATGAGAGAATCACCAATAGTGCGATGCGTCTGAATCTTCCTCGCTTGCGAGGTGTAAGCTAAACCCAGCATATCGCAAAACATGCGAAAAGCCGCAGCGACGCGACCATCTGACAGAAGCACTACAATAATCTCAAACCCGGCAATTACGACGGTTGATTGCTTCACTGGGGTCACGGGCGTTTGTGGTGTGTTCATAGAGGTTCTCCTTTTTCGGTTCGTTCAGATTTTGCTCAGGTAGTAAGCAATCTTGCTACCCCTTCCAAGGCGGAATCAAAATCATGATCCCTTTCTGCCAAGGTGGAATCAAAATAGGGCGGAATCAAAATCACCACCCCCTCCTGCCAAAGCGGAATCAAAATCACCACCCCTAGTGCTTTTGGGTATGGTCAAAATGACTATTCCCCTGTTTTTCTAAGGTATGGTCAAAATCACCGCACCTTCTCTGTCTAGGAATACCCTTAAAGGGCGTACTCTTAAAAGGCATACCTTTTTGCCTCAAGGTTCAGACTTTTCGTCTTACCCTTGCTCCAAGGGTGCGAGATGATCTCGCACC
>DATBGS010000143.1:0-5371 GCA_036557885.1 Ktedonobacterales bacterium
TTGCGCGGCTGAGTGCGCGTGCCTAGCTCCAGATCAGCAATGCCCCGCCGAGAGAGTCCCGCCTGGGCCGCCAGTTCTTCCTGGGTCAGCCCGGCAGCCAGCCGATAGCGACGGAGCAGTGCGCCAAAGGTGGGTGATGGAGCAGCAGCCATAGCATATCCCCTTCTGGCATCTGGCCTGCCCAGGGCTTCGCCCAACCGCTCAAGCAGGCACAACGAGCGCCTGGCACGATCATAGCATTTGATCAAGCCGTCTACAAGCCCTCAATGAAACTATTGCGTGCAGGAATGCGTACAGGGTTGCGTACATTGCGCATGTTCTTTGCTTCCAAAGTCGGGCATACTCTTTTCAGACGCGATGAGGAATCCCCACGAGGGACCTCAAGAGCGGAACTAAACAAACAACAACACAAAGAAAACACTCAAAGGAGCAAAGAACATGACCAACTCAACGATTCAACAGCAAGTGCTGGCCCGCGCCATCAAAGATGCCTCGTTCCGGCAGGAACTTCTGCGCAACCCAAAGGCGGTGTTGGCACGCGAGTTCAACTTCCACGTGTCCGACAACATGACGATTCGCGTGCTGGAGGATTCCGCCACCCTGCACACTATCGTGCTGCCGGCCCAGGAAGCAGTGACGCAAGAGCTTTCCGATGTCGAGCTGGAACTCGTTGCTGGCGGAATGCCCCCCGCCACAGCCCTGAAGCTGAGCTGCGAGATGCAGTGCCGAGGCCAGTAGAAGAGAATCTCTCCTTTAAAGGGGAGCGACGTTTGAGATGTTGGGGGCAAAGGTTGCCCCCAACATCCAGCAAGGAGAATATCCGTGACCGACTCAACGATCAACCAGCAAGTGCTGGCACGCGCTATCAAAGATACCACGTTTCGCCAGGCGCTCGTGAGCAACCCCAAGGCAGTGCTGGCGCGCGAGTTCAACACCCACTACCCTGAAAACGTCACCATTCGCGTGCTGGAAGACACATCAACCACCTTCACCCTGGTATTGCCGTCTCAGGAGACAATGATGCAGGAGCTTTCTGACGCCGATTTGGAGGCTGTGGCTGGCGCCCAGGGGCAAGTCACTGCATCTTGTACTCAGCCATACTGCGATGCCATTAAAACGATTGCCTGATAGATTTCTCTGCCACACAGATTGGCACAGCAAATAAAGGAAAACGACCATGACCGATTCAAACATTCACCAACAAGTGCTGGCTCGCGCCATCAAAGACGCCGCGTTCCGGCAAGAACTCTTGAGCAACCCCAAAGCGGTATTGGCACGCGAGTTCAACGTCCAGATGGCCGAAAACATGACCATTCGCGTGCTGGAGGACACATCAACTACCTTCACGCTGGTGTTGCCGCCCCAGGAAACAGCGACGCTGGAGCTTTCCGATATGGACCTGGAAGCGGTAGCTGGTGGTGTCCCAGGCCCCACCTATAACGGGTGCAATAACAATACCAAATCATGCAGAATCAATTGCTAGCTCTGCCGCGCTTGAGCACTCACTAGCAGAACAAGCAAAGGAAAACAACCATGCTCAATTCAAACATCAACCAGCAGGTGCTGGCGCGCTCCATCAAAGACACGGCGTTCCGCCAGGAACTCCTGAACAGCCCGAAGGCGGTCTTAGTGCGCGAGTATAACATCCACTTCCCTGAAAACGTAACCATTCGCGTAGTGGAGGACACGCCCACCACGCTTACTCTGGCGCTGCCACCCCAGGAAGCAGCGGTGCTGGAGCTTTCCGATAGCGACTTAGAGATGGTAGCTGGCGCCCAGCCACCATCCTCTGCCAGGGAGGACTGCCCCTGAGTTGAAGAGGTGGCTGGCGCTCTGCTGTCGGCCTCTTCTGGATGCGGCAGCAACTGCCCTACCATAAGTGGTAGAGTGCAGTTTCTGTTCAGGCATCGCTCCCACGCTGATTGGTACTGCGCAAAGCGCTCGTGACATCCCTATCTGATGGCCTGTCTGCTCAAAGTATGGTAGACAGGCCAGCCCTCAACGAAGAAGAGGAGAACACCTTGATGATCGAAGTCAGTACAGAAGCGCCTCATCTTGCGTCGGCCTGGTGTCACCGGGCTGGCTGGTATCGCGCCGCCACGCTCGCTGAGCGTGCTGCCTCGCTGCAAGGTGCTGCTCCCCAGGCTGATCGCGGTAACTGGGCCAGCGAGAAAGCTGAGCGCTTCCTCCAGCAGTGGAAAACACAAACGCCCTTCCAGACAGGTACCACCTTCGCAGATCGCCTGGCGATGGATGAGATCACAGAGCGCGACCTGTTCCAGCTTCTTGCCGAGCCACTCGAAGCGCTCCAGGCACGCCTGCCCATGCCAGAGTGGGTAGAAAAACTCTCCCAGGCCATCGAGGAACCTGCCTTTTCCACCGATGTGCCCCTGCCAGAGCCAGACGAGCACACTTCTTTTGCCTTCTTACCAGCGCTTCAGCCCCTGTTAGCCCACGCGCAGAACCGGCTCCGCCTTGGATTAGAAGACCTTGCCAGGCACTCTCCGCGCCAGCCTTTTGACGCGCAGCCGGTAATGACCTCCCTGGTCGCCTCGCTCTCCAGGGTGCTGCTCTCCAAAGCAAGTCGAACCCTCGCGCTTGAACTCAAGGTGGCCGGGATGCTCGGCCAGTTATCCGGCCAGACGCCTCAGGAGCGTTTTCAACACTTTCTCCAGCGCTTCAGCCAGCAAGAAGCCCTGTGGCCCCTCTTCGAGGAATATAGCGTCCTGGCACGCCAACTCGTTCTAACCTGTGATCACTGGGTGGCCTCCAGCCTGGAAGTCTTACGCCGACTGTGTGCCGACTGGGACGAGATTCGCGCGACGTTGACCCCTGAAAGCGATCCTGGCCTACTTGTCGAGATTCAGAGCGGAGTGGGTGATCTGCACCGCGAGGGGCGCAGCGTGATGCTGCTCAAATTTCGTTCCGGGTTTCGCCTGGTTTACAAACCCAAATCACTTGCCATTGACATTCATTTTCAGGAACTCCTTCAATGGCTGAATGAACATAGTACAGAGCCAAAGTTCCACATGCTCAAGGTCATTAACAAAGGAGACTACGGGTGGGCAGAGTTTGTAGAGGAGCGCGAATGTACCTCAGAAGAAGAGGTGCAGCGGTTTTACGAGCGACAGGGCGCCTACCTCGCGCTGCTGTATATCCTCGATGCAACGGACTTCCACTATGAGAACCTCATTGCAGCGGGCGAGCATCCAATCCTGATTGACCTGGAAACCCTTTTTCATCCGCGTATCACCGGGCCACATGTCCTCTTTTCTGGCACCCCCGCGCATGAGGCGCTGACGAATTCCGTCTACATGATTGGGCTGCTGCCTCAGCGTCTGTGGGGCAATGAAGAGGCCGAAGGGGTCATTATCAACGGGTTGGGCGGGTCGGAAGGACAACTGACACCCCGCGCCGTACCTCGCTGGGAGGATGCCGGAACAGACCAGATGCGTCTGATACGAACGCGCGTGGAGCTTCCGCCAGCCAGGAACCTCCCCAGGCGCAACGGGAAGCAGGTGGAGGCGCTTGACTATAGAGAAACGCTTCTGGCGGGCTTCAAACGGATGTACCACCTGCTGCTGACGCACCGCAACGCGCTGGCCGCAGACCTGCTCCCCCGCTTTGCCCAGGATGACATCCGCTTTGTAGCACGCCCAACCGATATTTATGCACGCTTTCTCTACAATAGTTTCAGCCCAGAGATGCTGCGCGATGCCCTGGAGCGCGAGCGCCACTTTGACCGGTTGTGGGTGGGCATCCAATGGCAGCCGTATATGTCCAGGCTTATTCCAGCGGAGCGGGCCGACCTCCTGCGAGGAGATGTTCCCTTCTTTACGACACGCCCAGACAGCCGTGATCTGTTCACCAGCCAGGGAACTGTCATCTCAGCGTTTTTCCAGGAGTCCAGCTTCAGCCTGGTCAGCAAGCGCCTGGAACGATTGGGCGCACAAGACCTGGAGCGTCAGCTATGGATCATCAATGCCTCCTTTGATGGGGCTGCGCTGGATGCCAGGAACCTCCCCAAAAAGCCGCTGGCTCTCCAGCCATCTCGCCCTAACGCGACCTGCAAACGCTTGCTCACCGCAGCCCAGGCCATCGGGGAGCGCCTGGGGAAAGACGCCTTGCGCGAAGGAAACGCGGTAGGCTGGTTGAGCCTCTCAGAGATCAGAGAGCAGGAATGGGCACTCCTGCCCGCAGGATTGGACCTCTACAGCGGCCTGCCAGGAATCACCTTGTTTCTGGCGTACCTGGAGCGGCTCACTGGCAACCAACACGCTCTGGACCTGGCACAGGCAGCGCTGCGCAGCATCCATGCGTTGCTCGATCACGCCAACAATCAACAAGCCTTCAGCAACATCGGCGCTTTTGAAGGCTGGGGTGGGATGCTTTATCTCTATTCCCACCTGGGCAAGCTCTGGAATGACCCAGCCCTGCTCCAAAGGGCCGAGAACATCGTCGGGCGTCTCCCCAGCTTGATTGAGCAAGATAAAGAGTTTGACATGGTATCTGGCTCGGCAGGCTGTATCGCCGCCTTACTGAGCCTGCACACGGTGGCTCCCTCGCCCCGTACTCTGGAAATGGCAATCCAGGCTGGGGACCATCTGATAAACAAGGCTCAGCCAATGCACGCAGGCATCGGCTGGAAAATCTCATACCAGGAAACGCCCCTGACCGGCTTTGCGCATGGGAATGCTGGCATTGTCCTGAGCCTCTTGCGGCTGGCAGCAGCGAGTGGAGAAGACCGTTTCTGGCAGGCCGCGCGGGCGGCGCTGGCCTATGAGCGCAGCCTCTATGTACCAGAGCAGCAAAACTGGCCCGACCTGCGCAAAGAGCGAGCAAGCGCCAGAAGCCTCCAGGCCACAGAGCCGGAAGCGCAGCGATTCATGGTGGCGTGGTGTCATGGCGCCGCAGGGATTGGCCTGGCACGCCTGGCGTCAACACCCTATCTCGATGATGATCTGCTCCATGACGAAATTGAGGCCGCCCTCTCTGTCACTCAGGCGCACGGGTTCTGGGGCCGAAACAACATCTGTCACGGCGATTTTGGCAACCTGGAAACCCTGCTGGTAGCCAGTCAAACTGGAGATTGGCCTAATTTGTCAAAGAGGGTGAAGCAGATTACTGGCGCCTTACTTGATACCCTGAAAACCACTGATCAGCAGGAAGGGCCGGTATCAGACATGTTATCCTCTGGACTGATGACCGGCAGAGCAGGGATTGGCTTTCAACTGCTTCGGCTGACAGAGCCAAAGCACATGCCATCAGTGCTCCTTTTGGAACCTCCTCCCGCCTAGTTGCTGGGATGGCCGGAGAGAGAACCCCGCAACATCGTCGGCAGATGCTTCTTCTGGGAGAAGCGGGGGGGGGG
>DATBGS010000144.1:0-80539 GCA_036557885.1 Ktedonobacterales bacterium
TGGAGGCATTTCTGTTTGCCTGCGGCCAGCAGGAATACGGCTATATCGTGCTGTACGCGCTGAACAACCCCAATTACGTGCTGGTACAGCACCAGACGACGTTTCCCATTCCAGCATTGCTGGCCGCTGCCCAAAACTGGGGCGGGCCACAAGGGCTGGCTACCGGCAGCGTGCCCACATGGGTTTATCCGCTCTATCAACTGCTGGTAGTTACCACCATCTTGCAGATAGCGCGGCGTTTGCACCAGCGCGCGTGGACAGCTACCGCCGTTGTCGCGCTCTACCTCGGCTATCGGCTACTGGCGCGGTTTCTGCTGCACACCTTTGACTTTCCGGTGTCGTTTGTCCCTTATTACTTGATTGGCATCGGCGTCAGCCTGGACCTGTTCGGGCGAACGTCCAGCACTCGCTGGGCCAGCATGCTCTGGCTGGCGCTGATGGCGGCGGGCGCAACGGCTGCCGTGTATGGCGGCGCAGCGCTCATTCAGCAAGCGGGAGAGGTCACGCCACCTATACCGCTGGGCACTCCTGCCCTGGGCTTTCTAGATGGCGGCTTCCCGCTGGGCTTTTTGCTGGCCTGTATAGGCGCCTGGGCAGGTAATCAAGTGATTGCGCTGGTTGAGGCGCAGGCCCGGCGCCAGGAAATGGCAACAGTGGTTGCAGGGAAGGTCAAATCTGGCGCTGTGCTTGCCGCCAGGGACCGCTAAGAGAGTGCAAGGGTAGGAAAGAAGAAGCATGGCCCAGATTACCGCGCGCGATGTCACTTTTGCATGCCAGGTAGAGAACCTCGACGCCGCCAGCGTCCCGCTGGTCTTTTTGCATGGCGCCACCATGACGCACGCAACCTGGGCGGCGCAGATTGCGTACTTCGCGCCGCGCCATCCGCTGCTGGCCTATGACGCCCGCAATCACGGAGCATCAACGCTCACTCCTGGCGAGCATGATCTGGAGACGCATGCCGAAGATTTGCTGGCGCTGCTGGAAGAAATCGGCTTTACTGGGGCGCGGCGCCCCGTCTTGATTGGGCTGAGCATGGGCGGCATGATCTCTATGCGCGCCGCCCTGCGCAGCGCCGAGGCTGCTCGCGCCCTGGTGCTGGCGAACACCACCAGCCAGGGCTGGTATCCTGCCGCTGAGCGCGAAGCAGCGCGGACATCTCTCGATGACCTGACGCCAGAGAAGCTGGCCCAGTTGACGGGCCTCTGGGCCGAAACGTTCTTTACTCCGGCATTTCGGGAATCCCATCCTGAGCATGTGGCCGAGGTACGCGGGCGTTTTGGCGCGCAATCAGCAGAGCAGTACCGCGAGGCGATGCTGGGCTTGCTGGAGCGCCGCGACATTACCGAGCATCTTGGCCTGATTGATACGCCCACGCTCGTTATGGGCGCGGCGCAGGATGTGACCATTCCCCCGGAACTAACCGCAAAGCTGGCGAAAGCCATCCCCCGCGCCGAACTGCGCATCCTCCCCGGTTGCGCGCATATGAGCAACGAAGAACAGCCCGCTACCTTTAACGCGGTAGTGGACGAGTTTATCAAGCGCGTGATAAAATAACTGCTTGTTGCATTGCCGGTCTGCAATACGTCTTACGAACGTGACCAATGAAGCAGTTTCATGCTGGAATGAATATTTTTGAATGAATTCACCGACCACCGTTACCCAAAAGCAGCTTTCTGAGTTTCTGCTCAACGTTGCCCTGGTGCGCCCGGTGTTTATCTGGGGGCCGCCCGGCATTGGCAAATCGGCCCTGGTGCAGCAATTTGCGGCCCAGGTGGGGGTGCCGTGTGTCTCGCTGCTGGGCAGCCAGCTTGCCCCAGAAGATATTATTGGCGTGCCCCAGATTGAAAACGGCGTCAGCCGCTTTTGCCCGCCCAAAATGATTGCGCGGGACGAGCCATACTGTCTGTTTTTAGATGAACTTAACGCCTGCTCGCATGAAGTGCAAAAGGCGTTTTACAGCCTGATTCACGAGCGGCGCATCGGGGAATATCACCTCCCCACAGGCTCCATTGTGATTGGCGCCGGAAACCGCAGCCAGGACAGCGCCATCGTCAAGCCGATGTCTTCAGCGCTGCTCAACCGCATGGTGCATGTGCATCTGCGCGTGGCGCACCGCGAATGGCTGGAGTGGGCCTATCAAAACGAGATTCATCCCTATGTGCTGGAATATATCCAGAACCGGCCCGACCATCTCTGGAGCCAGCCGCCCAAGCACGAAGAGCCATTTTCTACGCCGCGCTCCTGGCACATGCTGAGTGATGCCATCCACGTCTACGGCGAAAACATCACCGATGATTGCCTGGAGACGCTGGCGTATGGATGCCTATCGCCGCATCACGCCACACAGTTCAAGGCGTTTATCAAGCAGATTCGCAGCAAGTACCGCCTGTCCGACATCCTCAAGGGCGACCTGCACTGGCCCTATAAGCCGGAAGACCGCGACGTGCTGTATTTCCTGACGCATTCGTTCCGGGCGCATCTGCTCAAAGAACTGCCCGCTGAATCCGGCAGGCGCACCGATGACCATCGGCAACTGGCCCACCGCGCCAAGGCGCTGATCAAAGAACTGGCCTCGATCAGCCTGGAAATGGCGCAGATGGTCGTCGCAGAGCAGGATGGCGAAGTGCTGCCAGGCTGGTTTATGGCCGAGATTATCCGCGACCTCCCCCGGCTGGTGGAGAAAAAGCAGCATGCCTCGTAAACGCAGCAAGGCAGACATCCAGACGCAGGACCGCAGCGCCCAATACTACGAGGAAGGGGTGCAGATGCTGTATCAGCAGCCCATCCTTTTCTCGCTGTATTATCACGCCTCCATCACTCGCCAGGAGGGGAATCTTTGCCCGCCGCACGCCTGGGCGGTGGTCACGGCGAACGGCGTCATTCACGCCAATCATCGCAAGCACGGCCTGCCCAAAGAGTGGCTCTATGTGCTGGCGCATTGCCTCTTGCATCTGGGCTTTGGGCACTTTGACGCGCCCCATCCCAATGAACGCGCGTGGAACGCCGCCTGCGATTGCTTTGTCGCGAAGTTTCTGGCCGACCTCAAGATTGGCGTGCAGCCCGAAGATATGAACGCCTCCAGCGAACCGCCTTCCCCCACTGAAGAGCGCACCTATGGGCTGTTCTGCCAGAATGGTATTCCAGAGTTTGTGAAGGTGCTCAGCACCGCCGGGCCAGAAACCCGCGATATGATCTGGGAACCCATCAAGCTGGATTGGCAGGGCAAAAAGTTCAACTGGCAAGATTGCTTCGGGCGCGGTCTTGCCGCTGCCGCCAGCACCGCTGTGTACATTGCCGCAGGGGTCACAACGACTTTTTCCAGGTCCGATTCTCATTCTAAAAACACACCTGCCCAACAAGCCCGCGCGTGGTTTATCAGCAGCTATCCACTGCTTGGCGCTCTGGCGGCATCCTTCAAGATGATCGAGGATATGGACGTGTGCCGAAGGATGGATATTGCCATTGCTGCGGTGGACGCGCAGGCCAAAGAAATCTATCTCAACCCGGCAGCGGGCCTGGACGAAAAAGAAATGCGCTTTGTTATTGCCCACGAATTGCTGCATGTTGGGCTGCGCCACGAGGTGCGCCGACAGGGGCGCGACCCGTATCTCTGGAACGTGGCCTGCGACTATGTAATCAACGCCTGGCTAGTCGAGATGAAGGTTGGCATGATTCCGCGCATGGGCCTGCTCTACGACCCTGAACTGAAGCACGAATCAGCCGAAGCCATCTATGACCGCATCGTCAAAAATATCCGCTACTACCGCAAGCTCAAAACCTTTCGCGGCTACGACAAAGGCGACATGCTGGGCGGCGGCACGCCTGAATGGTGGCACAGCAAAGACGGCCTGAGCCTGGACGACTTCTATCGCCGGGCGCTCAGCCAGGGACTCAGCTATCACCAGCAAGACGGGCGCGGCTACCTGCCCGCAGACCTGATCGAAGAGATTGAGGCGCTGAGCCAGCCGCCTATTCCCTGGGATGTAGAACTGGCGATGTGGTTTGACCACTACTTCCCGCCCGTCGAAAAAACGCGCTCCTACGCGCGGCCCAGCCGCCATCAATCCTCGACGCCAGATATTCCACGCCCGCGCTGGGTGCCCCCGCCCCTTTGGGACGAAGGGCGCACCTTTGGGGTGCTGCTGGATACCTCCGGATCAATGGACCGGCATATTCTGGCAAAAGCGCTGGGGGCAATTGCCAGCTTCAGCATGTCGCGGGAGGTGCCAGCGGCGCGTGTCGTCTTCTGCGATGCCGTCACTTACGACCAGGGCTATATGCCTCCAGAAGCGATTGCCGACAAGGTGAAAGTGCGCGGGCGCGGCGGCACGATCTTGCAACCGGGCATTGATTTGCTGGAGCGGGCCGGGGATTTCCCCAAGGAAGGGCCAATCCTGATCATCACCGATGGCAAGTGCGATAAGCTCCAGATTCGCCGCGAGCATGCGTTCTTGCTGCCTGCCGGGGCCGATTTGCCGTTTATTCCCAAGGGGCCGGTTTTCAGGATTAGCTAAGTTTCTGCCAATTTCCAGGGACTCAGCAAAATTGCCCCCAAAAACACTTGACAGAAACCGACTTCTTGATTATAGTATGCGCAAGGAATGTTAAGAAACTTACCTTACTTACTGGTTCTCGGTCCCTATCAATACATAGGTCAATACCCTCGCCTCTTTGCTTCTTTTCTTTCTAAGTCTATTACGCTGATCTGTTCACAGTGAAGCCAGTGGACAATCACGCCACTTCCTTGCGAACCCTTATGCTTTTCCTCGGCTGTTCCATCCCTTTGGGGTTGAACACCATCTTTATAGCCGGTTGTTGTCTCTATAAGCAGAGGGGCTATATGCTCTCTGCCGTTCAAAAAAACAGGAAGGGGGTCATCTCAGCCAGATTTTCGCTGCTCTTTGACAGGGGCTAGCGTTCGTTTTTGCTTGCACCTGTCTGCGCGCCATGCAAAGCGCGCAGAGGCTCCGCGAAGCCTCTCATCCGCTGAAGGAATAACTTGGAGGGTAGATTATGAATTCGGCTCTTTTCCATCGCCCGAAACACCACGCCCTGCTTTCCATGCTGCTGGGCGCCACCATCCTGATGGTTATACTGGCTGCCTGCGGCAGTGGCGGCGGCGGCACCACCACCGGCAACACCGGCCCCAAGGGCTGCAAAAAGATCGGCGTCCTGCTGCCTGAAAGCGACTCCTCTGACCGCTGGGAGAGCAAAGATCACCCGCTGCTGCAACAGGACATCACCACATCTCTGCCAGGCGCAACGGTTGATTACTACAACGCTGGCAACGATGCAACCAAGCAGCAGACCCAGGCTGAAACCGCGCTGACCAAGGGCGACTGCATCCTGGTCGTGGCCCCACAAGACGCGAGCGCTTCCGCAGCTATCGTTGCGAAGGCCAAGTCGAGCAACGTGCCGGTTATCGCGTATGACCGCCTGATTCAGTCCAGCGACCTCGCTTACTACGTCTCCTTTGACGGCGTGGCAGTTGGCGAACTCCAGGGTCAGTACATCGTTGATCATCACACCAAAGGCGACAATGTGATTATGATCAACGGCTCGCAGACCGACAACAACGCCCTGCTCTTCAACAGGGGCGCCCTGAACAAACTGCAACCCCTCTTTGATAGTAAAGAACTGAACCTGGTCTACCAGACCTTCACCCCTGACTGGAACAACCAGACCGCCCAGACAGAGGCTGAAGCGGCCCTGACCCAGACAGGCAACAAGATTCAGGTTGCCTACGTCGCCAACGACGGTATGGCAAACAGCGTCATCGCGGCGCTGAAGGCTCAGAACCTCGCTGGCAAAGTGGTCGTCACCGGCCAGGATGCCACCGTTGCTGGCATTCAGAACATCCTCACAGGCGTGCAGAGCATGACGGTCTACAAGGCCATCAACCTTGAGGCCCAGGCAACTGCTGACCTGGTTGCCGCGCTGAGCAATGGCACGGATACCGCCTCCATCACCAAGGGCAGCACTACCGCCACCTCCACTGGCGCGAATATTCCCACTGTGTTGGAAACGCCAGTATCCGTGACCAAGGCCAACATTGCCGACACCGTTCTGAAAGACGGCTATGTGACCAAGGATCAAATCTGCACCGGCCTGCCCGCTGGCACCGACACTGGCGGCATCTGCTCCTAGTCTCTCTGCTTGAGAGATCGCATCTGGTCTTCGAGCCAGACGCGAGTGGAAACCAGGCGCAATGCGCCATAACCAACGCTGCGAGCCAGGTGGCGGGGTAGGTTTTGAAAAGCCGCCCCGCCACTGGCATATTCAATGGGGAGGGCTACATGGCCGACAGCGTACCTCCATCTATGGATGAGCCACTGTTCAGCCAATCAGATCAACTGTCCATGATGGATGAAGGCGTGTCTCCTTCAATGGGAACCTTTGCTCAGCCAGAGCAAGCCCAATATGAAGAACCGCGCTTGAAGCTGCGAGGAATCAGCAAATACTTTGGGGCCGTTCGCGCACTTTCTACTGTAGATTTCGAGGTCTTCGCGGGTGAGGTGGTGGGGCTGGTTGGTGACAATGGCGCTGGGAAATCTACGTTGATTAAAACCATCGCTGGCGTCTACCATGCGGACGAAGGCGAAATCTTCATGGACGGCCAGCCTGTGCACATCTCCAGCCCGGTAGCGGCAACGCGGCTGGGTATTGAAACCGTGTATCAAGACCTCGCCCTGTGCGATAACCTGGATGTGGTTGCCAACCTCTATCTGGGCCGCGAGAAGCGTATCTTCCCCTGGGTGGCGCCAGTGCTTCAGGAAACCGAGATGGAGCGTCGCACGCTGGAAGTCCTCAGCACGCTGGACGTAAAGATTCCTTCGGTGCGCGTGCCCGTCGCCAGTCTCTCCGGCGGCCAACGCCAGTCTGTCGCTGTTGCCAAGACCATTCTGCGCAACGCCCGCGTGGTCCTCCTTGACGAACCAACAGCGGCCCTGGGCGTCGCCCAGACCCGTCAGGTGTTGAACCTGATTCATCGGCTGCGCGAGCAAGGGCTGGCAGTTGTGGTGATCTCACATAATCTGCACGATGTCTTCGAGGTTGTAGATCGGGTCATCGTACTGCGGCTGGGAAGGCGCGTGGGGTCATATCTGATTAAATCAACCACACCTGAACAAGTCATTGCGGCTATTACTGGCGCGCAGTTTGGTGAAACAGCAGCCACGAATGGCTTCAGTGCGGAGGCATAAGTACATGAGCAATATTCTTGAGAACGAACCAGCACAGCCCACCGGAAGCGCTGTTGCTCACATGTCCGATGCCTCGTCCATGAGTGCCGCTGCTGTGCAGGTACAACGGCTGACGTTTGTACAACGCCTGCGTGGCGACCTTGGTTTTCTTCCGGTGCTGCTCACGCTGCTTGTCATTGGGGCTTACTTCCAGGTCACCAGCCCCGACCATATCTTTCTGAACCCCCGCAATCTCTCCAACATCGTCCTGGAGATTGCCACCATCGGCACTCTAGCCCTGGGCGTGGTGCCTGTGCTTTTGCTCGGCGAAATTGATCTTTCGCTTGCCTCAGTCAGCACCTTCTGTGCCTCGGTGATGGCAGTGCTTGCAGAGCGCAAAGGGGTTCCAGCAGGCTTGGCGCTTGTAGCAGGGATACTCTCTGGCACAGTGGTGGGGCTGATCAATGGCTTCTTTATTGCTGTCTTGCGCGTACCTTCATTTATCGTAACTCTGGCTGGTTTTATCGCCTATGCTGGCCTTGTTCTGAAAGTGCTTGAACCCAACACGACATTAATTGTTCGCAGCCAGTTTATCAATGGCCTCGCTGGAAACTATCTGCCCGATACGCTTGGCATCGGCCTGCCAACCGCAGCACTGGTCTTGTATGTTGGGTCGTTACTGCTGAATTACTTCACTCGCAGACAGGCTGGCTTACGCACCGTCACCATCATTCAACTCCTTGTCCAGATCGTCATTGCGGTGGCGGTGGTAGAAGGGGCCGTCTCGCTTTTTGAAAGCTATCAGGGTGTGCCAGAATCGGGCGCTATCCTGATAGGCTTAATCTTAATCATGTGGTTGATGCTCACCAAGACCGGCTTTGGTCGGCATATCTACGCTGTTGGTGGCAACGCTGAAGCTGCCCGGCGTACCGGCATTAACGTCACTGGAGTGCGGCTTACCGTCTTTGCGCTGTCCTCCACGCTGGCAGCTATCGGCGGGATTTTGGCAACTTCGCGTGAAACCGCTGTAGCCAGCCAGATTCCTTCGACACTGCTGCTGGATGCTATTGCTGCTGCCGTTATTGGCGGGGTCAGCCTCTTTGGTGGGCGTGGCTCAGCCTGGGCGGTCATCCTGGGTGCTTTGATCATTGGCAGCCTGGAGAACGGCCTGGCATTGCTTGGTGGAAGCCAGGCAACGCAAGAGATTGTGGAAGGCTCCGTGCTGCTTTTCGCCGTCACAGTTGACGCCTTTGTTCGCCGCGCCAACACCAGGAGTGGTCGCTAGAAACGTTCAACTTCACTGCTTCAAGACATCCAGCCCCGCCTGGCGCAGCTTCGGCTTGTTGGCAGACCGTCCCGCCAGCAAAGTTCTGGAGTTGCAGGCTGATAGAAGGAGCCTATGGTTCGCACGCCTGGGATCCCAGCCCTCCCTGGAAGTCTGCGACAGATGAACCGCCTGGCTCTGCTGCAACTATTGCGTGCAGAAGGCCCCATCTCAAAAGCAGATCTGGCAAAACGCAGTACCATCAGCAGGCCAACCGTTTCTAAGGTAGTGGATGATCTTCACACGGCTGGACTTGCCGAAATTGTTGGCACAACCACGCCATCTGCTTCTGGCGGCAAACCTGCCACGCTCTACCGCTTCAACAGTGGGGCGGTGCGTGTCGGGGCCGTGTTGCTGGCAGTAGATGGCGTTACTGTCGCTATCGCAGATGGCGAAGCGCATATCCTGCATAAACGCTACCTGCGCTTTGGCGCAGACCGTTCTCCCGAAACTGTGACGGGAACGATCACGAGCCTGCTCCAGGAGGTGCTCCATGATCTTGCATTGTACCCAGAGCAGCTTTTTGGGATTGGCGTGGGCATTCCTGGCCTGACCGATTCTGCCAATGGGATTGTCTGTTTTGCCCCACACCTCCCTGGCTGGCAAGATGTCCCGCTGGAGCGCTGGTTATCTGATCAGTTTCATGTGCCCGTCTGGTTGGATAACGATTGCCATATTCAGGCATTGGCAGAACGCTATCGCGGTCAGGGGGCAGAATGCGACGCGCTGATCTGCGTAGAAACGGGCGTGGGGCTGGCGGCAGCGTTTCTCTTGAACGGGCAATTGTATCGCGGGCCTGGCAATACGGCGGGCGAAGTGGGGCACATGACCATTCAGGAGGATGGGCCAGCCTGCGAGTGCGGCAATCGCGGCTGTTGGGAGTCGCTGGCCTCCATCACCTGGCTCGCTAATACCGCGCGGCAGGTGCTCAGCAACGGCCACTACAGCAGCATTCCACGCCTGGATACAGTGGAAGCCCAGGCCGAAGCCATTTATACGGCTGCGCGCAATGGAGACGCGCTGGCGCTTGAACTGGTCAGCGCTCAAGCGCGCCATTTTGGGGTGGGGATTGCCAACCTGATCAATGCTTTCAATCCCCAACGCATCATCCTACATGGCGAATGTATCGCCGCAGGTGAGCCTTTTATGCGCGTGGTCCATCAGGTCGTCAGCGAGCGGTCCCTGGGCCGCCCGCGCCAGATGGTCGAGATTTTGTTTTCCAACCTTGGAGATGATGTTGGTCTGATTGGCGCAAGCAGCCTGGTGATGGAAGCCTTTTTTAGCACCCCCACGCTTGTGAGGATGCCAGGCAGGGGACAGCTAGCCAGGCAGGTGTAGCGCGAAAGAAAGGGGCTTGTACGTGACAAACGCGCCACGAACAAAAAACAGCGTCGGCATCTGGGCCTTTGGCCCGAACTCCACACGTTTTGTGCCTCCTGGCTATCATCCAGAAGCCGTGAACGAAGATATGGTGGCCCGCACCCATCGCGTGGTGGAGGGGCTGGCTGATCTGGTGGATGGGCTGGAATATCATTATCCCGGCGAGATCAACGAAGACACGTTGGATGCCATCAAAGCCGCGCTTGGTCCAATGGATATTTATTGCCTGGCCGCCGGGCTGCACCCCGACCCCTACTACGCGCTGGGTGCCTTCGTCAACCCTGATGCCGCCAAACGCCGCAAAGCCATTGACACGCTCAAGCGCGGCGTGGAGCTTGCCGCTGCGATTGGGGCGCACTTCATCATCTGGCCGGGCGCCGAAGGCTATAATTACAACTTCCACCGCAACTATGCCGAAACCTGGCAGTGGTTTGTTGAGGGCGTGGGGGAAGTCGTCGAGCATGCCGCCAGCAAAGGCGTGACCGTCTTCCTGGAGCATAAAAACTCCGAGCCAGCCATGAATATCCTCATGCGCAACATCGGCATGACGCTCTACACGATTGACCGTGTGCGGCGGTTGGGCGTGGATACCTCGCGGCTGAAGGTCAACATGGACTGGCAGCACCTCATCATGAACGGCGAAAACCTGCCCGAATACGCGGCGCTGCTGGCGGCGGAGGGCAAGCTCGGCCATCAACACGGCAACTCTGGCTGGGGCACGTTTGACGACGACAACATGGTGGGCGCCTCGTTCTTCATGCAAACGCTCGACCTGGCGATGGTCTTGCAGGACGTTGGCTATGGGAACAACGGCGAGCGCGTGGGCTTTGACCTCTACCCCTACACCGAAAATCAGGTGGATGCCGTCCGGCGCAGCGTGCTGCAATGGGAGTTTATAGATGATCTGGCGCGCAAGGTAGATCGCAAGGCGCTGGCGGGCGCGCAGCGCCACTCTGATGCCGTCGAAGCCTATCGCGTGGTCTATGAAGCGATGGGGCTGGACGCCGCCTATACGAAGCGCATCATCGAACGCCACAAGCAGAAATAGCTCGCGCTTCGTTCAACGAAGAAAGAAGAAAGTCGTCATGCTCACCGCCCAGCAAGTCGCTTCCGCCAGGCAGCGCGCTCTAGACTACTTTCAGCGTGCCGGAATCATCCTGACCCCGGAAGAGGCCACCTCCATTGAGGTAGCCGACTTCGGGTTGGGCGAACTGGAACACACCGGCCTGGAACTGGTGGTGTACGTCAATACGGAGCGCGTCTGCGCCAAAGAGTTAGTGCTATTCCCCCGCCAGACCTGCCCCGAACATCTCCATCCGCCCATTGGCAACGGGCCAGGGAAAGAAGAAACGTTCCGCTGCCGCTGGGGAACGGTCTATCTCTATGTCGCGGGCGAGCCAACGCCACGCCCACGCGCCCGGCCACCTGCTGGCCGCGAGCACACCTACACCGTCTGGCATGAGCAGGTCTTGCAGCCTGGGCAGCAATACACCATCCCACCCAACACGCTCCATTGGTTCCAGGCTGGAGACGAAGGCGCGGTAGTCTCCGAGTTCTCCACACGCAGCCGCGACGAATTCGACATCTTTACCGATCAGCAGATTCGCCGGGCAACGATCATCAAGGAGGCGTAGGCATGGACACCTTGCTTGGTCTGGATATTGGCACGACGGGAGTCAAAGCAGCCCTCTTTGCTGCCGATGATGGGCGCACGCTCGCCAGCGCGTTTGAGGACTACCCGCTCTATCATCCTGCCCCTGGCTGGGCCGAGCAAGACCCGGAAGATTGGTGGCGCGCCACCTGCGCCGCGACCCAGGCGTGCCTGGCCCAGGCGCACATGCAAGGCATCACACCAAAAGAAGTGCGCGGCGTGGGGCTTTCCGGGCAGATGCACGGCCTGGTGCTGCTGGACGCGCAAGATCGCGTGCTGCGGCGCAGCCTCATCTGGTCCGACCAGCGCAGTGCTGCCGAATGCGAGTGGATTACGCGCACCGTTGGCGCGTCGCGCTTGATTGACCTGACCAGCAATCCAGCGCTGACCGGCTTTACCGCGCCCAAAGCGCTCTGGGTGCGCAACCATGAACCAGAACTTTTTGCGCGCGCGGTGCATCTGATGACACCCAAGGACTACATCCGCTACCGGCTGACGGGCGTGCTGGCAATGGAGATCACCGACGCGGCAGGCACGCTCTTTCTGGATGTGCGCAAAGGCGACTGGTCCGGCGAATTGCTTGAGAGCATCGGGCTGGATGCGAATCTGCTGCCACCTGTGCGGCGCTCCATTGATGTTTGCGGCGAAATTACCAGCGATGTCTCCAAACTGACCGGGCTGGCTGTCGGAACGCCTGTTGCCGGTGGCGGAGCGGATAACGCTTGCGGCGCTGTTGGAAGCGGCGTGGTCAAGCCAGGCACAGTGCTGCTTTCGATAGGCACAAGCGGCGTGGTGCTGGTGCACTCCCAGGAGCCATCGGTAGACCGCAGCGGACCCATCCCACGCGCCCACACATTTAACCATTCCGTCCCGAATGCCTGGTATCTCATGGCCGTGACCCAGGCCGCCGGGCTATCCTTCCGCTGGCTGCGCGACCACCTTGGGCTGCCAGAGATGGCGCTGGCGCGTTGGGGCGTGGGCGATGCCTATGATCTGCTGGCAGCCGAAGCCGCCGGAGCGCCGCCAGGCTGCGAGGGCCTGCTCTTTCTGCCCTATCTCCAGGGCGAACGTGCCCCACATCTGGACCCGGAGGCACGCGGCGGCTGGATTGGCCTGACGGCTCGGCATGACCGCCGGGCGCTGATTCGCTCGGTGCTGGAAGGCGTGGCCTACAGCATGCGTGATTGCCTTCAGATTATCCGCGAGCAGGGCTTACCCATCGAGCAAATACGTGTGACGGGCGGCGGCGCGCGCGGCGTGCTCTGGCGGCAAATCCTGGCCGACGTGCTGGAGAGCGAACTGGCAACCACCCAGGCAGAGGAAGGCCCATCGTTTGGGGCCGCGCTGCTGGCAGGAGTTGCTGCTGGGGTGTATCCTACGGTTGAGGCGGCGTGCGACGCCACTATTCGGCTGGGCACACGCACCGAGCCGGATGCAGCGCGTTCTGCCACCTATCGCCAGTATTATGATGTCTATCAAGCGCTGTATCCGGCGCTGAAAGCCTCTTTCGCCAGACTAGGAACACTCAGCAGAGGAGCTAATGCCTAATTTCGAGCACGATACTCGCGTGGCCCAGGCCCAGACCGGCTGGCAGGCCACGCTCTCACCAAATTGGCAGGTGCAAGGCCCCCAGGGTGGCTATGTCGCCGCGATAGCGCTGCGGGCAATGGCCGCAGCGGTTGAAGAGGGGTTTATACCCGTCTCGCTCACCGGGCAATTTCTCACTTCGGCCACTGCTGGCCCGGCGGAAATAGACGCCACGCTGCTTCGCCAGGGGCGCCAGGCAGCCTTCACCACCTCAACCGTGAAACAGGAGGGCAAAGCGCGGCTGGGCGCAAGCGCCTGCTTCTTCCATCCAAACGACGGCCCTGGCCTGCTGAAGCTCACGCCGCCAGACCTTCCGCCGCCGGAGCAGTGCCAGCCCATGATCATGCGCGCTTCGGACGGGCAGCGCTTCACCTTCCACGAAAATTTGGAACTGCTCTTGCCAGAAGATGCTGGGCTGGGTGCAACCAGAGACGAGTTTGTGTTTTGGGCGCGCTACCGTGAGCAAAGCTGGGGAGACGACCCGCTCATCCACGCCGCCGCGCTCATCCCTTTGCTGGATATGGCCGTCTTTCCCGCCTCCTATCAAGCCATCCCAACCCTGCGCGGGGCGGTGAGCCTGGACCTGACGATTCACTGGCACAACCGCCAGGCAGGTGACACCTGGATAGGTATGCGCGGGCGCTGCCAGCACGCGGGCGGAGGCATGCTGAATGGCTGGGCCGAAGCCTGGACGCCAGAAGGCGTGCTTCTGGCGACAGGCACTCAGCAGGTGGTGATACGGTAATAGGCGGGGGAATAAATTCGCCCGCCTATTCGGTGAACTCGACGGTATAATTCCCGACTTTGCGCTTCCATGTCCCGCTTAGCTCGACTGGTTTCTTCTTCCCCTTCTGGTGGAAGTAGGGCATAACCAGTCGAGACTTGACGCCCTTCTCGTTCTCTTTCTCCACCTTCACATACACGAGAGCGGTTACTCTCTTTTGGGCTTTTTTGGGCGCTTTCTTTTTCTCCGACGACTTTGTTACTTTGACAAGTTCCGTCGAAGTTTTCTCAGCAGCCGTCAAATCTCCTGATGGCTTCTCTTCCACAACTTTTGGCGCCACAAAGGGGAACTTTTTCCAGGGCGGATAGGCGCCCATCAGCACGCCCTTTGGCGTAATCCGCATGCGCATGCGCGACCCTTTGACATCATGCCCCATTTCAATCTCAGCCTGCCGGTTATCAACGGTGCGCACCACCAGCACGCCCTCTAACTGTTCGCCCAGGAAGCGGAACCAGGCATAGCGCAAGACCACATAGGCAATGACAATCAGAAGAATCCTGATCAGCCAGCCAATCCAATAGGACCATTCCACGCCCACCTGGACGGTAACGTCCAACGACGCCTTGTTGCCGATCAGGTCAGTCACCTGGATATGTATCTTATGCGTGCCCGGCAAGACGAAGCGAATATTCCACGAGAAATGATAGGGCGGAGTGCCTTTTGCGGTATCAAAGGGCTTGCCATCAATCTCCACCGTCACCGCGCGAATGGGCGTGGCGCTGCTTAGTACATTCACCGTGAAATCTGCGCTTCCCACCAATTGCTGGTTTTGGCGCAAAGACGTGCTGATCTGCGGCGGTACGGCTTTAATAGTGAATGTCGTGCTATCGCTGTAGGTGTTGCCCTGGTATTGCACGTTCACCGCGAGCGTATGCTCTTGCGTATCCACCTGTACCGGCGAACTCACCGTCAGCAGGTACGATTGGCGTAACTGGGTGAGAATCTGCTGATACGTGGCCGTCAATTGCGATGGCTGTGGCGCGTCAAAAAACGCCCCGCCAGTCTCGCTGGAGATTTTTTGCAGCGCGTCGCGTGCCTTCTGGTCGGTGCCCAACCCCAGGCCAATCGTATACACAGGCAAGTGAAGCTGCTGCGCCAGGGCAATCGCCTCATCAATGGAATGCTGGCTGGTCGTATCTTCTCCATCGGTCTGAAGGATGATCAACTTGCGGCCCTGGACAGCAGACAAATCTTGCGCCGCCTGATACACCGCGTCATAGATGGGCGTCTCGCCGTTGGCCTGCAACGGGTTCACGGCATCAGCAAGTTTGGCGTGATCTTTGGTAAAATCCAATATCTTTTTGACGCCCCCAGCGCTGCCAGCCACCTGATAGAGCGCCACCTGATCTTGATCGCCCAGGTTTTGCCCAAAAGAAATAATAGCGGATTTGGCGTCGGCCAATTTCTCGCCAAGCATACTTCCGCTGGTATCAAACAAGATCGAAGCCGTAATGGACTCGCCAACGTTGATGACCGACGACAATTGCTGAAGCTGGACGGCTTTCCCGTCAATCGTCACCGTCACATCGCTTTGATTCAAATTAATGACGGGCTGCCCATCGGCCCCAATCACGCTCATATAGGCGGAGACTTGTGGATAGGCGCTGAGAATGGGCGGCTCAAGATGAACAGTGATCTGCCCGGCGTGGGGTAGAGCAGGAAGCGCAGCGCTTTTAGCGAGCGCCAGTCCAGGGGTGCCGGAGAGCAGCAGTAACACGAGTGCTCCCAAGATGAAAGCGGAGCGCGCGACAATGGCACTCGTTCTCATCCATGCCTCCTCTCTGCGACGCCATCCCAAGGTTGTTCCTTCCTGCTTCCCAGAGACACTTCACCTATGGAAGTTAGCAAAGAAAAGAGCATATCCTCCATCATCCACCACAGCAAGAGGTGAGGCGACAGCATCGCGGCTGTTTTCGCAAGCCATTATAACCGCCTCGCTCTTGCATGGCAACAGAGGGCATGGGCAGTAGTCCAAAAGGGCGATGTGGCGCATGGGCACAGGCCCACTCTGGGCTGGCGCATCACGGGCGCTTCTTTTCGTGGTCCAGTTCTTGCTGATGACCTCGCACTTGGTGGGCAGAAAAACGCCTTATAGATATTCTCTACTAGTGAACTGTACAAATGCCCCAATTGCGTAATGGCTCTGATATGATGCGTCTATGTAGTTCTTTCTCAGGAGAAGCCAATGTTTGTGTTTGGGTGGACAAAGCATGCTCAGAAGAAGAGCGCCTCTGGGTGGCAGAGCGTTGGGCTTTTCGGTTCGCTGCTGCTGTGCAGCTTGCTTATCCTGACAGGCTGTGCAAGACGAGAGCAAACAGCGCAAGGATATAAGCCGTCCAAGGCTGGCGTTTCGCGGCCACAGCCAACCCCAACGCCAGACCCGTTTGATTGGGTATGGTCCATGCGCATCCCAGAAGATCGGCTCCTGCTCTATTACTACATCCCCGGCGCACCCTGGGGCTTTCTCGGCTCGTATAACGATCAAGGCGTGCTGGCCCAGGCCAAAAAGCAGTCCGATGCCTACGAGAAGTTGGACCCCTCGCATCCAGTCATCTCTGGCCTGGACATTGCCTCGCCCGTCGTAATAGGTGAGCCAGGGCCAGGGGGGTATTACAGCGCGTTCTCCAGCCCAAAACTTATTCAGCATTACATAGACCTGGCAACCCAAAATCACATGCTGTTCTTCTTTGATATGCAGATCGGGCGCGCGCCGCTCCTCAAAGAAATGGAAACCATCTGGCCGTATCTGGAACAGCCCAATGTGGAACTGGCGCTTGACCCAGAGTTTGCCCTGGATTCGCATGGCATACCAGACGTAAACCTGGGGCATATGACAGCAGCAGAGATTAACCCGGTCATTGACGGGCTTGCCCTGCTGGTGAAAGAAAACGAGCTTCCGCCCAAAATGCTGGTGATTCACCAATGGCAGGAGTCTATGCTGCCAGATTGGTACAACATTCGCCCCAAATACGGCGTGCAGGTACTCACCTGCTCGGATGGCTTTGGCACGCCGGGGCAGAAGATTGCGGATTATCGCGTGTTTGATGACGAACGCCTGATTCAGTATCCAGCCTTCAAGCTGTTCTATCCGAATTTTCCGGGGACATCGCCCCATCCCACGCTGGACGAGCCGTTTATGTCGCCAGAAGACGTGCTCAAGCTGAACCCGGTGCCCGTAATGATCATGTATCAGTGAGCAGGTGCGTCAGCGCGTCCACCAGGCGATCTACATGGCGGGGCGTGTTATACGCCTGGATGGAGACACGCACGAAGAAGCGCTCTTGCCAGTCCACAATGGGCACCTCCACCTGATAGGTGTCCCACAGCGCGGACTTGAGCGCGTTGGCAGCGGCTTTGTCTGTGATTGGCAGTGGTATCGCGCACATCTGCCCCCACCACTCTGTGGAATCGGGGCTGATGTGTTCCAGGCCCGTCAGGTCGGCAATGCGCTGGAGTGCCTGGCCCGCAAGTTGGTGGCAATCGCGCCGCACCTGCTGCCAGTGGTGCTCCTCCTGAAAGGCTATTGCCGCTGGAACGCTCAGATAGGCCGCCGGGTCATGCGTGCCCGTCCACTCAAAAAAGTCCTGAAATTGCGAAGCCCCCGGCGCCCGCGCATCCCAGCCCCAACTGACCACCAGCGGATGCAAGAGCACCTGCCGTTCTGGGCGGGCATAGAGGAAGCCTGCCCCCACTGGTGCGCAGAGCCACTTATGGCAGTTGCCGGAGTAGAAATCGGCCCCCAGCGCGTCCAGATGCAGATCAACCTGCCCCGGCGCGTGTGCCCCGTCAATGACCGTGAGGATACCTGCTTCGGCGGCGCGGCGGCAAATGGCTTCCAGAGGAAAGATGAGCGCAGTTGGCGAGGTAATATGGCTGATCACCAGCACGCGCGTGCGCGGCGTGACCCCGGCCCAAAGCTGCTCAACCAGCGCATCCTGGCTGGTGACGGGCAGCGGAATGGGCTGCACGCGATACTGCGCGCCGTTTTGCCCGCAAAGAAAGCGCCAGGTGCGCTCCACCGCGCCGTATTCATGGCTGGTCAGCAGCACCTCATCCTCTGGCCCCAGGCGCAGCGATCTGGCAACGATATTCACCCCATGCGTGGCGTTGGGCACAAACACCAGATTATCCGCCTGCGTGCCCACATAGGCTGCTAACCGCTCGCGGGCCTCCGCCAGCAGCCCGGAGAGGCGGCGCGACAGAAACTCCGTCGGCTGCGCGGCCAGTTCTCGCTGCCAATGCTGGTACGTTTCAAACACCGGGCGCGGGCACGAGCCAAAGCCCCCATGATTCAGGTAAGCAACCCCTGGCCGATGCAAATACTCGCGCCCGGCTGGGGACACTGGCATATCGGAAACAGCAGACGAAACTTCCGCCTTGTCCATACAATTAAACGCTCTTTCTTTTCAGGGTCTCCTGCTGGCAGGCTACCCGCGCCAGCAGTGGATAGATGATGTGCCTTCATGATACGATAGCTTGCAACTGCTCCAAACTTCTGCTGCCATGAAGACTTGTTCTGCCGGAAGCCTGGCATAGAAAGGGAAGCCATATGACCACATCCGCCCAGACGCACCAGGGGCCGCTCCAGGTAGCACCACACTCGCAAGCGCTCACCACATCGGCAACACTTGCCATGAATGAAACGGTGGCCGCCAAACGCGCCGCTGGGCACACGGTAATCCACCTGGGCTTTGGCGAGGCTCCCTTTCCGCTGCACCCGCTCCTGAAAACCGCGCTAGACGAGGCCGCCACGCACACCAGCTATGCGCCGGTGCAGGGCATTGCCCCCTTGCGTCGCGCCATTGCCGATTATCTCTCGCGCACGCGCTCGCTCTCACTCTCAGCCGAGGGGGTCATTGTGGCCCCTGGCAGCAAGCCTCTCCTTTACGCCCTGCTCCAGGTCTTGGACGGGGATTTGCTCTTGCCAGTGCCGTCCTGGGTCAGCTACGCGCCCCAGGCACACATGGCCGGGAAGCAGGTGCTCCCCGTTGACACCAGCCCGGAAGACCATCACCGCCTGACGCCTGATACGCTGGCAGATGCTTTCAGCCGGGCAAAGCAGGCTGGCGCCAACCCGCGCCTGCTGCTGGTCAACATGCCCAGCAATCCAACCGGAAGCATGCTTGATCGCGCCGACGTGGAAGCAATGACGACCTGGGCACGCGAGCAGGGCATCACCATTATCAGCGACGAGATTTACGCGGAACTGGCGCATGGCTGGCACCCGCACACTTCGCCTGCCATCTTCTATCCCGAAGGCGCCATCATTACTGGCGGCCTCTCCAAAGCGTTTTCAGCGGGTGGCTGGCGCCTGGGCTATGCCGCGCTGCCAGCGGGCGCAGCGGGTCGGCAGGTGATGGCGGCAGTGCGTGCCGTCGCCAGCGACATCTGGTCATCGGCCACCACGCCAGTGCAGGAGGCGGCTGCCGTCGCCTACAGCCCCAATGCCGAGCTTGAGCAGTATGTGCAGCGTTCGGCGCGGCTACATGGGCACGTCACCGGCAGGCTATATGCCACGCTGGTCAGCCTGGGTGTGCGCTGCCCACGTCCGGCAGGCGCCTTCTATCTCTATCCTGACTTTGCCCCCTGGCGCAGCGCCTTAGCCGCGCGAGGTATCCACACCAGCGCTGATCTGGCGCGGACGCTGCTGGAGGAGTGGGACATTGCCACCCTGCCCGGCTCGGAGTTCTGCGAGCAACCCGAAGCCTTGCGGCTTCGCCTGGCAACGAGCCTGCTCCATGCTGAAGACCATCTCTCCAGCCAGGAGCGCGCGGCAACCCTCTGGGGCTTGCTGGAACAGGCCGATACGCTGCCAGCAGAGCATCCTGCCGCCGGAACGCCACTCAAGCTGCCCATGCTGGAACAGGCGCAGGTGCGGCTAAGCGAGTTTGTTGCGTCGCTGGGTGAGCCGAGGTAACTGGCGAATAAATTCGCGTCTAAGGGCCTACGGCCACAAAGTCCGCCTGCGCGGACTAGGACGAAGGCTGGCTGGCGTACCTGGGTGGGGAGTCCCTGAAGAGGGACTTGCCGCCGTGCCCTTCTGTCTTAGGGTGCCCTTCTGTCTTAGGGGTGGCGTCCGAAGACGCCTCTAGGCGCAGCTTGCCCCCTCTGGGGGATCTTTAGTCGCCAGCCTTCGTGGCCTACCTCATTGGTGAAACTTCATTTTTCGCCAGCCTTACCCCTCGCCCCGGCGAATATCCGCCAGCAGCGCGCCAATCCACGAACCAAAGATACCGCCCAGCACGCTCACCAGCAGGAAAGGTATGGTGAAGCAGCCAAAAAAGAGGACAGTGCCATTGCGAGCCTGCACCACGCGGGTAGCCACAACGATAAACAGCGCCAACGCGCCCAAGAGCGCCGCCAGAAACGCTGTGCGGCGCCTGCCCACCCAGACTTGAGGCGAAAGTACCCCAGCCAGCACGCCTAGCAAGAGCGCTGCCTGCATAAAAATAAACGCTTCCTGGGCGGTGCCCGGAATGTCGTTGACCTCGCCGTTCTCAAAATGCAGCACCAAATAACCAGCGCCAGCGCCCACCAGTCCTGCTCCCAACGTCCAGAGCCAGATCAGGGCGCGTCTGGAACTGCCCGTCTTTATCTCTTGTTGAGGAATGTTCATGCGTTCTCCTCTTGCGTATAAATGAGAAAGTTCTCTCTCAAAGTCTACCCGAAAAATTGTCTCTTCTGGAAGAGGCGAAGGGATGAAAGAGGCATCTGGCTGATGTGGTAAGATGCCAACACTACCCAAAGGGAAGTGAGAAACTATATGCGAACTGATCGTCTCGCCGCGATAGTTGGCGTGGCAGAGTCGGACCTGGGCGTCACTCCCAACAAAACCGTCCTGCAACTCCAGGCGCAGGCCATCAAAGCGGCGCTTGATGATGCTGGACTTGAGAAAAAAGATATTGACGCGCTGTTTGTCGCCGGAAACTGGTCCTGGTCGCCCAATCTGGTGCTGGCGGAATATCTAGGCATTCAACCCAGATTTAGCGATGGGACCAACGTTGGCGGCTCGTCATTTGAGTTTCACATCGGGCATGCCGTTGCGGGCATCCGGGCGGGCTTGTTTGAGGTGGCGGTGATTGCCTATGGCAGCACGCAGCGTTCTGACCGTTCGCGCAACCAGCCGCAGCCTTTTGCCCTGCTCACCGAGCAATTTGAGCGCCCCTATGGGATGCCCATGCCGGTTGGCGCCTACGCGCTGGCGGCCACGCGTCATATGCACCAGTATGGCACGACCAGCGAGCAGCTCGCAGAAATCGCGGTGGCTACCAGAAAATGGGCCGTGCTTAACGAGAAAGCCTTCAAGCGCGAGCCGATGAGCATTGACGACGTACTGAACTCGCGCTGGATTGCCGAGCCGCTGCACCTGCTGGATTGCTGCCTGGTGACGGACGGCGGCGGCGCGGTGATTGTGGCCGCGCCGCATCGCGCCGCGAATGCGCGCAAAAAGCCCATCTGGATTCTGGGGCATGGCGAAACGCATACCCACTATGGCATCACCAACATGCCCGACCTGACCGTCACCGGCGCGGTAGACTCCGGGCGTACAGCCTTTGCGATGGCTGGCGTGAAGCACGACGACCTGGATGTGGTTGAAGTCTACGACTCGTTTACCATCACCGTCCTGCTCACGCTGGAGGCGCTGGGCTTTTGCAAGCGGGGCGAGGGCGGCGCGTTTGTCAGCCAGCAGCGCACCGCGCCGGGCGGCGCGTTCCCGCTCAACACCAACGGCGGCGGGCTGTCGTACTGTCATCCGGGGATGTATGGCATTTTTCTGCTGATCGAGGCGACACGCCAGTTGCGCGGCGAATGTGGCGCGCGTCAGGTGCCCGATGCTAATCTGGCGCTGGCGCATGGGACGGGCGGCGTGCTGTCCTCAGCTTCAACTGTGATTCTGGGGAGGGACTAGAGGATGAGCAGCCAGATTCCAGTTCCGGTGCCCGATGGCGACTCTAAGCCGTTCTGGGATGGCGTGCACCAGCACAAACTGCTGATTCAGCGCTGCGAGGCGTGTCAGAAGTTCATCTTCTATCCCCGCTCTCTCTGCCCACACTGCATGTCTCCGCAGCTTGCCTGGGTACAAGCATCGGGCAAAGGCACGATCTATTCTTATACCGTTGTGCATCAGGCATATGGCCCGTTTGCCGAGCAAGTGCCCTTTGTTGTGGCGCTTATCGAACTGAAAGAGGGCGTGCGCTTGATGAGCAGAATCACCGATGCCCCGCCAGAAGCGGTGCGCGTTGACGCGCCAGTGCAGGTCGCGTTTGTGCAGGTGGCTGATGGCGTCACCCTCCCATATTTTCGGCTCATCGAACAGTAACCGTTCACATTTTGCGCAAGAGGTGCATCTATGCAATTTGGCGTGACATTTCCACAAACGGAGATTGGCAACGACCCCAGCGTCATCCGCGATTATGCCCAGGCAGCGGAAGAACTGGGCTACCATCATATCCTGGCTTATGACCATGTGCTGGGCGCCAGCCTGAGCACCCGCCCCAACTGGAGCGGCCCCTACAACAGCAACACGGCGTTCCACGAGCCATTTGTGCTCTTTGGCTATCTGGCGGCCATCACGAAACAGGTTGAACTGGTGACGGGCGTGATCATCCTGCCGCAGCGCCAGACAGCGCTCGTGGCAAAACAGGCGGCAGCGGTGGATGTGCTGAGCGGAGGACGGCTGCGGCTGGGCGTGGGGGTGGGCTGGAATGATGTGGAGTATGAGGGGCTGAATGAAGATTTCCATAATCGCGGCGTGCGCAGCGAGGAGCAAATCGCGGTCCTGCGTGCCTTATGGAAGGAGCCAGCCATCACGTTTGAGGGGCGCTGGCATCACATCAACAACGCGGGCATCAATCCGCTCCCCGTTCGCCGCTCCATTCCCCTCTGGATTGGCGGCAGCACCGACATCACGCTCAAGCGCGTGGCCCGGATTGGCGATGGATGGTTTCCGCAGCCAGGGCCAGAGAAGGCGCGTGGCATGATCGAGCGCCTGCGAGACTACGCGCAGGAGGCCGGGCGCGACCCCAAATCTCTTGGGATTGAGGCGCGGCTGAGCATCAGCCAGATGCCCGAATCCGCCTGGGCCAGCACCGCCGAAGCCTGGCGCAAGCTGGACATCACGTATCTGGGCGTGAACACCATGAACGCGGGCCTGGCTTCGCCCCGCGCGCATATTGATATGCTGCGCAAGCTAAAGCAGGTGCTCGGATTCTGAGCCATGCTGCTTGTAGCCCCGGCGTCCCTGCCGGGCCGTGCCCCGCGAAGCGGCGGGGCTACAAGCACAGGATTATCCGTGATGGGCCTTTGTTTCGGCTGGCACGGCTTCCTTGTGGTGGTGATGCGGCAGCCTGCCGGTCTTCTCCATCTCCTTCAGTTCCACCAGCCATTCATCAGGGATGCCATGTACCGCGATGGCTCCGCCGATTGGCTCGTCTAAGTCCCAGAGGAACAGGGCCGTAACGACTACCAGAAACCCAACGCCAAATTGAATTTCGTCGGTGATGATCTGGCTTTCCAGATGAAAGAGGTGGAAGGACAGCACCACCAGCGCCGAGATCAGCAGGTAGAGGATGCGAATGCTCAACGCAATCACCTTTGGCGCTTCAATCAGAAAGGTTTCTTTGTCGCCTTTGTGGACCGCCTCTTCCACCTTTTTCAACTCATCATCAGCCCTGGCTAAAAACCAGGCGGAAAAGAAGACCCAGCCGACAAACAAATTGATGGAGTAGGTGCTGACGGCCACCGCCTCATCTGAGGTGACATCCAACGTCAGCGGGTTCATGACAAAGATGAAAAATAGCACATTGGCGATTCCGGCCAAAAGGCCGATAAACAACATGAGCGTCAGCGGACGCCAGGCCAGTCTGGACTTCATGCGAAAAGAACCTCCTTACAAAGTCGTATTCTTGCTGGCAGCACTATAACTCAACCGGACTGAAAGCACAAGAGCAAACAACAGCTTCAGTATAAAAGCGGATTGACAACAGTGATAAACTTGGGGCGGTTGTCGGATGACTTCTGTTTGCCCACCTGGGCGTTGCGGCATAAACAAGGAGAGCGTCTGCTATGCCCGTTTCCGCTACCAATTCCCGGCTGATTTACGATGCCCTCAAAGCCTGCGATGTGAAGGTCATGTCGGCCCTGCCTGAGACGTGGCTGGTGCACCTGATTCGCCTGGCCGACGAAGACCCCGACGTGACCCTGGTGCGCCTCGCCAAAGAGGAGGAGGGCATTGGCATCTCGGCGGGTGCGCATCTGGCGGGCGTCAATTCGGCCCTGTTGATGCAAAATCACGGCTTCCTCGCGGCGATTAACCCGATTGTCTCGCTGGCCCTGCTCTACAAAATCCCGCTGCTGATGCTCATCAGCTATCGCGGGCACATGGGCGAGAAAGACCCCTGGCAAACGCAGGGCGGCCTGGTCACGGAGCCGATCTTGCGTGCTATGGGCATTCCCATCTGGCATCTCACTTCGCCGCACGATGTCCACAAGCGCATTAAAGACGCGCAAACGCTGGCGAACGCCGCGCTTCATCCCGTAGCCGTGTTACTCTCGCGCGAATTGATGTGGGAGGAGTGATGCCATGCTGCGCGTAGATGCCTTACAAGCGATTTATCCAGAAATAGAAGACAAAATTGTCGTCACGATTATGGGCGCAGTGGCGGCGGAACTCTACACCATCGGCCATCGCCATAACTTCTTCTATCTTGAGCACGCGATGGGTCTGGCCTCCTCAATGGGCCTGGGGATTGCGCTGGCAATGCCTAAACATCAGGTCGTCGTGATTGACGGCGATGGCTCGCTCTTGATGAACCTGGGCACGCTGAGCACGATGGCCCGCTACAAGCCAGGCAACCTGCTGCATCTCGTCTTTGACAACGAGAGCCTGCTTTCGGTGGGCGGCTTCCCAACGGCCACCTCCACCGGCACTGACCTGGCAGGCATTGCCAGGGCGTCGGGCGTGCCCGCCGTCTTCCAGGCTGATACGGTTGAAAGCCTCAAGAGCAGCGTGGCACAGGCGCTGGCAAGCCACACCATGACAACCATTATCTCCAAGGTGGAGGCCATCGGCCCCAAAACGTTTCATATGGACCTGCCCTTGCTGGAAAACCGCTTCCAGTTCAAGCGCTACCTCGAAGGATTGCGCAAACAAGAACAGTAGTACAGGAGGCTTCTTATGAGCAGCGGAGCGAAGAATCTTTTGGCCGAGTTACTGCACGCGCTGGACAGCGGCGCCCTGAAGGTGATTGACCTGACCTCACCGCTGGGGCCGGATACGCCAGTGATTGACCTGCCGCCGATGTTTGCGCCCTCGCCAGGGCTGACCCTCACCGAAATCTCGCGCTATGATGAGCGCGGGCCAGGCTGGTACTGGAATATCCTCAACCTGGGCGAACATACCGGCACGCACTTTGACGCGCCAGTGCACTGGGTGACGGGCAAAGACCTGCCCAACAACACCACCGATACCATCCTGCCGCGCAAGTTTGTTGGCCCGGCCTGTGTGATTGACGTGACCGCCGATGTTGCCCAGTCCGAGGATTTCTTGCTGACCATCGAGCGCGTGGAAGCCTGGGAGCAGCAGCATGGTAAGATTCCTGCGGGCGCGTGGGTGCTGCTGCACACGGGCTGGAGCAAACGCCAGGGGCGCGAAGCCTTCCTGAACGCCAAGGCAGACGGCGCACACAACCCCGGCATGCACCAGACCTGCACGCAGTTCCTCATCAAAGAGCGCGATATTCTGGGCTTTGGGGTGGAAACCGTTGGGACGGACGCCGGACAAGCCGGGCGGTTCGAGCCGCCGTTCCCCACGCATACCTTTATGCACGGCGCGGGACGCTTTGGCATCACCAGCCTGATGAACCTGGAGTTGCTGCCGCCCACTGGCGCGATTGTCATCGCGGCGCCGCTGAAGATTGTCAACGGCTCTGGCAGCCCGCTGCGCGTGATTGCCATCGCGCCGTAGCCTTTCCCAGATACCGGCTGGCCTGCCCCTGTGGGGAAGCCGGTGGTACAGGGGAGTTGTCCACCTGTACCACCGGCTTTTTGCTGCTGATGCTGCCTCAACTCGCTCACTTTCCCCCTTTTAGAGCAGAGAGACGGGTATCTTCCTCCCAAATGCTGCAAACGCTTGCAATGAAGAAAAGATGTATGCAGCAAGAGAGTTGACAAAGAGATAAGGAAGAGGTATATCTACTCATGAGTAGTTGCAAGCGCTTGCAATGTTTCTTGCCACATTGCTTCGATGGATAGGCATGAACCCTCTTCAGCAAGGAGTGAGCATTCTATGTGGTTGCCCCGACGCTTAAAGAGCCGCCCGGCAGTTATCGCCCTGGCGGTAGTGGCCCTCTTCCTGGTGCTCTCCTCGTTCGCTCTGGTAAATCTCTTCAAGGCACCAAAAGCCCAAAGCGACCCTCCCTTGCGCGCGTTGGCTGACAAGTTGGGCATTCATATTGGCAGCGCCGTGAGCGCTGACGCACTGTCCAGCGATGCCCGGTACGCGCAGATTCTCAGCCAGCAGTTCTCCGCCATTACGCCAGAAAACGAGATGAAGTGGGTTTCCGTCGAGGGGCAGCAGGGCGTCTACACCTTTGGGCCAGCCGATGCCGAAGTCCAGTTTGCGCAGCAGCACCAGCAGCTTGTGCGTGGGCATAATCTGGTCTGGTTCAGCCAGTTGCCGGGGTGGTTGACCAATGGGTCGTTCACCAACGCGCAGCTTGCGGACATCCTCAAGCAGCATATCATGACCGAGGCCGGGCACTTCCAGGGCAAAATCTGGCAGTGGGATGTCGTCAACGAGCCGTTCGACGAGGATGGCACGCTGCGGCAGACGCTCTGGCTCAACGCGCTCGGACCCGACTACATTGCCGACGCCCTCCGGTGGACGCGCGAGGCTGACCCGCAGGCTGCCTTGTTTTTGAATGATTACAATATCGAAGGCATCGGGCCAAAGAGCGATGGGCTGTACGCGCTGATCAAGAGCCTCAAGGCGCAGGGCGTGCCCATTGACGGCATTGGCTTCGAGACGCATCTTGATCTTCAATACGATCTGCCGCCGATGATCAAGGAAAACTTCCAGCGCTTTGCGGCGCTTGGGCTTCAGCTTGACATCACCGAGATGGACGTGCGGATGGCACTGCCTGCCACGCCAGAGACGCTGGCGGCGCAGGCCAACGTCTATGCGCAGTTGATGCAGGATTGCCTTGCCGTCCGGCAGTGCGTAGACTTCACCATCTGGGAGTATACGGATAAATACTCCTGGATTCCGGGGTACTTTACGGGCGAGGGCGCCGCTTGTATTTACGATGAGAGCCTGGCTCCCAAGCCCGCCTATGCCGCGCTTCTCCATGCTCTGGAGAACCCCGGCCCAAGGAGCATGCGCGAGAATCAGGTCTAAGCAACCGGCAAGCGTCCCTGCACTACCGTAGACTTTGCAGACTTTGTAGGCTTTTGGCTAGTTCCCTCTTGTATATGTTGGTGTAAAGGAGGGTACAGGCGGTGCTACTTCCTGTACCCCGGTGTAAACGGTGTAAACGGTGTATATCGCGTTGCTCTCTCTCTCATCGCTTCTTCTTCTGAGAGTGAGAAGACTGTACCCCGGTGTAAAGGGTGTAGAAGGTGTAATCGCGTTGTTCTCTCTCATCACTTCTTCTAAGAGAGAGAAGAAGAAGAAGCGTAGAGCATGCGCTGCTGCACTGCCTCCCCGTCAATTACACCCTTTACACCCTTTACACCTCCACCCACAAGAACCACATACTTACACCGGCATCCTCAAGAACTGCTCGCGGGCCTGCGAGATTTGATTCAGCCGACGCAGCATGCCGCGCACTTCCTGCGCGTAGGCCATGTTCCACACATCCGTGTTGGCGTTGTAGATGTACTGGTACAGCCCCTCCGCGCCGCGCACCATATCCAGATCAAACTGCATCAACTGCCGCAGCGTCATCAGTTCCTCGCGGAAGCGGCTCCAGATGCGATCAGCCGTTGGCACCGACATCCCACGCACCCGCGCCTCCAGATCGCCTACCTCCTGCCCAAGCCTGCGAATATCCTCCACCGCCATCAGCGCCTCGCGTGGCGGGTTCGGGTTCTCGCGGGTCAGCGGCGGAATATGCCGCATCTGGTAGTCGTTTGCCAGAGTCGTCAGGCAGTTGACGGCATCAGCCAGAAAGCCGCTGGCCTTGCCGCGCACCAGCAGGTCATCGGCGCGGGCCTGGTTCTTGTTGTTGTAGAAGTTATAGCCAAAGCCGGTCAGCGCCAGTTGCAACGCCTGCACCAGCGGGTCGTTGGACCAGCCGGGCATCATGTTGTAGTTGTTCATGGGTTATTCTGCCTCGGATTTGCCTGCGGAGCCACCGCCACCGCCGGAACGCCTGGAAGCTGCGCGTTAGAAATGATCGGTGAGCCAGCGCCAATGTTAAAGGGCTGCCCAATCGCCATGTTGGGCGCGGAGAGAATGCCGTGCTTCGCCATCTCCATCGCGGTGTAATAACGCACCGCCTCAAGCTCCGAGAGGCCAAAGGCTTTCAGCGCGATCAACGAGCGCATGCGCTCATCGCGGGGGAAGACGAGCACCTTCACCGTATTCAGCGTGATGCCATAGCCCGTCAGGAACGCCTGGAGATGCTGGAAGACCACCTGGGTGAGATCGTGAATCTTCTCATTGACAGACTCCAGCGGCGTCACCTGAATCACCTGATTGATCGCCTGCTCCACCACCGGCCCGGCGTAGGTGTTGACCTCAGCCGTCGTCAACTGGTGGCCGCGATAGGGCATGTGCTGCACCAGCTTCATCGCGTCTTGCTGGCTGTTGACGTTGATGTAGTAGTCTACGTTGTACTGCATCTCGGCCATCTCGCGCGAGAGCGCCAGACCCGTCGTCTGTACTACCAGCTTGGCGCGGTTGATGTAGAGCGCTTCGTACTGCCAGGGGCTTTGCCCATCGAAGAACGCCCGCTGAAACGAGCCAATCAGCGGCTTCTCTGGTGTCACCACTGGATACTGACCCGTCTCGTAGATGTAGATGATCGCCCCGCGCGATTTGAGGACACAGAAGTGATTGCTTTCCACCGTGAGCAGCGTCCCACTCACAATATCGTTCCGGGGATAGTGCCAGAGCAGAATGTCTGGCCCCATAACCTCTGATCCGTCAGTTGCCAGTGTTGAGATAACGTGCCCGACTGCCATAGAATGTTTTGCGCGGCGGGTGCTCCTCCCTCTCAAGGGGGAGAGGCTCGCGCCCTCCTTTCCTATACTTGCCGAATAAAAAGGGGCTGGTTTTTGGTGGGAACCAGCAAGAAACCCTCTCCGCTTGCGCGGGTAAAGTGGTCCTCGTCAAGGTTATCAGGCGGTACTCTCCCAGAGGACACTGGCTCGACCCCGTTTGCCTGTTTAATCCTCAGGTTACAGAGCAGCGGGCTGGACCGGCCACCCGCAGGTGTGAACGTGAACACTTCCTGATAACATAGCCCGATAGCATCCTGGCTCTGGCTGAGACTGGTCAGGTCCAGGCTCATAAAGAAGCAGCCTTTATAAGCCCATCCTTTGAGGGGATAGGGTACCTGACACGAGGTGCCTCCCATTGCATTGTTGCAAGTGCATCTGCCATGCAGAGCCATCCCCATTATAGGGGAGAGGACCAGAAGAGAAAAGGTACTCGCTCACATTTTGCCGGGAGGAGGTGAGAGAGAATTGGGGACGGCCCGGCAAGATGCTGGGGGTACAAACGAATGCCCCGCTTGTAGCCCCGGCGTCCCTGCCGGGCCGTTCCCAAGCGCCTATTCGTATTTCGTCCAGACGCTCTTGGTTTCGGTGTAGAGTTCCAGCGCGGCGTGGCCGTGTTCGCGCCCGTAGCCGCTCTGCTTATATCCGCCAAAGGGTGAGGCCGCGTCAAAGATGTTGTAGCAGTTAATCCAGACCGTTCCGGCCTTCAGCAGCGAGGCCAGCTTATGCGCCTTGCCGATGTCGCGCGTCCAGATGCCCGATGCCAGCCCGTAGGGACTGTTGTTGGCGCGGGCCGCCACTTCCTCCAGGTTCTCGAACGGCAGGACGACCACCACCGGCCCAAAAATCTCCTCGTGGGCAATCTGCATCGAGTCGTTCACGCCGCTGAAGACCGTTGGCTCGACAAAATAGCCCGCGTCCAGCCCGTCGCCACTGGCGCGTTTGCCGCCGGAAACCGGCTTTGCCCCGTCGCGCAGGCCGCTCTCGATATAGCCCAGCACCGTCTGCATCTGGCTTTCGGAAACCACCGGCCCCATCTGCACCTTGGGGTCCATGCCGTTGCCCAGCGTCGTCTTGCGTGCCCGGTCCGCCAGGCGCTCGGTCAGTTCCTCGGCAATGGAGCGCTCGGCAAAGAGGCGCGAGCCTGCCGTGCAGACCTGCCCCTGGTTATAGAAGATAGCGTTATACGCGCCGCGCACGGCCCCTTCCAGATCGGCATCGGGGAAGACGATATTGGGCGATTTGCCGCCAAGCTCCAGCGACACGCGCTTCACGTTCTCCACTGATTCCTGGGCAATGCGCTTGCCCACCTCGGTTGAGCCGGTGAAGGCGATCTTATCCACGTCTGGATGACGCACCAGCCCGCTGCCAATGCGCGAGCCTGGGCCAGTGATGATGTTGATCACGCCTTCTGGGAATCCGGCCTCCAGCGCCAGTTCTCCAATGCGCAGCGCCGTGAGCGGCGTGGGGCCAGCCGGTTTGAGGATGGTCGTGCAGCCAGCCGCCAGCGCGGGCGCCAGCTTCCACGAGGCCATCACTATCGGGAAGTTCCAGGGGATAATCAGCCCGCACACGCCCACCGGCTCGCGCAGGGTGTAATTCAGGATGCCCGGCGCCGAGACAGGAATGGTGTTGCCCTCCAGCTTGGTCGGCCAGCCCGCGTAGTAGCGGAAGTGATCAATCGCAATCGCCACCTCAATTCCCGCGACGCGCCGCACCTTGCCGCCGTCAATCGTCTCCAGATCGGTCAGTTCTTCGGCGTGCTGCTCCATCAGATCGGCCAGCCGCCAGAGCAGTTTGCTGCGGTCTGCCGGGCTGATAGCTCTGCGCCAGGCGCCGGTGAATGCCGCCCGCGCCGCCTTGACCGCCAGGTCTACATCTTCCACTCCGGCAGAAGCAATCTGGGTTAAGACCTCGCCCGTTGCGGGGTTTTTCGTCTCGTGCGTCTCCCCAGAAAGCGCGTCCACCCACTGTTTGCCGATGAGCAGCTTCTTCTTTCCTTCAAGGAACTGTGAAACCTCTGACCGCAATGTCATGGTTGTCATATCAGTTGTCTCCTCTTTCCTGTTCGACAGTTCTGGCTTATTATATCTCTTCGCCAGTGAAGCCTTGCAACGTGTGAAGCTTGCCACAATTTTCCAAAATGCTTGCATTTCCCGCGCTGAGCGCAGTATCATGTGCCAAACACGATGTTTGTTTTCAAGAGTTTTGGTAAGGGATGAGCAACAACACACAGCAGCAACCCATCATCAACCGAGCGCTGGCTGCTTTCAGCTACCATCACCATCACAGCCAGGGGTGAGGGTTGGCGGCGCCTGGCCGCAACCTTCGCCCCTTTCAGGTAGGATGTCCGAATTTGGACATCCTACCTTCGTTTTTGTTCAGACCGTCACAGTCCCTGGCAAAGACAGGAGAGGAGAATAGAGAGGATATGCTACACGCTCAAGGGCAAGAGGGGCAGCTTCGGCTGGCAATTCAACGCGAGGGCCGCCTGACCGAAAACACGCTCGCGCTGCTGCGCTCAATCGGTTTGGAGTTCGAGAGTTTTGGGCGGAAACTTTTTTCCAACTGCCGCAATTTTCCGCTGGCCTTGCTGCATACACGCGATGACGATATTCCCGAATACGTCTCGGCGGGAACGGTAGACCTGGGGATTGTTGGGCGCAACCTGCTGCACGAAGAACAGGCCAGCGTCGAGGAACTGTTGCCGCTGGGCTTTGGCTACTGCTCGCTCGTAGTTGCCATCCACAAGGACGCGCCCATCACCAGCGTGGAGCAGCTTGCAGGCGCCAAGATTGCCACATCCTACCCCGGCTCGGCCCGGCATTTCTTTGCCTCGCGGCAGATTCCCGTCGAAATCATCACCATTAGCGGCTCGGTGGAGGTTGCGCCGCTGCTGGGGCTGGCGAGCGCCATTGTGGACCTGACAGCCACTGGCAGTTCGCTGGTGCTCAATGACCTGCGACCACTGGAAACCATTCTGGAATCGGAGGCAGTGCTGGCGGCCAATCCGCAGGCGCTCACCGACCCGGCCAGGCACGCAAATATTGATCGCCTGCTGCTGCGTATTAAGGGCGTACTGGCGGCCAAACGCTACCGTTATGTGATGATGAACGCGCCACGCGCCGCGCTGGATGAAATCAAGCGCATTGTGCCTGGGCTGAAGTCGCCAACCGTCGTTCCGCTGGCAGACCCGGAGTGGGTTGCGGTGCATGCCGCCTTGCGCGAGGAAATCTTCTGGGAGGCGATTGAAGCCCTGCGCGAAGCTGGCGCTTCGGAGATTCTGGTTTCGCCAATCGAGAAGTTAATCCAGTAGGAGAGAAATATATGTTACTTGCCCGATTATCTGAGGTGCCCCAGGAGGAATATGGGCGGCTGCTTCAGCGCTCAAGGCAGCAGATGGATGATCTGGTGCCAACTGTCCGCGCTGTCATGGAGGATGTGCGGGCGCGTGGGGATGCTGCCCTGCGCGACTATACCCAGCGCTTTGACCACGCGCAGCTAGAGACGCTGGAGGTGACACCAGAAGAACTGGCCCAGGCCGGCAGCCAGGTTGAGCCGGAAGTCATCGCCGCGCTGAAGCACGCCGCCAGCACGATTCGCGCCTTTCACAGCCGCCACCTGCCGCCAGAGGGCCGCGTTGAGACAGAGCCGGGCGTGAGCGTCTGGCGCGTCTGGCGGCCCATCGAGCGCGTGGGCCTGTATATTCCTGGCGGCAAAGCGACCTATCCCTCTTCAATCCTGATGAACGTCATTCCGGCGAAGATTGCCGGGTGCCAGGATATTGTGCTCTGCTCGCCGCCGCGCAGCGATGGCACCATCTCTCCGGTGCTGCTGGTGGCCGCGCAAATAGCGGGGGTGCAGCGCATCTTTAAGCTGGGCGGTGTGCAGGCGATTGCGGCAATGGCCTATGGCACCGAGAGTGTACCGCGTGTGCTGAAAATCTTTGGCGCGGGCAACGCCTATGTCGCCACAGCAAAGTTGCTGGCCTTTGGCGAGGTAGATATTGATATGCCCGCTGGCCCCACAGAACTGCTCATCCTGGCAGATGAGACGGCCAATCCGCGCTTTGTGGCCGCCGATCTGGTCGCCCAGGCCGAGCACGCCGAAGATTCCGCCTGCGTGCTGATCACGACATCGCGCACCCTGGCCGAGCAGGTGGCAGCAGAGATTGCCGCGCAGCTAGAGACGTTGGAAACCAGGAAGTATGCCGAGGCATCGCTGGAGCGCTACGGGGCGCTGCTGGTGGCGGATGCGCTGGATGAAGCCATCACGTTTGCCAACACCTACGCGCCTGAACATCTTCAGATCATCACCGCCGACGATCAGCGCGTGCTAGAAGCCATTCAGAACGCTGGCTCGGTCTTCCTGGGGAACTGGTCGCCCTCCCCGGCAGGTGATTACGCCACCGGCAGCAACCACGTGCTGCCCACCGGCAGATACGCCAGGGTGTTTGCGCCGCTCTCGGTGGAAAGTTTTGGGCGAAAGATGCAAGTGCAGGAGGCCACGCGCGACGGCCTGGAGCGGCTGCGCGCAACCGTTGAGCGGTTGGCAACCGAAGAGGGGCTGCCTGGGCACCAGCATTCTATCGCGGTTCGTTTTGAGGCGGGCGCAGATGCGCAAGGTGCGCGCACGCTTGATCTTCAAGTTGGGAATGCGCAGCGATTTGAGAACACGCTGGATGCGCGGCCTGCGCGTCTGGCAGTTATTGGCCGCGTGACCAAAGAAACCAATGTGCAGATTACGCTGAACCTGGATGGCGAGGGGAATGCTCGCATCCAGACCTCTGTGCCTTTTCTTGATCACCTGCTCAATTCCTTTGCCCGGCATGGGCGCTTTGATCTGGAAGTGACGGCGCGGGGCGACACCGAGATTGACGACCACCACACCGTTGAGGATATTGGTATTGTGCTGGGTCAGGTGCTCCAGCACGCCCTGGGAACCAAGCGCGGCATTGCCCGCTTTGGCTCGGCCTACGCGCCAATGGACGAGGCGCTGGCGCGCACTGTTCTGGACATTTCGGGCCGCCCGTTCCTGGGCTACGAGGCGCCTGGGCTGGCTCCCTGGGTGGGCCGCTTTGATACCGCGCTGGTGGAAGAGTTCTGGCGAGCATTCACCAACAACGCCCAGGTCACGCTGCACCTGGACATCATTCGTGGCAAGAACGCGCATCACATGCTAGAGGCGCTGTTCAAAAGCGCGGGGCTGGCGCTGCATGCCGCCACGCGCATCGCCTCTCCTGATGGCAGCGTGCCTTCTACGAAAGGGGTGCTGTGATGATCACGATTGTGGATTACGGCGCTGGCAATCTGCGCAGCATTGCGCGCGCTTTTGCTGCGATAGGCGTGGATGCGCAGGTAGTTGACACGCCGGAGCAGGTGGAGCGAGCCGAGGCCGTTGTGCTGCCAGGTGTGGGGGCGGCTGGCGCGGCCATGCGCTACCTCAAAGAGCGTGGGCTGGATGAAGCCGTGCGCGGCGCGCTCAGGCGCGGCCTCCCGTTCCTGGGCGTTTGCCTGGGGATGCAGCTTTTGCTGGGCAGCCACGAAGAGGGCGATGTCGCCGGACTTTCCCTGCTGCCTGGCAGAGTGCGGCGCTTCCCAGAGGGGCTGCTTGTGCCGCAAATGGGCTGGAATCAGGTACGACTGCTGCGCGAGACGCAGCTGTTTGATGGAGTCCCAGAAGGCGCGCACTTCTACTTTGTCCACTCGTATTACGCCGAGCCAGAAGACGCCGGGCAGGTTGTGGGGCAGACAGAGTATGGCCCGTCCTATTGCAGCGTGATCGAGGCGGGCAACTTGTGGGGCGTGCAGTTCCACCCTGAAAAGAGCGGCGCCAACGGCCTTCAGGTCTTGCGCAACTTTGCAAAGGTGGCCGGACAATGCTGATTCTCCCAGCGATTGATCTGCAAGCAGGGCACTGTGTGCGTCTGGTGCAGGGCGATTTTGCCCGCTCGCAGGAGTTTTCCGACGATCCGGCTGCCCTCGCTCGGCGCTGGCAAAGCGAGGGCGCGCGTTGGCTGCATGTCGTTGATCTGGATGGCGCGCGGGAAGGCGCGTCACGCAATCTGGCGGCCATCCGCGCCATTCGAGAAGCGGTCAGCATCTCTGTGGAAGTGGGCGGCGGCCTGCGCAGCCTGGAAAGCGTAGCGCTGCTCTTAGAGATAGGCGTTGAGCGCGTTATCCTGGGGACGGCAGCCCTCAAAGATCGCCCGTTTCTGCGCACATGTCTGGAACGCTGGGGCGAGCATATCGTCGTTGGGCTGGATGCGCGTAATGGGTTGGTTGCTACCGATGGCTGGCTGGAAACTTCCACCACTTCTGCGCTGACATTGGCGCAAGAACTGGCGGCTGAAGGTGTCGCTCGTTTTATCTACACGGATATTGCGCGCGATGGCATGCTTAGCGGCCCAAATATGGAGGCGCTCAAGCACATACTCGCTGGCGTCAACAGACCTATCATCGCCTCTGGCGGCGTGTCCTCGCTGGCTGATCTGCGGGCGCTGGCGGCGCTTGGCGTTGAAGGAGCAATTGTTGGCCGCGCACTGTATACCGGCGAGGTAGAGCTTGGAGAGGCTGTTACGGCGATTGGAGAGCAGAACTTATGTTGACGAAACGGCTAATCCCTTGCCTGGACGTAGCCGCAGGGCGGGTGGTGAAAGGCGTGAACTTTGTTGGCTTGCGCGACGCGGGCGACCCGGTGGAACTGGCCGCGCGCTACAGCGATGAGGGCGCCGATGAAGTCGTCTTTCTGGACATCACTGCCTCCAGCGATGCCCGCGCAACCATGCTGGATGTCGTGGCGCACACCGCTGGCCAGGTGTTTATCCCGCTCACAGTGGGCGGCGGCATTCGCAGCGTAGAGGACATTCGCGCCACGCTGCGAGCCGGAGCCGATAAGGTTTCGATCAATACGGCTGCCATCCAGCGGCCCGAACTTATTCGCCAGGGCGCGGAGGCGTTTGGCTGCCAGTGCATTGTGTTGGCGATTGACGCCCGCAAAACGGGCGCGACGGCATCGGGCTGGGAGGTCTTCAGTCATGGCGGACGCCAGGCAACCGGACTGGACGCGCTGGAATGGGCCAAGCGCGGCGTTGTGCTGGGCGCGGGCGAGATTCTGCTGACCAGCATGGACCGCGACGGCACGCAGGCGGGCTATGATCTGGCGCTAACGGCGGCGGTGGCCGAATCTGTTTCGGTGCCCGTAGTTGCCTCTGGCGGCGTGGGCACGCTGGAACATCTCTATGAAGGGCTGACAGCAGGCAGGGCCAGCGCGGTGCTGGCGGCTTCTATCTTTCATTTTGGCACGTTCACGCTCTGCCAGGCCAAAGCATATCTGCAAGCAAAGGGGGTAGCCATCCGGCCATGCTAGACCTGCATTTTGAGAACGATGGCTTAATTCCGGTGGTGGTGCAGGAGGAACAGACCCGCGAGGTGCTGCTGGTGGCGTTTATGAACGAGGCGGCGCTGCAACGCACGTTGGAAACCGGCCTGGCACATTTCTGGAGCCGTTCGCGCGGCACGCTCTGGATGAAGGGGGAAAGCTCCGGACAGGTGCAAGAGGTCGTGGGCCTCTACGTTAACTGCGAAGAGAACTCGCTGCTGCTGCGCGTCAAGCAGCATGGCATGGCAGCCTGTCACGAGGGCTACTTCTCCTGCTACTATCGCAAGCTGAACGAGCAGGGCACCTGGGAAGTGATTGCCCCGCGTCTCTTCGACCCGGCAGAGGTGTATGGAGAGACGCCTGTCGCCCCGGCCACCGTGCCGGGACCACTCGCACCGGCATTCCAGCGCATCTACGGCGCCTACGAATATCTGCGCGACCACGATCTGGAGGCAGTTTCCGGCACCTCACGGCGGCTGCGCCAGCCTGATCTGGCGTGGCTGAGCCAGCGCGCCAGCGAAGAACTGGCAGAACTGGCAGGGGTGCTGGCAGGAACGCATAAGCACGCTAACCAGATAGAGGATACTCTTCTTGAGGGGCGCCAGGTGTGCTACTGGCTCTTTTTGCTGGCTGCTGCTCTCAGGCTGCCTTACACCGCATTCTCACCCGATGTAACGCTCAGCCAGGGCTTTGACGCAGGCGACAGGCTGGATGCTGCTGCCCTGGAGGGATTCACTCAACAGTCGTTTCACGCAGCAATTGCCTCCGGGCTGCGACTGGTTGGGGGCGCGTGCCGACAACTACACATACCATTGTTGACGCTGGCTGAGCGCGAACTGGCAGAACTGCGTGAGAAGAGCTACTTGAAAGACGTGGTTGCCTGATGGTGCTATGCTCTGATAAAACACATGCATGAAGGAGCATTGTTCCAGTGGCAAACACACATCCCTTTGAGAGCTACATGAACGTTCGCTCGGCGCATGGCCCCAGCTTTTCATCCGATGGGCAGCGCCTGGCGTTTGTCACCAACATCAGCGGCGTGGATGAGGTCTGGAGCGTGCCTGTGGAGGTACACGCGCCAAATCCAGCCTGGCCGGAGCAATTGACCTTCCGCAGTGAGCGGGCCTGGAATGTCAAGTATTCGCCTGCCAGTTATCGCCTGCTGGTGACCGGGGACGTGGGCGCGAACGAGCGCAATCAATTCTACTTGCTCACCATCAGCGACACCCCTTTATTCACGCTCACTACCCAGCCAGAGGTGATTCATCAATTTGGCGATTGGTCGCCAGATGGCACGCTGATCACTTTTTCCAGCAATGCGCGTGACTCGCGCTACTTTGACGTGTACGAGCAAACGGTGCCCTCTGGCGAGCCAAAGCTGCTGTTCCAAAGCGACGACACGAACTACGCGTTGCGCTATTCTCCCGATGGGCGCTCGATACTCTTTACACGCGCTGATTCCAATTTGCGCAACACCCTCTTCCTGCTGGACCGCACCACTGGCGAGGCGCGCAGGCTGACGCCAGAGATCAGCGAGGGACACGCGATGCACGAGGCAGTGGCCTGGTCTGCTGACCGGCGCGGGCTGTATCTGCTCAGTGACCGGGACCGCCAGTTCCTCTCGCTGGCCTGGCTGGACCTTGCCACCACCGAGATGGCCTACCTGGAAGATAAACCTTGGGATTCCGAGGCGCTGGCCGTGACTGGCGATGGCACTCGGATGGCGCTGGTGACAAATGAGGATGGCTATTCGCGTCTGGAACTGTGGGATGTTGCGCAGAGCTGGGAGCAGCGGAAAGCCTTGCCCGGCCCGACGCTGCCCGCCTCCGTGCTGACTGATCTTACCTGGTCGCCAGATGGCTCGCGCCTGGCGTTCACGTTGGATACCGCCAACGACACGCCGGATGTCTGGGTCTGGGATATGGCAGAGCAAATCTTGTGGCGGGCCACCCGCAGCGCCCTTGGCGGCATCCCACGCGAGCAGTTTGCCATGCCTGGGCTGGTGCATTACCCCACGTTTGATGGCCGCGAGATTCCGGCGTTTCTGTTCTCGCCGCAGAGCGAGCAGCCCGGCGGATTGCCTGCGGTGGTGTATGTGCATGGCGGTCCAGAGAGCCAGTTGCGGCCTGCTTTTAACCCCATCTTGCAATATCTGGTTGGCTCCGGCTATGTCGTCCTGGCACCCAATGTGCGCGGCAGCACCGGCTACGGCGCGGAGTATCAAAGCCTGGATGATGTGCGGCTGAGGATGGATTCAGTGGCCGATCTCAAGTACGCCGTCGAGTGGCTCAAGACAAGCGGCATTGCGCACCCCAAACGCATTGCGATTATGGGACGCAGCTATGGCGGCTTTATGGTGCTGGCGGCAGTAACCACCTACCCTGATCTCTGGGCGGCAGCTGTAGATATTGTGGGCATCGCCAACTTTGTCTCATTTCTGGAGAACACCGGTCCCTGGCGGCGCAAACTGCGCGAAGCCGAATATGGCAGCCTGGAACATGACCGCGAGTTTCTGGAGCAGATTTCGCCCATCCACAAGGTAGACCGTATTACTGCGCCGATGTTTGTCTCGCATGGGGCCAACGACCCGCGTGTGCCGGTTGGCGAAGCGGAACAGATTGTGGCCGCGCTCAAAGCCAGGGGGGTGCCAGTGGAATATGTGCGCTTTGAGGATGAGGGCCACCAGTATACCAAGCGCTCCAACCAACTAATCGTGTATCCAGCTATCGGGCGCTTTTTGGATAAGTATGTTGCTGGAGCGGGGCGGTAGCAACGCCCTCAATTGGATTCGGGATGCTGCATGCGCTGGCGGCTGGCCCAGCGCATGGCTATTTCCCAGCGCTTAAAAGCGTTGCGGGCCATGCTCATGCAGCGATCTTCGATGTCTTTGAGGCCCTCTTTAGCTTCAAAAACCTGGGTCCAGCCGCCCTCATCTTCCTGCTCGGTTAAGTGGGCGCGTAGGTGCTTGGTGGGCGCTGTCACCACGCCGCCAAAGCTCAGATCACTGCGCACAAAGGCGATGATAGACTCGGTGCGAATTGCCTCTGCGCAGGATTTGGCAATTTCTGGCGCGTGGTCATGCAAGACCTCGGCGGCGTCAATCGTTCGTTTTGTACGCGCCAGCGCATCTTTTGAAAGCATCCGTTCCTGACCTATTCTTTGGGGAACAGCTTGCCCAATCGTTCCCAGGCCCACGCCACAAATCCGGCAGAATCCACCCCCACCGACGCCTGCACATTGGGGGCGGGCATGCCAGCGCGGTTGAAATACGCCACCGTTTCCCCCAGCGTGAGCGTGCCAGTCAGTTCCACATCCACATAGGCAGGCTCCCAGGTAATGAAATCCGGGCGGAAGGCAGCCGCCAGGCAGAGCGGGTCGTGCAGGCGCAAGACGCTGTTGCCGGTGGCTGGGCCAAAGACCTCGAAGTAAAAGCGCGTCATCTCGTTGATAAAGCGGCTGATCGGGCTGCCATTGGCCGCCAACGCCCGCACCTGCTCGCGGGTGACATGCGTGATGTTGGTGACATCCAGCGAGACGAGTTTGATCGGCCAGCCAGCATGCAGCACCACGCGGGCGGCGTGCGGGTCGCCAAAGATATTGAACTCGGCGGCGGGCGTGACGTTGCCGGGAACGCGCAGCGCACCGCCCATAATCAGCACCTCGCGCACCTGAGCGGCAATTGAAGGCGCGCGGCGCAAGGCCAGCGCCAGATTGGTCAGCGGGCCAACAGCCACGAGCGTCAGTTCTCCTGGCTCAGCCTGGATGCGCTCAATCAGATAATCGCTGGCGTGCTGGCGAATTGGCTGAATGGTTGGTTCTGGCAGCACCACATCGCCCAGGCCAGTCCCTCCATGCACATGCGCCGCGCTCACATACTCGCGCACCAATGGATTGACGCTGCCACGCGCTACAGGAATCTCGGTGCGCCCGGCCAGTTCCAGCAGCGCCAGGGCGTTGCGCGTCGTCAGGTCCAGGTTCACGTTGCCATGCGTGGTAGTGATCGCCTCAAGCTGCACCTCTGGCGAGGCCAGTGCCAGAAAGAGCGCCAGGGCATCGTCAATGCCAGGGTCGGTATCAAGAATGATGCGCGGCATAGGGTGTCCTTTGGTGGGAAATATGCTGAATTGGGCCAATCAGCAGAGCGTGTGCGCTTAGTTGGGGACGCTGCCACGCGCATAAGCGCGGGCATTCTCCCAGACCTCATTGAGTGGGTAGGTTCCGTTGCGCATATAGGTAAAATACAGCGAGTCGAGCGCCATACGTCGCACATCGGTGGCTGGCAGAATGGTCAATTTGTACAGCTTGCGTTCGCGCTCAATCACCGCCCGCGCGTAGGCGATGAGCGGCTCGCCAGGGAAGACATCGGCGCGCAGCCAGGCCCAGGTGCGCGCCACGCGCCGCGCGCCATCTTCGCTGTATCTGCCATTCAAGCCGTTACAGGTGCGAGCGATATTGGTGGCAAGCACGTTTAGCTGGTCCGAAGGGAGCTGCCAGCCAAACGCAAGATATTCCGCCCGAATGATCGCGCGCAGCCGCATAAGCTGTTTTTCTGTCAGTGGGGTTGCCGAACCGGCAAGTGGCATACACGTCCTCCTCTTGCCCCTCCTGGCATGTTGCTCCAAAGGCTCTCAGCCTTGTAGATGCCAGCATCCTAGCATGGCAAAGGCAACTCGTCAAGAGGGGAAAGAAGAAGAGTTCTTCTGCCAGTGCAGAGGATGTTAAGAGTCTCCCATCTGGCAGATTACCTTCTCCCCAACGCTCACTCCCAATGCTTGCGCGGCATTGCCATCGCGGATAGCGACTTCCAATAATCCGGCGCTGTTGATGAGTGCCAGCACCTCACCGGACGCGGCGGTCCCATAGGTCTGCTGGACACCGCTGAGGGAATGCGCACCTATCTGTATTTGTATCCGATTCATTGCCCCCAATGCCTCAACCAGACCTGCGGCAATGTTACTGATGACATTGCCAAAGCGATCACAGGCGATCACCCTTCCCTGGAGGGTTCCCGGCGCGCGCGTTGGGGCAGGCGTCGGGAGAAGATTCAAGCTATCCAGCGCAAGGGATGTACCAAAATTATGCGGGGCGATGCCCAGAGCCAGGTGCGCTGCAACTGGAGCAAAGATGTCGCGGCCATGAAAGGTGGCGCTTGGCCCGGCCAGCCAATAGGCCGGGTTATCCAGGTGATACGCCTTGGGGAGATTGCCTGAGGAGGCGCTGAAAAGAGTCTCTTGCAGGGAAAAGTCCGGGTGGAAGCTGGCTGGCACGCTTTCTGGCACGCCGCGCCAACTGGCTGCTTTGGCAACGGCTTCAATGAGCACATAACCAAATAGCCCATTATCCGGCCCAACAAAGAAGCCTTGTGCGGTCTGAAGAAGCAGTGGTCGGCGCGCGGTTCCCACGCCGGGGTCAACTACTGCCAGGTGAACCGTTCCTGCGGGAAAATAAGGAGAAGATTGATACAGCACGAACGCGCCTGCCGCGATGTCCCCAGGCGCAATCTCGTGGCTCAGGTCCACCAGTTGCGCCTGGGGCGCACGCGCGAGGATGACGCCTTTCATCGTACCAACGTAGCCATCGGCTTGCCCAAAATCGGTGGTAAGTGTCAGAATGGGAGGCATACGCGCCTGCTCCTTGTATTGTTGGTGGTAGTGGAGCATTTCCGCAAATTGTATCGCGTTTCGTAACGGTTGCGTAACGCGCATATGGTACGCTACGAGAGAAGAAACACCCAACCCTCTCAGTCTGCAATAGTTGGGAAAGCGATATGAGTCTCAAAGAACGCGACAACACCGTTGAAGAATGGCTGGATGACCCAGAAGTTGATAAGCACCTGGCAGAGCAGAGTTTTCACGATCTCAACTACCAGATAGGCTCTGGATTGGGCTGGACACGCCTGGCTGTACAAGAAGTGGCGCAGTTGGTAAAGGACTATCAGTTACGCGAGTTTTCGGTGCTGGATGTCGCTACTGGCTCGGCATACATCCCTGCCGCTATCGCTCGCTGGGCACGCGGGCAGAAACTCCAGGCCCAGATTACCGCCAGCGACCTGAGCAAGCATGCCCTGGCAGCCGCTCACCAAACCTGCGCTGATCTTCCCGAAATCCACCTGGAGCAACAAAACGCCCTGGCGCTCACGTATCCAGATCAGGCGTTTGATCTGGTGCTGTGCCAGGGCGCGCTGCACCACTTCGCGCCCGATCAGGCGGTGGTGCTGCTCAAAGAACTGGCGCGCGTTGCCAGGCACGCGGTCATTGTGACTGATCTTCAGCGCAACTACCCGCTCTACCTGGCGGCCTGGTTTTTCCTCCATACCGTTGCGCGCAATCCCATCACGCGCCATGATGGGATTGCTTCTGTACGACGCGCCTATCGCCCCAAAGAAGTGCTGGCGCTGGCAGAACGGGCTGACCTGCGCCCGGTGACAATCCACACAAGATTTGGTTTTCGTCAGTCGCTTCTCTGGCAGCGCTAAGTGCTCAGCGGTTGTCCTGGCGCTTGAGGGCCACGCTGATCAGAATCCCAAAGATGAGAATCATGGCCCCCATAGCCAGCCATGATAGCTCAATCCGCTGGATGGCACTGCTCTGGGAGTAGATCGAGAAAAGCGTGCCGTGATACGTGGGGTCACTGCCAACCAGCGTATCTCCGCCCAATTTGTCGCTATGCACGCCAAGCGACGTACCAAGAGCGGACATCGTCCAGCGCGTGGGGAAGAACAATGCCAGAGTCGTCATCACCCCATCTTTCAAGGGAATCTCCACGCCAGCAAAGAAAATCTGGGGGATGAGCACGAATGGTATCAGGCTATTTGCCGTGTCCTCGCTGGACGACAGCGCCGACACCAGCAAACCCAGCATCATCCCAGCCAGCGCAGAGAGGACGAGCGTGATATACGCCTCCAGGAACACCGGCAGAAAGATGCCCTGTTGCAGCGGCTCAAAAGCATTCACAATCAGCAGCAGCGCCGCGCACTGGTAGAGGGCAAGCACGCTGATGATCAGCACTTTCGACAACACATAGGGCACAATCCCCAGGTTGACCGTGCGCTCACGGCGATAGATCACGCGCTCTTTCACAAACTCCCGAATCGAATTGAGGATGCCGCTCATGATCGCAATAAAGGCGCACAGAAACAGCGTGCGCTGCGCCGAAAGGCCAGTGCCAGGGACGATGAAGTCCTGAAGCGCATGGTTTACGCCGCCCCGCGCCGCCGCGTATTGTGTGCCTCCTGGGTCACTCTGAAGGAACGTGACCACCTGATCACAATTGACGAAATCCGTCGTTGCGGTTACGCCAATCGGCCCCGTTGCCGTCAGGATTTGAGGCCGACATTGCACGATATTGTTTGCATCAAAGACGCCCGCCCCCGTCTCAAAGCGCACCAGCAGCATCAGGAACAAGGCAATCAGGGGCGCCTGTAACAGCACCAGGACCAGCGTTGCCCGATCATTTCTCATCAACTCAAAGTTGCGCTGGAAAAGGACCAGAAATTGCTTGAAGAATCTTCCAGGCTTGCGCCGCGTGATTTTGCGGGTTCTCAGCGGGTCGGTTTCGGCGCTTGCCATGCGTTCTTTGAGCGGCTGCGACACATGCGCCTGATAGTCAGGGGAGCTTTTGAAGCGCGCTTCGGCTTCCTCTGGGATTTCTGGGCGCTCCTCGGTTGCTGTCAGCGCGGTATAAATTTCGGCAAAGTCGCTTTTGCCAAAAAAGTCTTTGGCCTGTTCAGGTGGGCCAAAATAGGCCAGCCGCCCGCCTTGCGCCAGAAAGCAGACCGCATCGCAGACGTTGATGTTGTTGGTGGCATGCGTGACCAGGATGATCGTGTGGCCTTTATCAGCCAGCTTGCGCAAGAGTACCATCATCTTACGGTCTAGCCCTGGATCAAGCCCGGAGGTTGGCTCATCCAAGAAGAACACGCCAGGATTGCCAAGCAATTCCATCGCAATTGAAACGCGCTTGCGCTGCCCGCCAGAGAGCTTTTTAATCAGGAGCTTGCGCCGCTCGATCAGTTCCACATCCTCCAACACCTCGCTGATGCGCTGCCAGATTTGCTCGTCCGTGAAGTCGTTGGGCAGGCGAATCTTTGCGGCATAATACAGCGCTCGCTCCACCGTCAGGGTGCGATGCACAATATCATCCTGCGGCACGTAGCCAATCTGCGTACTGAAGGCGGCTATGTTGTGGTAATAGTCCTGCCCATTATAGAGCACCTTGCCTTGTTGAGCCGGGCGCAGGCCGCTTAGCGCATCCAGCAGGGTTGTCTTGCCAGCGCCAGAGCCGCCCACCAGCGCGACAAACGCGCGGGGGGGAATGGAGAACGAAATGTTATTGAGAAGCGTGGTCTGATTCTGGCCCACCTTGCGCAGATTCAACGCATCAATGCGAATATTGTTGCTTTCATCGTACTGGGTGAGATGCGTGCTTTCGTAGACCAGCCGATAGGGACCGATGCGAATCTCGTCGCCCATCTTGAGAAGCTGATTGGTCACAAGCTGCGCGTTGACATAGACATGGTTGGTGCTGTGCAAGTCAAGAATGCGATAGGCGCCGCCCTCGCGCACCAGCCGGGCATGATGCGCCGACACCTGGGGATGATTGAGCATCAAGCTGTTATCGGGCTTGCGCCCAATGGTGATCTCAGCCTCACCAAGCCTGATTGGTTGCAGGGGCGGGGGCGCGCTCTCTGCCACGCCTGTCCCATCGTTATACGTCAGCGTCACCAAGGCGCCATCGGCATCCCCAATGCGGAAGATGTCGCCCTGGGCCAGCACCTTGCGATACGATTCGTCGCCGCGAATCTTGCGCCCTTGATGGAGCAGCCCGTTGGTGGTTTGCTGGCGGGTTGGGTGCGGATGAACCAGGACAAACTGGCTACCTTCGCGCACAATCTGAAGATGCACATCTGAGACACTTGGGTCATCAATCACAATATCATTCGTGACATTGCGCCCAACCGAGAGCATGGACTTATCCAGCAGCGCCGTTTTGCGCTGCCCAGAGGTGCTGCTGCTTACTACCAACATGGGCAGCCCCAGGCTGGAGACTGTGGCTTGCAGCGTTTGCGAAAAGCGCCCAGGAACAGCAGAAGGAGAACCGCCTATCATTGTGGCTCCCACAACGGCTGGTACTGGGGCTGGTACAGGCGCAGCCGAGGCAGGCGGCAGCGCTACGGGAGGAGGCGCCTGGGGCGGTGTGGGCACAGGAAGAGACGACACCTCCGTGAGTATTTCGCTAAATGACACCTGGGATACGACCTGAGCATGGAAGATAAATGTTGTGTCTTGCCCGACGATCACCAGGCTTTTATCATGCAGGATTGCCTGCTTCACCGGCTGATTATCAACAAAGATGGGATTCTGCTCCGAGAGGTTTTCGATTCTCCAGGCGCCAGCTTCCCAAATGAGGAGCGCGTGTCGCCTGGAAACATGCAGATCTCCCTTTACGATGATGTCGTTGGATGTTTCGCGGCCAATAGCGATGATTGGCCCGTTCAATTGAAATGCCTGGCCTGCCAGGGGGCCGGTCAAAAAGGTGATTGAACCCGCTGGTGTGTTTTGTGGCGTACTCACGCTCTGCCTCCTCACACATCTTTAAGGATTGCAAGGCTGATTATACAGTATGTGGCAAGGAAGGGAAGGTCATAGGAAGCGTGAGAAACGTTCTGTCTTGATGGAACATGCCAGAGTATGGTAAAATATCTCCAACCAAGCAAAGGAGTGCCCCTGCAAGAGGTTCTGGCAGGTTTGGATGAGGTTGACTGAGGATAGCATCACATGGCATTTCCCTCTACTCGACGAGTTGTCATCACCGGTCTTGGAGTTGTCGCCCCAAATGGCATTGGCAAATGCGCGTTCTGGGAAGCCTGCCTTGCAGGACGTTCAGGCATTCGGCACATCACGCAATTTGACGCCAGCTTCCTGTCCACTCGAATCGCTGGGGAAGTGCCCGATTTCGCTCCTGAAGCGCTTGGCCTCACCCCAGAGGAATGTACGCAGTTAGATCGCAATACGCAATTTGCCGTTGCTGCTGCCAATCTTGCCCTTCAAGATGCCTGCCTCAGTAAGAACCTCACCGAAGAGGAACGCGACCAGATGGGCGTCTATATGGGGACCGCGATGGCCTCCAACGAAGAGGCAGAGCGCGTCTGGAAACAACTTACCGCAGACGGCGCCCAACCCCTCCGCGATAGAGATGAGGTACCTATCTCTTCAACCTTTATGCTCTACCATTCGCCAGCGGCGGCCATTGCCATCCATCATCACCTGCATGGACCTTGCACAGCGCTCTCAACGGGCTGCTCTGCTGGAGCAGATGCTATTGGTCAGGCGTTCTGGGCCATCCAGGAGGGACGAGCCAGCCGCATGTTGGCGGGAGGCAGCGACTCGGCCATTTGCTCTGGCGGCCTGAATGTCTTTAACGTGATGGGCGCGATGAGTACGCGCAACGAGGCGCCTGAACGTGCCTCGCGCCCCTATGATGCCGGGCGCGATGGCTTTGTGATGGCAGAGGGCGCCGGCGTACTGCTTCTGGAAGATCGAAATCTGGCTCTGGCGCGTGGGGCGCATATCTATGCAGAGTTGCTCACCTTTGCCTCCAACATCAATGCGTACCACATGACCTCCTTGCCCAAAGATGGCATGCCGCTCCAGCAACTTCTGCTCCAGGTACTTGAGGAGGCAGGCATCACCCCTGCGGATTTGGACTACATCAACTCGCATGGCAGTTCGACCCCTGCCAACGAACCAGCGGAAACCACCGCGTATAAAGCCGTGTTTGGGGAGCAGGCGTATCACATTCCAATTAGCGCCACCAAATCCATGATTGGGCATACACAGGGAGCCGCCAGCGCCATTGAAGCGGTGGTCACAGCCCTGGCAGTGGACCAGCAAATCTTGCCGCCAACAATCAACCAGGAAGAGCGCGATCCCCAGTGCGACCTCGACTATGTTCCAAATGTAGCCCGCCGCAGCAGCGTCCAGATTGCGCTCACCCACTCCAGCGGTTTTGGCGGCGTCAACAGTGCGCTCCTTCTCGCAAAGCCGGAATGGGTAGACGCGCAACTTGCCGGAGTACGATAACGTGCATGCAATACCCTCACCAGCCAATCAGGACAGTGTGAACCATCCCCAGCGGCGTGTCGTCATTACGGGCATAGGGGCTGTCGCCCCCAATGGCATTGGGAAAGAGGCATATTGGAAGGCTACTTGCAAGGGGGTGTCGGGGATTAAGCCTGTTCAACGCTTCTCAACTGCTGACCTCCCGGTGCAGGTTGCGGGCGAAATCACCGATTTTTCGCTGGATGGCGTGATTGACCGCAAGCTGGCAAAGCGCACAGATCGCGTCACCCATTTTGCCCTTGTAGCGATTCACGAAGCCCTTGCCGACGCCAAACTGGTGTTGCAAGAAGAAAATCCCCGTCGGGTGGGAGCCGTCATCGCCTCCACGCTTGGGGGCGTTGAATATGTGCTCAGTGAATTTGCCGCAATGCTTCGTGATGGCCCACGCGCCATGAGTGCCTATACAGCTATCGCCTGGCTCCAGGTGGCAAACGTCGGTCAGACCTCCATCCGCTACGGAATCCAGGGGTACTCAAAAGCGCCCGTCAATGATCTGGCGGGTGGCCTCGATGCTCTGGGGATGGCTGCTGGCGCTATTCGACGCGGCGCGGCGGAGATCATCATCACTGGTGGCTCCGAAGCCATGATTCACCCATTTACCTTCCTGGTGCTGGCGCGCAAAGGGCACATTATGGCTGGCGCCGACCCAAACGCCTATCGCCCATTTGACTGTCGCGCAGCCGGACTGGTGATGGCCGAAGGCGCCGGAATCTGCATTCTGGAAGAATATGAGCACGCCCGGCGGCGCGGCGCACCCATCTATGGCGAGATTGTTGGCTATGGACAAACCAACGACGCCCACGCGCTTGCCTCGGCCCCCAGCGACGGCAAATACTATGCTCGCGCTCTGAAGCAGGCACTTCGGGAAGGAAACATTCGCCCTGATGAGGTTGGCTATGTTAGCGCGGATGGGCGGGCGCTGCCAGGTGCAGATCAAGGCGAAGCGGAGGCACTCAGGCTCACCTTTGGCGAGCGCCTGGCAGCCCTCCCTGTCAGCATTCCGCGCACAGCGACAGGCCACAGCTATGCTGCGGCAGGCGCATTGGATGCTATCACCGCTCTCCTGGCGCTTCAACATGGCTGCATCCCGCCAACCCTCAACTGTGAAGAACTTGACCCGCGCTACGGCTTAGATGTGGTGCGAGGCGAAGGGCGCCCCTTCTCGCGGCCTGTTGTCCTGCTTGGCGGGCGCAGCACCGGCGGCGCAAATGTGGCGGTAGCCATCAGGAAAATTTGACCATGAGCAAAAAACGCAGCATTGGCGAGATTCTCTACGGCTTCTTTCTCCTGAACCACCCTGGGCCAGTCGCCATTCATATCATCGGCGTAGCGATCTTTGCCTTCGTCGCAGCACGCAGCCATCTTGTCTGGGGAGTGCTTCTGCTGGTGATTGGCGCTCATGCCGCCATGCAATCTTCCATCGCTATGATGAATGACTACTGCGACCGCCGCCTGGACGCACTGACCAAACCAGCCAAACCCATTGTTCGCGGGCTAGTCTTGCCACGCGAGGCGCTTGTCGCAAGCATTTTCATGATGGTGTTGATGGTGGTGCTCTTGCTCTTCCTGCCACCGCTGGCGCTGCTGCTCTCGCTCTGTTATCTCGCGCTAGGCCAGTCCTATAACTTTGGGCTAAAATCAACACCCTGGAGCGGCCTGGTCTTCGCGCTGTTTATCCCGCTGATTCCTCTCTATGCCCTGGCGGGCGTGGGAAACCTTCCGCTTACGGCCTTCTGGATTCTCCCTCTTGGTTCTTTGTTGGGCGTTGTGCTCAATCTGGCAAATTCTCTGCCCGACATCGAGGGCGACAGCGCGGGGGGCGCAAATACACTGGCGGTGAAACTAGGCGTGAGGGGCGTGTTTATCGTCTGCCCGCTGCTGATCGCCCTCGACGTTGTGCTGATGGGGGTGCTGCTTGTTTCTGGTGCTGTTGCCGCTTCCGTGTGGGTGATTGGGGGAGTGCTGGCAGGAACAGTGCTCGCGGTGGGGGCGATGGTGCTGTTTTTCGGGCCGCAAAAACCGATTCAAACGCGCAAATGGTACTTCTATCTGGTAACGTTATTCTGCCTCTTGCTGGGAACTACCTGGCTGGTGCTCGTGGCTTTTTAACCCAGGTTGCTGCGGGAGGTTGCCCCAAAAGTCCCCACTCCCTGCTGCCTCTTGACAGCTAGTTGTATAGTGGAGGAACAGCAACCCTGGATGAACGCTTGAGGAAAGGGCGTTCTCAGAAAGAGCACCGAATGGCTAGCAATGCTCTCCCAATCGTGGTGGTGGCAGACCCTGATATAAGCTATCAGCGCCAGATTATTGCCCTATTGCAGCGCGACTTTCGTTGTTTGGCAGCAAATTCCTTGCAGGAAGCGTATCAAACTATCCAGCGTGAACATCCTGTGCTGATGACTCTGGAGTTAAGTCAGCCTGATGGGGATGGCATAGCCCTCATAGAATATTTGCAAGCAGACCCGATGCACCGGCAGGTGCTCATCGCCTGCGTCACTTTGCGCACTTCGGTCAAAGATAAAGTACGAGCATTCCGCGCGGGGGCAGATGACTACATTGTGAAGCCGCTTACTCCCTCGACGAATTTTACCGGGCGCATGCTTCTTTTACGGCGACTCGGCCATCTGGCTCGCACGGTACCAGGGAAATAATGGACCAAAGGATGCCGCGAGGAGGATTTTAGGGGATGCCTTCTTCGCTTTGTTCCACCAGCCTTTGCATGCGCTCCTGACGCTCGGCTCCCCCAACAGTCACGGCGCGGTGCACCGCATTCACCAGTTCGCGCGGAGTAACAGGCTTAACCAGATATTGGTCCGCGCCAAAAGCCAGGCCCACAAACCGATTCTTATCCTGAGCCAGGGCCGTGAGCATGATCAGCGGTGTGGAGGCAGACTCAGGATCACCACGCAGCGCGCGCACCAGTTGGTATCCATCTAACCTGGGCATAACCACATCAATGATAACGCAATCTGGATGCGTATCAAAGAATAGTTCCAGGCCCTGCACTCCGTCTTCGGCCTGGATGACAGTAAATTCGCCCAACAATTCTAGCCCATCTGTGAGTAGTTGTAGCAAGTCGGGGTCATCATCAACGATCAATACCGTATAACTCTCACCGCCCAGAGAAACCATGTGTCTGTCCTTTCTGCTGGTTCGGGATTGGCAAGGAAACCACGCGGAAGGGTGTCCCTGGCTAAAGCAATCTTCCTGTGCTCCCTGGCTATTATATCTTACAGTACAAGAAAACGCACCCTTTTGTTCATTCAGGGTGCATTTCTTTTTGTAGTGTCTATTGAACCAAGAGTGAAAACGAACAGGGGGATGGGTGAAGCCCCTCTCTCTCCCTCCGTTCCAGCCAGATCAGGCACGGTCCCGCACTCGCATGGGAAGTTCACGGGGTCGCAGGGTGACGAGCGGCTCCGGGCGCAGCACAACGTCTGGGGCTAGCTCCAGATGGCACCGCTGCGCCAGCAGCACCATAATGATGTGCGCCTCCAATAACGCATAGATATTACCCATGCACTGATGCTGCCCGCCCCCAAATGGAAAATAGGCAAAACGTGGCCGCTCGGCCTGGGCTGCGGCGGTAAAACGCTCTGGACGGAAGCATGCTGGCTCGTCCCAGAAGGCAGGATGCCGGTGCGTCGTGTAGGGGCAGACCAGGACGGTTGTGCCCGCTGGAATGGTGTAGCCCCCAATGGTATCCTCCGCCAGCACATGCCGGGGAAACGACCAGGCAGGAGGGTAGAGCCTCAACGCCTCATCTAACACCATCCGCGAAAATGGCAGCGCATCCAGGTCTTCCAATCCTGGCGTTCTGCCCTGCAACACCTCATCAACTTCGCGGTAGATGTGCTCTGCTGCTTCTGGATGCTGGGCCAGCAAGTACCATGTCCAGCATAACAGGCTGGTGGCGTTATCGTGCCCGGCAATGAGCAGCGAAAGCGTCTCGTTGCGAATCTGCGCATCTGTGAAGGCGGGCTGCCCATCTTCCTCACGCAGTTCCAGCAAAAAGGTCAACAGGTCGTCGGGATGGTTCTGTTGTCCACGCAGCGTTTCGCGTCGCTTGCGAATGAGGCGATGCACCACTACATCTAGCGCGCGGAGGGCAGCTTGCCCGCGTCGGTTGTGCCCGGAGAGCGGCCCCAGATAGGGCAGAAAGGGATGGAAGAACAGCGCCAGGGCATAAGCGTTCATCTCCTGAAGCGCCAGGCCAATCGTTCGGCTTTCGTCGCTCAGGTCCAGCGAAAAGATTGTGCTCCCCAGGACACGCAGCGTCAGCGCTTTCATCGCGGGCACCAGATCAATGATCTTTCCATGCTGGGCAGGTTCCTGCCACGTCTCCAGTTCAGCCTGCGCTGCTGCCACCATCTGCCCGCCAACTGAGGTGAGGTGGCGACGATGAAACGCGGGCTGCTCAAGTTTGCGCAGCCGTTTCCAGGCAGCACCCTCGGTGGTCAGAATACTTTCCCCAACAAAACGCCGGAAAATAGCGTTCTCATGTGGGTCGCGACCATAGTGCTGCGCGTGCTCTTGCAGCACCTGACGCACGCCATCGGGGTGATTGATCAAATACGTGGTGCCATAGGTCAGGGGTAAGCGCACGACATCCCCATAGGCTTGTGTCATCTCCATGAGGAAACGCAGCGGGTCGCGCTCCATCGCCTTCGTTGTGGCGCGCTTCTCTCGCGGCCCCGGTGCCTGTTTGGTTGCTGCAATCTGCATAGGGCGCGGCTCCCTCTCCGCCAATGACAGAGCACACTAAAAAAGCTGTTGCTCTCCGGTATCTCTGCTATATAATAGTCGAAAAGCAGAGCTGATGCTATGGCGAATTTGAAGGCATCCCTGAAGTACAGAAAAAGACGAGAGCGCCCACACCTAGAAAGATGAAGACCCCGCGATGCGCTTACCACTTTCCCAGCGAGTACAGGTTTTTCTGGCTAGCCATCCCCACTTCGCTAATCGCTTACTACAAATGAGGGGAATAAAACGGATTGAGGGCGCCTCGCAGCGATCCGCGCTACGCGCAGCACAACGGGCATACAAGCATGTGCCGTTTTATCGGAGCCATTTTGAGCGGGCAGGGTTCACCGCTGACAAAATGCAACGGATGACCTGGAAGGACTTTCTGCTGCTTCCCCAGGTCAGCAAGGACGACACGGAGGGGGTGGGAGACAAAGACCTGATAGACAGCCAGACGCCTTCCCCTGGCGAGGATTCGATGATTGGCAGGTCATCGGGCACGACCCGCGCCCCGGTGCATTGGCCGGTGGGCTGGCTGGAGTTTTACCTGACGCGGGCGGCCTTTGAGGTTATGCTGCGCAGCCTGGACGCGCATACGGGCGTGCCAACGGCGGTAGTGGTGACGAATACCGTCGAAGGGGGCGACCAGAGCGGCAATATGCCCTATCGCGCCTTTTTCTCGCTGAAGGAAGAAAAGCGCTGGAATATGGAGATCATTGCCACTGGAGAAGACAGCGCCACCACACACACCTGGCTGCGCTGGCTCGCTCAACAGGGCTATCACTCGCTGTTGCTGATCTCGTTTCCTGGCACAGTGGAGCGCCTGCTTGCCTATATCAATTCGCTGCCAGAAAATGAGCGGGTCAATTGGGATGCCTTTCGGAAGAAACATTTTCTTTCCGGCGGCCAGCTTTTAGTACAGTCTTTTCGGCAAAAAATCCGGCGCGAGATGCGCCTTGACCCTGCTTCGCTTGCCAGCGAGACGATTCTCTATATCAGCTCTGATACCGGGCAATTGATGGCGCGAACCACACCCTTTACGCTCTGGCTGGAACGCTATATGGACGAGCACCCGGCGCTGTATGACGCGATTGGACTGCCGCTGGAGCATCGTGACAAGCCGCTGCTAGAATTTATTCCTCCGCTCTCCATTCACTTTGAGCTAGATCGGCCAGAAGGACTGATCCTGACGATGTGGAAGCATCGCCCACTGATACGCTATAAAATTGGCGATCTGGTCTGGGGGCGGCGCGTGAACGCACTTGCTGATCTGCTGAATAAACACGCCCCCAACTGGAAGCAAGATTTCCAGCGGGCAGGCGGGCACCCACAAGACATCTCGATGACCGCTATGCTGGCAGTGGTGCTGGGGCGTGCCGATGAGATTGCGATTGTCAACGCGGCCAACATTTCACCCTCCATCGTCAGACAGGCCCTGGAGGCAAGCGAAATTGCGCCCTCCCTCAATCATTTCAAACATCGCGCTGACCCCGCGCACCCCAACGAGTATTCCCTCTACCTGGAATTAAAGGACACCAGAGAGGAGGCAGCACGCGAGGCGCTGGCAAAACAATGGCACGATGCTCTTCTGAACGCCTTACTTGAGGTGCCCGCTGCAACGGACCTCGCTGCCGCGCACCATGCCAACCCCATTTGTTTTAACCTCTTCGTTCGCTCGTATGGTGAAGATGAGTTTCTGGGCGATGCCGAGAAGCCGAAGAAGACCCACGCGGTGCCGCTGCGCAAGAGCGAAAAAATCTAAACAGCATCGGCTATGCTATACTTGGGAGCACAGAGCAATCCCGTGATGCGATGCGCGCGAGAAGGAGGCACCTTTGACCGTCTCCCAGGAGCAACTGTATCTTCAAGCTGAGGAGCGGCGCGAGCAGCTTCAGGCGCTCTACCAGTTGTCGTTGGAGATCACTGAACTGCAAGACCTCCAGCAAGTGTTGGATACGGCGCTGCGCTACTGTCTGGAACTCACTGGCTCGCAATTTGGCTTTATTGGCTTGAATACCAACGACAGCACCGCAATGGACGTGGTTGCCATTCAGGGTTTCCAGGCCAGCGGGCGCTTTTACGAGCGATTCCACCTGATTCCTTTGCGGCCAAACATTTTTGCCCGCGTAGTACTGGAAAATCGGCCAATTCGCAGCGCAGACGCAACGGTTGACCCCACGCGCATTGGGCAGCCCAGAGGCCATCCGCCAGTACGCGCCTTCCTGGGAGTGCCGCTGCGCTCGCAGGGTCAGCCAATGGGCATGATTGGCGTTGCCAACCGCCCAGACACCTATACCGACGAGCACGAGCAACTGCTGATGACCTATGCCGCGCAGGTAGCCATCGCCATTCGCAACGCGCAGCTTTACGAAGAATTGAAAGCAGCCAAAGCCAACCTGGAACGCAAAGTGGCCGAACGCACCGAGGAGCTAGGCCAGGCAAAGGAAGCGCTGGCGCAGCAAGCGCATCAACTGCGGCTGCTGCTGGCCCAGACCGTCACCATTCAAGAACGCGAACGCGCTCGCATCGCCCACAACATGCACGACGGGGTGAATCAACTAATCATCGGCGCGATTCTGGAGGTGAAAGCCGCGCGCGAGCGACTTGCCAGCGGCAACCAGGAGCGCGTGGAGACAGCCCTGCAACGGGTGCGCGCGGTGCTCGGCCAGGTGGATAGCGAGATCAAGCGCATCATCCACGATCTGCGCCCACCGACCCTGGACGCGCTCGGTCTTCCGCCAGCCATTGCGCGCTACGCGGAACGCTATCAAGTATTCGCCGGGCTGCCTTGCCAGGTGCAGATTACCGGCCAGCCACGCCGACTGGCGCCAGAAACGGAAATTGGCCTGTATCGGGTTATGCAGGAAGCATTACAGAATGCTGCGGCGCACGCGCAGGCAAGCCAGACCTGGATTCATATCGCCTTTCTGCCGGAGTCTATTCACCTGGAGGTGGGAGACAACGGACAGGGCTTTGATCTTTCCCATATGCTGGCGCAGCGCGAAGGGCATCTGGGCATTACGGGTATGAACGAGCGAGCGCAAAATCTGGGCGGCACGCTGCGCATTGAGGCCAACCTTCAGGAAGGCACCAGGGTGATTCTGGATGTCCCCATCGCCAATTCCTCGCTTGCCGCCAATTCGTCGCTCGCGCCACTTGCCACCTCTGTTCCTACGGCCTCTCTGGATGAGGAGCGTTCCAATGGACAACTCCAGGCCACCGATTCGCATTCTCGTCGTTGACGACCACCCGGTGGTTCGCCAGGGATTGCGCAGCCTGCTCTCCGGCCACCCGGACTTGCAGATCGTTGCTGAAACGGCCCACGCACAAGAGGCCCTGGCTGCTGCGCGACAGGAATCGCCCGATGTCGTGCTGCTGGATATTCGTCTGCCAGGCGCAACCGGTGTGGAGGTTGCGCGGCAGTTGCAACGTGATTTCCCAGAGATGCGCATCATTATGCTCACCAGCTATGACGATGACGAATATCTGATTGGCGCAATGCAGGCCGGGGCGCAAGCCTATCTGCTCAAAAGTGTCTCTGATGAAACGCTCGTCTGGACCATTCGCGCCGTCCATCGGGGCGAGCGCCTGATTAGTCCTCAACTCCTCGACAGGATGCTGCGCCAGTTTGCGCAGGTGCGCAACCATCAGATTCAGCAGGAAACTGGCCTCAGCGATCAAGACCTTCAGGTCTTGCAGCGTGTGGTGGCTGGAGCCAGCAACAATGAGATTGCCAGAGAGCTTGGCTGGAGCAAAGCCAGCATCAAGCGCAAGGTGCAGCACATCTTTGATCAGCTTGGCGTAATGACGCGTACACAAGCCGCCGCCGAAGCTGTCCGGCGTGGTCTTGTCTAAGACCATCCTTCTGATCTGATTCTGGTAGGAAAAAGTTCCCCCCATCACTGAAGCAGAGATGGTCGTTCTACTTTGGTAAAAACGCCGTTGCATGCGCCTCCTGGCCCAAAAGTTGAGCCTGATGGCTCTTTTTTCTACCCCCGTGCTGTGGTAGGCTGAGGTGGTTCTGGCATTGGTGCCGCAAAACAACCTTCTGTCATCTGTAGGTGCTGGTTCAACCTGTCGAACCAGAGGAGGTGTTCCCCAACTATGATTCCGCCTCCGTTTGAGTACGCAGCCCCCCGCAGCCTCTCTGAAGCCATCTCCTTGCTGCAAGAGCATGGGAGCGAGGCCAAGGTGCTTGCTGGCGGGCAAAGCCTGATCCCTTTGCTGAAACTGCGCCTGGCGTCGCCAACCTTTCTGGTTGACCTGCGCAAGGTGCCCGGCCTGTCCACGTTCAAAGAGAGCGATGGGCATCTTGTGGTTGGCTCGATGGTACGCGAGGCCACTATTGAGCATTCGCCGCTCATCCGCCGCCGCTATCGTGGGCTGGTCGAGGCGAGCGAAGTCGTGGCCGACCCGATTGTGCGCAACCTTGCCACGCTTGGCGGCAACCTGGCGCACGCTGACCCCGCGAACGACCATCCTTCCATGATGCTGGCATTCCGCGCCCATGTAATGGCTGTTGGCCCCAAAGGAACCCGCCGCATTCCGATTGATGAATTCCTGGTGGATACCTTTGAGACTTCCCTGGCGCCAGAAGAAATCCTGACCGAGATTCACATCCCGCAGCCCACATCCCAGACTGGCTCAGCCTATATCAAGCTGGAGCGCAAAGTCGGGGATTATGCGATTGCTGCTGTTGCTGCGGTAGTGACGTTGGACGGCGGCATCTGCAAGCAGGCCGGGCTGGGGCTGACGAATGTTGGACCAAAATCCATTCGCCCGACAAAGGCTGAGCAATTCCTGGTGGGCAAGCATCTGGACGACGAAACCATCCGCGAAGCTGCGCGCCTCGCTGCTGCCGCCGCCGAGCCTACTTCTGATCTGCGCGGACCGGCAGACTATAAGCGCGGAGTTGTGCGCACGCTCACCGCGCGCGCCCTGCATCAGGCCGCCCAGCGCGCCCAGAAAGGAGCAAGCCATTGACCACTCACAAAGTCAAGGTGACCATTAACGGCCAGGTGCATGAGGCGAAAGTCGAGCCGCGCCTGCTGCTGGTGCATTTCATCCGCGAGGTCGCCAACCTGACCGGCACGCATATCGGCTGCGATACCACAAGCTGCGGCGCCTGCACGGTGCTGGTGAATGGCACGCTGATGAAGTCCTGCACGGTCCTGACCGTGCAGGCGGATGGCGCCAACATCCAGACGGTGGAAGGGCTGGAGCAAAACGGGCAACTGCACCCCATTCAGGAAGGCTTTATGCAAGAGCATGGCCTACAATGCGGGTTCTGCACGCCTGGCATGATGCTCGTTGGGAAAGCCTTGCTGGAAGACAACCCCGACCCCACCGAGGCCGAAGTGCGCAAAGCCATCTCCGGCAATCTGTGCCGCTGCACTGGCTATGTGAACATCGTCAAGGCCATCCAGTACGCGGGCAAAAAGATGCAGGAAAGCGCTGAGGTGAAAACACCGGCAGCGGTTCACGCGGAAGGGTAAGACAATGGCAGTTGAAATTGGCGGGATGGGTCACAGCGTCAAGCGCAAAGAAGACCCCCGCTTTATTCGGGGCAAGGGCAACTATGTAGACGACCTGAAGCTGCCCGGCATGCTCTATATGGACATCGTGCGCAGCCCCTATGCCCACGCCAAAATCCTCAACATTGATGCCAGCAAAGCGCTGGCGATACCCGGCGTGGCAGCAGTCATCACCGGCAAAGACCTGGACGCCTACAAGCTGGCCTGGATGCCTACCCTGATGAGCGATACACAGATGGTGCTGCCGATAGACCGCGTGGTCTATCAAGCGCAGGAAGTAGCCGTCGTGATCGCCACCGAGCGCTATATCGCTGCCGATGGTGTTGCTGCTGTCGAGGTGGAGTACGAGCCGTTGCCGCCAGTAGTTGACCCGTTCAAAGCGCTGGAGCCAGGCTCACCGCTGGTGCGCCCGGACCACGCCGACAGGCCAACCAATCATATCTGGCATTGGGAGAGCGGTGACAAGGCACGCACTGACCAACTCTTTGCTGAGGCCGATGTCGTCGTCAAAGAGCATATCTATCTCCCGCGTATCCATGTTTCGTCCATCGAAACCTGCGGCTGCGTGGCGTCGTTTGATAAGGTGAGCGGCAAGCTCACCGTCTGGATGACGACTCAGGCGCCGCATGCCATCCGCACCGTCTTTTCGCTGGTGACAGCGGCCTCGGCAGTGGGCCAGATTCCTGAGCACAAGATTCGCATTATCTCGCCCGACATCGGCGGCGGCTTTGGCGGCAAAGTGCCGGTCTATCCGGGCTACGTGTGCGCAACGGCGGCCTCCGTCCTGACCGGCTTGCCGGTCAAGTGGATCGAAGATCGCTCGGAGAATCTGCAAGCCGATAGCTTTGCCCGCGATTATCATATGGATGTTGAACTGGCGGCCAAAAAAGACGGCAGATTTACGGCGATGCGCGTCAAGACGCTGGCCGATCATGGCTGCGCTGACGCGGCGGCCAACCCATCCAAATTCCCCGCCGGGCTGTTTAATGTGTGTACCGGCTCGTATGTGATGGAAGCAGCGCATGTGGAGGTAGATGGCGTCTACACGAACAAGCCGCCGGGTGGCGTCGCCTATCGCTGCTCCTTCCGTGTCACCGAAGCAGTGCATGCCATCGAGCGCATTGTAGATTCAATGGCGCAGAAGCTCCAGGTAGACCCGGCTGATCTGCGCATGAAGAACTTTATCCCGCCGGATAAGTTCCCCTACAAATCGCCCACCGGCTGGGAGTACGACAGCGGCAACTATCCAGCAGCCTTGAAAAAGGCGATGGACAAGGTTGGCTATGCTCAGCTTCGCCGCGAACAGGCACGCAAACGCGCCAAAGGCGAACTGATGGGCATCGGCATCTCCACGTTTACGGAGATCGTTGGCGCTGGTCCTTCGCATACCTTCGACATCCTGGGCATCAAGATGTTCGACAGCGCAGAGATTCGCGTACACCCCACCGGCTCCGCGATTGTGCGCATTGGCGTGCAGAGCCAGGGCCAGGGCCACGAAACCACCTTTGGGCAGATTGTGGCTGAGGAACTGGGGTTGCCTGTCGAAAACATCACCGTCGAACATGGCGATACCGACACAGCGCCCTATGGCCTGGGCACGTATGCCAGCCGCAGCACGCCCACCGCTGGCGCGGCAACGGCAATGGCGGCGCGCAAGATTCGGGACAAGGCAAAGCTGCTGGCCGCGCATCTGCTGGAAGCCAGCCCGGATGATCTCGAATGGGTGGACTACAAGTTCCAGGTGAAGGGCACACCCAGCAAATCAAAGACGATGGCAGAACTGGCTTTCGCTGCCTATACGAACCACCCACAAGGGATGGAGGCTGGACTGGAAGCGGTCAGCTACTACGACCCGCCCAACCTGACGTTCCCCTTTGGGGCATATATCTGCGTGGTAGACATTGACCGGGGCACCGGCGAGGTGAAGATTCGCCGCTTCGTGGCGGTGGACGACTGCGGCAACATCATCAACCCGATGATCGTTGAAGGGCAGATTCACGGCGGCCTGACGATGGGCATGGCACCCGCGCTGCTTGAAGCCATTACCTATGATGAGAATGGCAACATCCAGCAGGGCACGATGATGGACTATCTGCTGCCAACTTCGATGGAGACGCCCGCCTGGGAAACCGACAAAACCACCACGCCATCGCCCCATCATCCATTGGGAGCAAAGGGTGTTGGTGAATCGGCAACAGTAGGCGCGCCGCCAGCCATTGCTAACGCGGTGGTGGATGCTCTAAGCCACCTGGGTGTGACGCATATAGACATTCCTGTCACGCCCTGGAAGGTCTATGAGATTCTGAAGGCACACGGTTTAACGGAGGAATAAGTACATGCGCTTTGAGGGCCATGAAACGATCAACGCGCCCATTGAAGCCGTCTGGGCCTTCTTTATGGACCCACATCGCGTGGCTGAATGCGCCCCCGGCTATCAATCAATGGAGGTGCTTTCTCCCACGCGCTTCAAGCCCAAAGTTGGCGTCGGCATTGGCGTGGTGAAAGCCACCTTTACGCTGGATGTCGAACTGGACGAACTGCGCGAACCAGAGCATGTGCTGGTGAAAGCGCATGGCGTGGCCGCTGGCAGCGCTGTTGACATTCACGGCGGCGCGGACATGAAGCCGTCGTCCCCAACCATCACGGAGATGGACTGGACAGCGACGGTCAATGTCAGCGGCACCCTTGCCAGCGTGGGAGCGCGTTTGATGGAGAGCACGGCCCGTAAATTAACCGCTCGTTTTTTTGAGTGTGTGCGCGAAAAGGTGGAAACGCCCAAGTAGCCTGGCGACTAAAGATCGCGTCTAAGGGCGTCTGCGGACGCCACCCCTCAAAGCAGGGGCACGGCCAAACCTGCCTGCGCAGGTTCCCAGCCTCCCCATCAGGCGAAACCTTGCTCAACCAGGGGAGGGGAGTCCGCGTAGGCGGACTTGGTGGCGGAACGCCCTTAGGCGTGGCTTTTAACCGCTAGCCCCGCGCTCTGGTGAACATTTGTCCTTGGACATTCACCGGCTGGAAGCCGGCGCTACAAGCATCAAAGAGGCCCCAGCATGCCGCGAGACATTCTTGATGAAGTTCAGCGTCTTCGTACAGATCGCCAGCCGTTTGCCCTGGCAACAGTTGTCGCTGCCAACCAACCCACGTCTGGCACGCCCGGAGCACGCGCCGTAGTCTTACCAGATGCCACGCTGCATGGCTGGATTGGCGGCCATTGCGCTCAGCCTGCGGTCATCCAACATTCGCTGGAGGCGCTGCGCGATGGTCAGCCGCGCCTGGTCATCATCAGCCCTGATGCCCTGGAACAGTTGCCCAAAAAAAATGGCGTCATCCCAGTTGCCATGACCTGCGCAGGTCAGGGAGAATTGCAGATTTTTATTGAACCGTTTTTGCCCAAGATTGCCCTCGTGGTGATTGGCGCCTCGCCAGTCGCCAGGGCGCTTTCCCAACTGGCAACGCTGCTTGATTTCACCATCTGGGCATGTGGTCCCGATGCCAGTATGGAAACCTTCCCAGATGCCAATCAATTAATCCCCAGCCTGGATGCCCTCAAGCCACAACTCACCGCCAGCACGTTTGTAATCGTGGCAACCTTTGGCGACTACGACGAAGCCGCCGTGCAGATGGCGTTGGAAAGCGATGCCGGGTATGTGGGCATTGTCGCCAGTCAGAAACGCCTGGCCGCTATTCGTGGCTATCTCGAAGATCGCGGGCTTTCCAAAGAGCAGTTAGCGCGGCTCAAGCGCCCAAAGGGGCTGAAGGGTCACGCGCTCTTGCCTGCTGAAATTGCCCTGAGCGTTGTGGCTGAACTGGTCGAAGTGCGGCGGGCACAAGCCGGGGTCGCGCCAGAAACGGTGCCGTCTCCGCGCGAAACCGCCATTGACCCCATCTGCGGCATGACGGTGGACATCGCCACCGCCGTTTACAAGACCGAGCGCAACGGCAAGATGTATTACTTCTGCTGCGCGGGCTGCCAGACGCAATTCGAGAAGGTAGGAGTGTAGCGCGGGCTGATTATTCCAGAATTCTCTCATCCATCCCCGGTGGCAATGGCGCGGGCTGCGAGCATCTACTCGCTAGCTCAATATGCTTGCCGCTCACCGAGGCTTCTTCTACCGCCAGCATCGCATCCAGCACGTGATACGCCAACTCGCCGCTGGCGCGGTGCGGGCGGCCAGCCCTTTGCGCATAGGCGAGTTCTGCTACCCCAATGCCTCGGCTTTGCTCGCTGAAGGCGTGCGTCAAGGGCAGGGTTTTCCATGCGCCATCGCTGCGCCGCCAGAGGCGCGGCTGGCCGCCAAAGCCGTTGGGGTCTGGAACGCTCAGCGTGCCCTCGGTCCCGTAAAGCTCGATGATAGGCACATTCGCCGCCCACACATCGAAGCTCGTCACGAGGGTAACAACGGCGCCATTGGCAAAATCAAGCACCGCCGCCAGATGGGTTGGCGTCTCAACAGGAATGCGCGTGCCAGCCCAGGGCTGGCTCGTAATCACGCGCTCTGGAAAGGTGATACGCGCAGAGCCTGTGACGCGGCGGATTGGCCCCAGAAGCGAAACCAGCGCCGTGAGATAATACGGCCCCATATCCAGCAGCGGCCCGCCGCCGCGCTGATAGTAAAACGCCGGGTCAGGGTGCCAGCTTTCGTGGCCGTGACAGAGCATAAACGCAGTGCCCGCCACAGGCGTACCAATCGCGCCCTCGTCCAGCAGCTTACGGCAGGTCTGCAAACCCGCGCCCAGAAACGTATCTGGCGCGCAGCCCACGCACAAGCCCCGCGCTTTTGCCAGAGCGAGCAACTCTTGCGCCTCGGCGCGATCAAGTGCCAGCGGCTTTTCGTTATAGACCGATTTGCCTGCCTCCAGCGCGCGCCGGGCAACCTCGGCATGCGCCTTGGGGATGGTCAGGTTCAGCACCAGATCAATTGTCGGGTCGGCCAGCAACTCCTCAACAGTGCAGGCGCGCAGACCATATTTAGCGGCTCGCTCTCTGGCGCGCTCCATAAGCAGATCAGCACACGCCACAATCTTAAACGCGCGCAGGCGCTCTGCAACAGTGAGATAGGCGCCGCTGATCGCGCCACAGCCGACGATGCCTACACGCGCAGGCGCTTTGCTCATGCGCGGTCCTCCGCGCAGGCCGCCCAGAGCAAGCCACGTGTACAGAGTTGCAGCACCTCTGGCTGCCGGACGTTGTGCGCCTGGTGGCCGATAGAGCAGTAGAAGACGCGCCCGCGCCCATAATATTTCGTCCAGATCACAGGCATATCTACCTGGCCGTTGGGGACGTGCGGCCCATCAACGGTTGGAAAGCGCGTGGTCGCCAGCACCACGTTTGCCGGGTCCACATGCAGATAATACTGTTCGCTGGTGACGCTAAAATCACGCGAGCCAGCGGTGATAAAGTGGTCGTGATTGGTGATCTGCACGGGATACGTCACCGTTGCGCCGCCGGGATGTGCCACCCACTGCCCGCCCGTCATAAATTGATACTCAGTTTCTTGCCGGAAGGCATCGCACATGCCGCCATGACACCCACCCAGTCCTACGCCGCGCTGCACCGCCGCGAGCAGCGCCGCCAGTTGCGGCTGCGTGATGGTGCTCATCGTGTAAATAGGGATAATCAGGCTTGCCCGCTCCATTTCGCGCGTATCCAGCAGGGCATCCAGCGTGGGCGAAAGCGTCGCGGTGAAGCCATGCTGCTGCAAGGCATCGCCAAAGATATGCGCGACCTCTTCTGGTTGGTGGCCGCTCCAGCCACCCCAGAGAATCAGCGCGTGCTTTTCTTCAGAAGAAGTTTGTTTCACAACTCTCTGTCTTTCTCGCTTGCAAGGAGGTTAAACCAGCACAACAACAACATCGCCTTCGGCCACACTCTGCCCAACTCTGCAATGAATTTCAGCGACGGTGCCAGCCACTGGCGCTTCCACCGGCAGTTCCATCTTCATGGCCTCCAGAATAATCAGCACGTCTCCCTCCTGAACGGCATCGCCTACGCGCTTCTCAATACGCTGCACCAGCCCGGTCATCTCTGTTCGCACCCTTGTTGCCATCGTCTGCCTCTTCTCTCTATTTCCCATTTTTAGCGCGGGCGGGGCTTGCTGTGCCCCTGCTTTGAGGGGTAGCGCAGGCGTCCTCGCCTGCGGGGGTAGGGCGCTATGGGCGCGTGCCATGCGACGGGCGGCCCAACTGCGCGGGCAAGAGCGCGTAGGCATCGCGCACCCACTCGCACAGCAGCGGGCGCGTCTCTCTGGGGTCAATAATATCTTCGATGCCAAAGCGTTCCGCTGTGCGAAATGGCGAGCGCACCGCATCCAGCCGGGCGCGTATCTCTTCCATCAGCGCCGCCGGATTATCGCTGGCCTCCAGATCGCTGCGATAGGCGACCTCCAGCCCACCCTCTATGGGCAGCGACCCCCAATCCGCAGACGGCCAGGCATAGCGCTGCACAAAGCGGTGGCGGTTGGTCATGCCCGCGCCACCCACACCAAAGACCCGACGCATGATGATTTCTGCGCCTGGGACCGTCGCCTGATACACCGCGCTGACCGCTCGCACGCCATAGCGAATTGTGCCGCGCCGCTCGGCCTGCTGCCCAATCACCAGTCCAGGCTGATCAGTGAGCGTCACGATGGGTAGGTGGAACGTCTGGCACAGATCAACCAACCGAATCATGGCCTCGGCCCCTTCAACGGTGAGGCCGCCCCCGCCAAAAAACGGGTCGGCAGCCACCACGCCAACTGGATGCCCATCCAGGCGGGCCAGCGCTGTTACTGTTGCGCGGCCATAGCGGGCTAGCTCAAAAACCGACCCGGCATCAAAGATGGAAGCCAGAATGGGGCGAATGCGGTAGGGATGGCGACGATTGCGCGGAATGGCCGAGAGCAGCGCTTCATCGCGCCTGCTGGCGGGGTCATCGGATGGCTGCACGGGTGGAAGCTGAAAGACATTTTGCGGGAGATAGGACAGGAAGCGGCGAATAGCAGCAAACGCCTCAAGCTCCGTCGGCACGATCAGATCAACCGCGCCGCTGCCACGATGAGTCTCTGCGCCGCCTAATTCTTCTTTCGTCAGGTCTTCGCCCATGCCAGACTTCACCACTGGCGGGCCAGCTACAAACAATTGCGATGTGCCCTCGACCATCACCGAAAAATGCGAAGCCACCAGCCGCGCCGCGCCCAGACCAGCCACCGAGCCAAGACAGGCAGCCGCCACCGGCACCAGGCTCAGGTTATCCACGACATAATCCCAGGCCGGGTTTGCCGGAACATAGGTGAAGCCATGCTGCTCCAGCATCTTGACGCTGCCACCGCCGCCTGTGCCATCCACCAGGCGCACGATGGGAATTTGAAGGCTGTTTGCTAGCTGCTCGGAATAGACCTGCTTGCCCATGATCGCCGCGTCAGCCGCGCCGCCGCGAATGGTAAAATCGTCGCCCCCAACGGCCACCTTGCGCCCATCAATGCGTCCGGTGCCCAGAATGAAATTGGCCGGGCGGAAATGCTTCAGATGCCCGTCTTGATATTCTACTGCCCCAGCCAGCGCGCCGACTTCATGGAAGGTGCCTGGGTCCAGCAGTTGCTCAATCCGCTCCCGCACGGTCAGGCGGCCCTGGGCATGGTGTTTGGCAACCTTTTCTTCTCCGCCCATCTGCCGAGCCAGCGCCTCGCGCCGCCGCAGCTCATCAAGCTCTGGTTGCCAGGTCATAGATTCGCCCTTCCTGAAGTTGGTATCGCATTTTTCTTATCAGCCAACACTTCATCAAGTGTTGATGATGTGGCCCTCATCGCGCCGTTTCATCTGCCCAGGGATTCCCCGGCCAGGCACGCGCATCTGGCACAGGCTGTAGCATATTCTCGCGGGTCCACGCGCCCTGCCAGGCCCGCTGCGCGGTTTCCGGCTGCCAGCCTTGCGCCCGCGCCTCCAGAATGATCTGGCGCACCAGCCCCGGCGTCACCGGGCGTAAGACAAACGCCTGTGCTATCCGCTCTGGGTCGCCGCTGATCAGTGGGCCATAGTTGCGCCAGGGGTCGTCAAAGCGCACGCGCACATGCAGCCCCCGATCCCAGTGTTTGTGCTGCGCTAGCGCGACCTCCAGCAGCACATGCTGCGCATCCAGCGACGACACCTGCCAGGCATAGACAGTATCATTGACCTGGATGCGCCGCAGAGACGTGCCTTTGCTCACTGCCGCTTTGCCCGCAAAACTTTGCGGTCAATCTTGCCAATGGCGTTGCGCGGCAAGGCCGGAATAAACTCCACAAAGGCGGGCGTTTTGTAATTTGCCAGAGATTGCTGACAGAACTTGATTAACTCCTCGGCTGTGGCTTCTTTCTCTGGCTGCAAGACGACATACGCCAGCACTTCTTCGCCCAGACGCTCCGAGGGCACACCCACCACCGCGCATTCCATGACCGCCGGGTGGCGCTGGAGCACCTCTTCCGCATCGCGTGGGTACACGTTCAGCCCGCCGCGAATAATCAAGTCTTTCTTGCGCTCAACGATGTAGATGTAGCCGTCCTCGTCCAGCTTCGCCATATCGCCGGTATACAGCCACCCCCCGCGCAGCGCCTTCTGCGTCTCGTCCGGCATCTGATAATACTCTTGCATCAGGTTTGGGCCGCGCACCAGCAGTTCGCCCAGTTCGCCCGTTGGCACATCATGGTCGTGCTCATCCACCACGCGCACTTCAATCCCTGGCAGCGGCTTGCCCACCGAGCCAGGCTTGCGCACCATATCGGCAGAGTGTCCGGAAACAGCGGTGGTTGCTTCAGACAGCCCGTAGCCTTCGCGGATGGGGCAGTTAAAGCGCCTCTCAAAGCCCTCCAGCACGCGCACCGGCAGCGGCGCTGAGCCGCTCACGATATATTCCATGCTGCTTGTGTCGTATTTCTCGGCATCGGGGAAATTCAGCATGCCAACGATCATGGCTGGCACTGCGGCCATGCCCGCAATGTGATGCTTCTGGATGAGTTGAAAAACCTGCTCCAGATCGAAGCGTGGCACCATCACCCCAACGGTTCCAGCCAGATAGCCCACATTGGAGGCCGTGATGCCAAAGGCATGCGCCAGCGGCAGCACCGCCAGCACTGTTTTGCCTTTGCTCTCCTCCGGGTCGTCGCGTCCCCCGGCAATCGCATTGGAGATGAGGTTGCGATGGCTCAGCAGCACGCCCTTGGGTCGCCCCGTTGTGCCAGAGGTATAGAGAATCACCGCCGGGTCTTCTGGCTTGATCTCCACTCCTGGCGGCGCATCCGATTGCCTGGATACCAGCGCGTCGTAGCCATACATCTTGTAGCTGACGCCTTCGGGCGCCTGCGCCTCACCTTCCTGCCCCACCACAATCATATATTTCATAGGGGGCGCGTCTTTCAGCCCTTCCTGCGCGATATGCTGCACCCAGGTGCTGGTTAAGATCGCCACTGGCTGCGCGTTTGCGGCGATATAGGCTACCTCCGGTGGCTTGAGCAGCGGTAACACTGGAATGGTGACGGCGCCAATCCGCGCCAGCGCCTGGTAGCTAATCAGCACTTCCGGGCAATTCTGCATCATCACCAGCACCCGATCACCTTTTTGCACGCCCAGCCCACGCAAGGCATTTGCCAGGCGATTTGCCTCCTGATCTACCTGCACATTGGTATATTGCCGTTCCTGCCCTGGAAACTCATAGATCAGGGAAACAAATTCGCCAAAGCGCTCGCGGTTATAGCGGCCAAGTCCGGCCAGGGTTTCGGGAAGCGCGGGGGGTGTAGTCATGCTGCTCATGCTTTCCTCCAGGTAGCAACATTGTGGGGAATCGTCTGAGGTCTTCTGAGCGCATGCTACCATTCATAAGCTCTACTTGCAAGAGGGAGGTGTTGCAAACAAAAAAGGGGCGGCGTGCACGCCGCCCCACTGCTCAGCGTTTCGAAACGGCTCGCAGCAGCAGCAGCAAGACACAGGCGCCAACAAAAGCCACAACCAGAGAACCAAGCGTGCTATAGGTGAAAATCCCCAGAAGGTTAGCCAGGAAGCCACCGACGACTGATCCAAGGAGTCCCACGACCAGATTGCCCACCAGACCAAAACTGCCCTTGCCAACCACCTTGCTTGCGAGAAATCCCGCGACCAGACCAACCAGGAGCCAGAGCACAATGCCCAGAGGATCAAATGTAAATGCCAAAACAACTGCCGGATGCGCCATGAAAAACTACTCCTTTCTGCCAGTAGGGAATCTGAGGGCGGTGCCCCCGTATTTCTTCACCCGTCTGGTTACTTCCAGCTTATCACCTCTGGCAAGCCCCTGTTGGCGGAATAGCTCTTATTGCTCGCTCAACTTGCCCCGCTGAACAAGCCAGCGCACAAAGGCCAGTCGTCTTTGATCCAGATCATACAGATCATCTTGATAACCACCAGCGCGAATCTGCTGGCGTAGCCATGAGAGGCTCATCTTTTTTTGCGCCATGCCTGGTACTCCTTCTCTCCTGCTACGCGCCAGTGCTTCTACCAATCTGTATAGCAAAAGCGAAGCCACAGTCTGAACAGTCAGAGCCACAGATCAAGCGTGTTCACTTTCTGCTCACTTCCCTTGAAATTGTTAGCCAGGGATATTGCGGCCTTTCCCTATCTTCCGGTACAATCAAGGGAGACAGACCGCAGGCACGTTCAGAATCACATAATGGGAGTGTGCATGTTGCATACTCTGCTGCATCCAAGGCAGGAGGCACTTCATGGCGAGCGTTCAGCAGAAACGAGAAACCTATACCACAATCTCTCCGCGCGGCCTTGATTTCAACAGCATCCCTATGCGTCTCTTCCAGAAAGCGAAGAAGTTGGGCACCTGGGATCCCTTTGATATTGATTTTTCTCAAGACAAGCTGGATTGGCCCACGCTTGATGAACTGCATGTTGAAAACATCCTGGCGCTCAGCACACTCTTCCAGGCGGGCGAAGAAGGGGTAACGCTCGATTTGCTCCCGCTCATCATGCGTGTTGCCAACAACGGCTGGCTGGAGGAAGAAATTTACCTGACCTCGTTCCTCTGGGAAGAAGCAAAACACACTGAGTTCTTCCGGCGCTGGTTCACAGAAGTGCCGCAGGTCACGACTGATCTGCACGAGCGCCTCGGCCCCAACTATCGGCGTATTTTCTTTGAGGAACTGCCCGCCAGTATGAACCGGCTACTCACGGATGATTCCCGCGAGGCATTGGTACATGCGTTGGTCACGTATAACATGGTCGTCGAGGGCACGCTGGCCGAAACTGGTTACTGGAGCTATTCGCGCATGCTGGAGCGTGACCGTTACCTGCCTGGGCTGGCGAAAGGTCTTCGGCTGATTAAGCGCGATGAAAGCCGCCACATTCGCTTCGGCATCTATATGCTTCAGCGGCTTGTCAACGAAGACCCAGGCATCTGGGATACGCTTCAGGCCAAGATGTTTGAGTTGCTGCCAATCGCTATTGCCATGAGCACCGACAACCAGGAAAACTTCGAGGGAAAATTTGGTGAGGGCAACTTCCTCATCCCACCAGAGGAAACACAGAACTACATGCAATCGCAGTTCCAGAAGCGCCTGAATGCGCTGATGCGCGCGCGCGAACAAACCCGCGACGAACTGGAGCAGGAAGTCGCCGCCGCGATTGAGGAAGACGAGCGAGCCGAGGTCACTGCTGAATAGCGCTGCCGCTCGGTTTCACCGGCTGCTGTGCCCCCCAGGGGGGCACAGCAGCCGGTGAGTCAAAGGGAGGTACATATGCCCATCAAAGAAGGCTGGCGGGGCCGGTTTTTTGAGGATTTTGAGGTTGGCGATGTCTACCAGCATCCTCTGGGCAAAACTGTCACCACCACCGATAACATGTGGTTCACCCTCTTAACTCAAAACACCGCCCCCATTCATTTTGATCACCACTACGCCGCGCAGACCGAGTTTGGCAAGCCGCTGGTGGACTCCACCTTTACGCTCGCGCTGGTGACAGGCCAGAGCGTGATTGACATCTCGCAAAATGTCTTTGCCAACCTGGGCTGGGATGAGGTGCGCCTGCCCAATCCTGTCTTTGAGGGCGATACCATCTATTCGCAATCCGAGGTGCTGGACAAGCGCGAATCCAGGTCGCGCCCGAATGTGGGCATCGTCACGGTGAAGACCACAGGGTATAATCAAGACGGCACGATTGTCATCACGTTTAAGCGCACGCTCATGGTCTACAAGCGCGGCTATGAGCCAAAAATCGCGCGGCTGACGCCAGGAGAATCGCCATGAGCACGACTACTACTCCCGCCAGACTGACCGCTCAGCTTGCTGATTTCCTCGCTACTCTCCGCTTTGACCAGCTTCCCCCCGCTGTCGTTGCCCGTACCGAAGACCTCTTTCTGGATTGGATTGCCTCGGCATTGGCTGGGCGCAACGCCCGCCCGGTGCGCAGCCTGGAGCGCTTTGCCCAGGCGATGGGGCCAGCGGATGGCCCAAGCGAGATTCTGGTGTCGCGTCGTCGCACGTCGCCGCTCTTTGCCGCCCTGATAAACGGCGCCTCTTCGCATGTCGTCGAGCAAGATGATGTGCATAACGGCGCCGTCTTTCATCCTGCCACCGTCGTCTTTCCGGCGGTCCTGGCCGCTGCGCAAGAAACCGGCGCATCCGGGCGCGATTTTCTCACCGCTGCCGTTGTGGGCTACGAGGCTGGCGTGCGCGTAGGCGCGTTCTTGGGGCGTTCGCATTATCGCGTCTTTCACACTACCGGCACAGCAGGCACGCTGGCCGCCGCTGCTGGGGTCGCGCACCTGCTGGGCGCAGACGAACATACCATGCTCAACGCGCTAGGTTCGGCAGGCACGCAAGCGGCTGGTCTGTGGGAGTTTCTGCGCGACGCCGCCGATTCCAAGCAACTACACACCGCGAAAGCCGCTGCCGATGGGCTGCTGGCCGCGTATCTGGCCCGCGACGGCTTCACTGGTGCGCAGCGCATTCTGGAAGGCGAGCAGGGCATGGCCGCAGGAATGTCGCAGGACGCCGATCCTGGCAAGCTCGTTGATGGGCTGGGCACGCGCTGGGCGGTGCTGGAAACCTCGTTCAAATATCACGCATCCTGCCGCCATACGCACCCTGCCGCAGACGCGCTGCTGCAAGCGATGCAGCAGCACAATTTGAGCGTGGACCAGATAAAGCATATCCGCGCCCATGTGCATCAGGCTGCCATTGATGTACTAGGGCCGGTCACGGACCCGCGCACCGTCCATCAAGCCAAGTTCTCGATGGGCTTTGTGCTCGCGCTTGCCGCGCTCAAGGGGCATGCCAGCGTCACCGATTTTTCAGACGCCGCGCTGCAAGATCAGCCCATCCGCGAATTCCTGAGTCGTGTGGAGATGGTGCTGGACCTGGAGATTGATCGCGCCTACCCCGAACGCTGGATTGGTCTGGTGGAAGTGGAGACAACAGATGGACAGCACATCACATGCCGCGTGGATGTGCCCAAGGGCGACCCGGAAAACTCCCTGAGCCGCGCCGAACTTGAAGATAAAGCACACCTGCTGGCAGCATATCAGCAAGGCGCAACGCCAGAGGAAATTGAGCGGGTCATTGCCCGCATTTGGGGATTGCACGAAGCCAGGAACGTGCGCGATCTACTGCCTTTTACTGGTTCAGCCACACGCGAATAGAGGCAGCATGATCGCGGTAGTGTTCCCAGGTGTTTTCGGCAAGAATCCGCCAGGGCACCCACGCTTCAGGCATTCCCTGAAAGCGCCGCGCATCGTTGATCTCCTCATCGGAAAGCGTTCGCGCCTGTTCAAGCAACTGGGCATAGACGTGCTGAGCTTCTCTCAGCACGTCTTGCAACGGGCGCTCGCGGCCTTGCGCAAAGATGGCCGCGTTGCGCTCAGCGTTGGGCAGGTTCCAGAGGTCAGAGCCAGCGAGCGTTCGTGTCTGTAAAAGCGCCACCATCTCACGCTCATACCAGACGATATGGGCAACGAGGTCTTTGATAGACCAGTCGCCTTCCACGCCAGGCTGGGTCATGCGCGCCTCGCCCACTTCGGCCAGCGCAGCATCCAGATGAGCACGTTCTGTCTGCATGGCCGACAGAAGCTCGGATTGTGTCATAGCAGCCAAAAGCGTCCTTCCTCTCTTCTCATGCCTCCGAGCAAGCCTGGTGAAGTTGGCTCAGGAAATGGGTCCAGCCTTCCAGATGGCCTGCTCTGGCCTCGGCATCTTCGCTGGAGTCTGTATAGGGGCCATGCGTGAGAAGAATCTGCGTCCCGCCATCCAGAGCAACAAAGCTGAGAGACACCTGCTTTGGGGAGGCATCTTTTGGATCAGCATCCCACTTCCAGGTAAACGCGAGGTGTTTGCCACGCTCAAAAGCCAGGTAGCGCCCCCGCAGGTGCCAATTGCTGCGCGGCCAGGCGAGATGGTACTTGCCGCCCTCGCGTGGCTCAATCTCGGCTTCTGGCGGCCACCACAAACAAAGCAGGCCCGGCTTTGTCCAGTAGTCAAACAGCTTTTCTGGCAGTATCCCAGGAAAATCTGCCTGCATTTTCAGGCATTCAGGCGATGCGGGTAGCTCCTGCACAGCAAAGGAAGCCACTGATGGTTCGTTCTCCACAGCGATTCACCTTTACACAGCAGCGGGCTGCACGAGTTCAAACGTGTTCCCATCGGGGTCAGCAAACTGCATTTCCCAGCCCCACATCTCTTGCCGCAGCGCTTCGGTAATCTTCACCCCACGCGCTTTCATGTTGTCATGGTCAGTGTGAATATCGTCGGTGTAGAGGACGACGCCGGTATGCGTACCCATCCTGGCGGCTTCATCTGTGCGGTCTGGTGTCACATGGAAAATCTGGAAGGAGGTCTGGCTGCCCTTTGGGGCAAGCGTCAGCCAGCGATAGCCGGGGATGGAGCGATCATCGGTGATGACCGCAAAGCCAAGCGCATCGCGGTAAAACTCCAGGGCGCGGTCCTGGTCAGAAACATAAATGGAGATGGTGTGAATGCTGGTGATCATTGTTTGCCTCCTGATTTCATAGCAACTGACAAGAACAGGTTCTTTACCAGGCCAACTATACTGGAAAATCTGTTCTATGTCAAGCCCAGAGTAAGAGAAGCAGCGCTCTATGCAGTGGGGAGGCCCCCAATTTGCTGCAACACGGCCACCAGATCAGTGACGCCCCACTGCTCTGCTACTTTGTCATGTTCAAAGCGCGCCATATCTATGGCTTCCGTCCTCATCTGCTTGCCGGTTGCTGGCACCCCCATAAACGCGCCCTGGTGCGTCCCAACCAACTCTAAGCGAAACGTCACCAGTTCACCTTCGGCCACCATACCTTTTACCGTCAGATGAATATCGGGGAAGGCGCGGCGAAACCCCAGGATGCGCTGCTTCTGGCCCTCGCGGTCAAGCGTCGCGCTGGTCAAATGGCGCTGATAGCCTAGGGTCATGAGTTCGTCAATGATGCCCACGTTGCCCTTGTTCCAGGCTTCCTCAATGTAGTGGCGAATCGCGGCTTTGTTGGTTTCTGTTGGCATGTGCGTTGCCCTTTCTCTTTTCCGGGGATAATGCAAACTTCTGGTACTGAAGCATATTATCTAGCGCGAAAGCATTTTTGCCCACCCGGAAAACGCAGATTGCCCCTTGACTTTCAGAGGGTTTAGGGCTAAACTATTGTCATACGTGTTCCGCGTCTGCAAAAAGTTTGGGCTTTTCCAGGCGAGAAGCCTTGAAAAAAGAAAGAGGACTTCAATGAACCTTGGTGGATTACACCATGTGACCGCTGTCACCAGCAACGCTTCTGGCAACGTTGCCTTTTACACGCAAGTGTTAGGGCTGCGACTGGTCAAGAAAACCGTCAACCAGGATGACGTCTCAGCCTATCACCTGTTTTACGCAGATGAAGTTGGGCATCCTGGCACCGATATGACGTTTTTTGATTGGGCGCAGGCTGGCCCGCATCGCCCCGGTGCCGGAACAATTTCAGCTACTTCTTTCCGGGTTCCCGGCCAGAAGGCGCTGGAATGGTGGGCAAAGCGCTTTGCGGAATACAACGTGGCGCAAAGTGAGATCATCGAGCGCGGCGGCAGGGCTGTGCTTCCCTTCACCGACCCAGAGGGCCAACGCCTGGAACTGATAGATGATACGCTGCCCGAAAGCGCAGCAGGCGTCGCGCCGGGCACGCCCTGGAAGAAGAGTCCGGTGGACCCGGCCTATGGCATTCGCGGGTTGGCGGGCGTCTCGCTGACCATTGCCAGCCTGGAGCCAACCTCTCTGGTGCTCACCGAAGTGATGGGCTTCAGGAAGGCATGGGAGGAAACGGTTGACGGCCACCAGATAGTCGCCTATGAAGTTGGCCCTGGCGGACCTGGAGCAGAAGTGCGGCTGATCGCTCGCCCCGACCTGCCGCGCCGCCTGTATGTTGGCTCCGGCGGAGTGCATCATGTGGCGTTCCGCACCCCTAACCAAGATGAGCACGCGGCCTGGCGTGAGCGCGTAGATAGTGTTGGGCTGCATGTCACCCCGGTGATTGACCGCTTTTACTTCCGCTCTCTGTACTTCAGGGAGCCAGGCGGCGTGTTGTTTGAGATTGCCACCGATGGCCCCGGCTTTGCCACTGATGAAGACGCAGAGCACCTTGGCGAACAGCTTGCCCTGCCACCTTTCCTGGAGCCTCGCCGCAAAGAGATTGAAGCGGGCCTCAAGCCGATTGAGCCGGTTGCGCTCCGCTAGCGCAGGAGACGCACCGGCTTCCAGCCGGTGGTACAAGTGGTGCTTCACCTGTACCACCGGCTGGAAGCCGGTGCCCACGCTACAAGCGAATGAACGCCTGCACCTCATTCAGTACATCATCCAGTGCCACCAGACGCGCTTGCTCCTCCGCGCGCAGCTTCCACTCCACGCCGCCTTTAGCGAGCGCGCGCTTGCTGACCACCAGGCGCAGTGGAATGCCAATCAGATCGGCGTCGTTAAACTTAACGCCTGCCGATTCTGTACGGTCATCATAGAGCACCTCAACGCCCGCCTTGCAGAGTGTGGTATACAGGCGCCCGGCTGCGCTTTCCACCTCAGCGTCGCCTGTGCCCAGTGCGCAGATAACAACCTGAAATGGCGCGAGTTCCAGCGGCCAGCAGATGCCACGCTGGTCGTGATGCTGCTCGACAGCCAGCGCCATGATGCGATCAAGCCCGATGCCATAGCAGCCCATCAGCATCAGCCGCTCCTGCCCGTCTTCGCCCAGGAAGGTCGCGTCAAACGCCTGGGTATATCTGGTGCCCAGCTTAAAGGCATGCCCAAGCTCCGCGCCGCGCTGCACGCCCAGCGTGCCCCCACAGCGCGCACATGTCGCGCCCGCATAAGCCGAAGCCAGATCGGTCCAGACATCCACGCGAAAATCTCGGCCAGCATTAGCGTTCAGTACGTGATAGTCCTCGCGGTTGGCTCCCGCCACAAAGTTCTTGCCTATCTGCACCGAGGTATCGGCAATCACCAGCACGCGCTTGTCATCCAACCCGATTGGCGAGGTATACCCTGCGACCACCCTCCCGCCGCTCGCCATCTCTTCTGGCGTGGCAAGATGCAGCGTGCTGGCGTTCAGCCCGGCGCGGCTGACGGCGTTGTACAGCTTGACCTCGTTGACCTCCAGATCGCCGCGCACCAGAGCAAAGATCAGCCGCCCATCGGCGCTGTAGCAGACTGACTTGAGCGTTTTGGCTGCTGGAATCTTCAGGAACACGGTCAGATCAGCAATGGTTTTTTGGCCCGGCGTGTGAACTTCCTCCAGCGCGGCCTCTGGCTCATCTGGCAGGGCTGAACGCACAAACTCCGCTTTTTCGCGGTTGGCAGCGTAGCCACAGTTGGCGCAAAAGATGGCATCGTCCTCGCCCGCCTCGCTGAGCGCCAGAAACTCTTGCGAGTCTTTGCCGCCAATGGCGCCGCTGTCCGCCTCAACCATCAATACATTCAGCCCACAGCGAGCAAAGATGCGCTTATAGGCTGCGATCATAGCCCGATAGCTGACATTCATCCCCGCTTCATCCGCGTCAAAGCTGTAGAGGTCTTTCATCAAAAACTGGCGCAAGCGAATGATGCCAGCGCGCGGGCGGGCCTCGTCTCGAAACTTGGTCTGGATTTGATAGAGGCGCTGCGGCAAGCTGCGATAGCTGCTAGCCATCTCTTTTGCCAGCAGCGTCACCACCTCCTCATGCGTTGGCCCCAGCACCAGATCGCGCCCGCGCCGATCTTTCAGCCGAAAGAGTACCGGCCCCATATCCTCGGCGCGGCTGATGCCCCCGTTGGCTGGCCGTATCTCCCAGAGTTCCAGCGGCTGCAACACTGGCATGGTGATTTCCTGCCCGCCAGCAGCGTTCATCTCCTCGCGGATAATCTGCGCAATCTTGAGCAGCACGCGCTGCCCCAGCGGGAGATAGCTATACACCCCGGCGGTCAACTGGCGCACAAAGCCACCTCGCACCAATAACTGATGGCTCGTTGTCTCTGCATCTGCTGGCGGCTCGCGCAGCGTGCGCAGAAAAAGTTGCGAAACGCGCATCCTGTCCCTCCCTCTACCGGCAAGATGCCGGTGCTACAAGCAAACGGATAAACAAAAATGCCTCGTCCACCAAAGGACGAGGCAAAGCTCTCGCGGTACCACCTTCATTTGCTGCCCAAAGAGCAGCCGCTCTGTCGGCCCGGAAACATACTTCGAGGCCGCTCCTTGCGATAACGGGAGGACTCCGGCAAGCTTAGAGGCTGTGCGCCTTTACACTTGCACTCGCGGGTGGGTTCGGAAGCGGTCAAAGCGCCAGCTTTCACTCTCCTGGCTCGCTGCTGCTTTGCGCTCGCTTCGTACTGGCCTGCTCAGCGTTTTCTATATGAATGACGTTATTCATGCAACCAGCCCGAAAGGCTGGCTGCGCAAGCTATTAGTGTGTAGGCGTGGTTGGGCGTGGGCCAGCGAACTTGCCAGAAATATTGCGGGCCGCCTGCTCGAACATGGCGCGGGCTGTCAGCGAGAGACGCCAGGTAAGCTGCCAAGCCTCACCAGCCACAATCAACGCTCGCAAACCCAACACCACCAGCACAGCCGCCAAAAGAATCAAGAGCAGGGTTCCCATACCCGCACCTCAATTTCTGTCGCCCGTTGTTTGTTTCAACCCTCAGCCAGCTTTCGGGCCGACTGCGAGATGGCACCACTTTTTTTTATTATACCGCAAAAACGCGGTTGCGCAGTGAAGCTCCTCACTATTCACTACGAACAAAGACGTGAGCAAGTTACTTCAAGCACGATTTACACCATTTTTTCCAACTCGCCCACATATTCGCCAAAGAGATCAAGCGCCTGCTGGACGGGTTCAGGTGACGCCATATCCACACCGGCATCGCGCAGCAGGTTGATGCTATATTCGGATGAGCCGCGCGTCAGGAAACGCCGGTAGCGCTCCACCGCTGGCTTGCCTTCGGTCAGGATTTGCTTAGCCAGCGCTGCCGCTGCCGAGATGCCCGTCGCGTACTGGAACACATAGAAGTTGAAGTAGAAATGGGGGATACGCGCCCACTCAATCGCAATCAGATCATCCACATGCACTTCCGCGCCGTAATAGCTGTCGTTGAGCGCCTTGTACATCGCTGAAAGCGAATCTGCCGTCAGCGGCTCGCTCGCTTCGGCGGCGGCGTGAATCTGCTGCTCAAAGGCGGCAAACATCGTCTGGCGATACAGTGTGGCGCGGAAACCCTCCAGATAGTGATTGATGATATACATGCGCAGCAGGCGATCACTTGTCTCCTGAAGCAGGAAAGGCGTTAGCAGCGCCTCATTCAGCGTGGAGGCGACCTCTGCGACGAAGATCGTGTAATCGCCATAGACAAAGGGCTGGGTGCGGCGGGTATAAAACGAGTGCATGGAGTGGCCGAACTCGTGGGCCAGGGTGTACATGCTGTTCAGGTTGTCCTGATGGTTCAGCAGCACAAAAGGATTCGTGCCATAGGTTCCACCACTATACGCGCCGCCGCGCTTGCCCTGGTTCTCATAGACATCAATCCAGCGCGAGTCGAAGCCGCGCACCATATCGGCTACATAATCCTCACCAAGCGGCGCCAGCGCCCTGGCAACGGTGGCCTTGGCCTGCTCAAACGTCACCTTGTATTCGACCTCGGCCACCATCGGCACGTACAGATCGTACATATGCAGTTCATCCAGGCCCAGCAGCTTCTTGCGCAGGCGCAGATAGCGATGCAGCACGCCCAGGTTATTGGCTACCGTATCAACCAGATTGGTGTAGACGCTCACGGGAATGTTATTGGCGTCGAGCGCCGCCTCCAGCGAGGAGGAATAATGGCGTGCCCTGGCACCAAACACATGCGTTTTCACCTCGCCATTCAGCGTAGCTGCCAGCGTATTGCGCTGGTTGAGGAATGAACCGTGCATAGCCTCAAACGCATCTTTGCGCACGCGCCGGTCTTTATTCTCCAGAAAGAGAATATAGTTGCCCTTGGTTAGCTCAACATCCTGCCCTTGTTCATCCTTGATCGTTGGCAGCTTCAGGTCAGCATTGTTGAGCATATTAAAAATCTGGCTTGGTGCTTGCAGCGGCTCGATGGCTTCCGCCAGCAGCGCCTCCACCTCTGCGGAGCGCACATGCGGCTTGGCGCGCATCCAATCATCCAGAAAGTGGCGATAGAGTTCCAGACGCGGCTCATCTTTGAAGAACGCCCCCAGGCGCTCCTGCGAAAGCTCCAGCACCTCTGGCCGGATGAACGCGGTGGCGGCGGCAGCTTTCGCGGCCAGCATCATCACCCGGCCCACGCGCGCCTGGTTTGGCCCGTTCGCCGTATCTTCATCGGAGAGCAAATGGGCGTAGACATACAGGCGCCCCAGCACCTCGGAAACCTTGTTATCAAGCTGGAATAGGCTGTACAAGGTCTGGGCGTCTTTTCCCACCGTCCCCTGGTAGGCAGCCAGTTTCGGCAGTTCCTCATTCACCCAGGCGAGGTTTTTCTCCCAGGCATCAGTAGTGGGGTAAATAGTGCTCAAGTCCCAGGTATCTTCAACCCTGACTTCATCGCGCTTTGAAAGTGCAGCTGGCAAAATAAAGCTCCTTTTGTAGCACCAGCCCCAGCCGACAACTGCATCGCGGGCAGGGGCAAACACGGCAAATCACATATTTCCTACTTCAATATACGCCAACATCTCACGTGTTGTTGCTCTCTGCCAGGCCAGCGATCATCAAGCTCAGCAAGAGCAAGAGTTGCGGCCCCTGGAAGCTGTTGGTCGCGTCATACCATTCGCTCAGGGCGTGCGTATCGCCGCCAGAGCCACCGCCACCGATGACCACCCCAGGCACTCCCAGCGACAGGGGAATATTGACATCGCAACTGGCTGGCTCGCCCAGATGCGCCTCATTCGCAACATAACGCGCTGCGGCCAGGGCCGCGCGCACCAATGGCGCATCAGCAGGCATGCGTCCGGCAGGGCGCTCACCCAGGGCAGTGAAGGTCAGAGACAATTTTTGCGCAGCATCAGGCGGATCGAAGGCGCTGCGGCCTTGCTCAGAGCGCACCGCCCTTTCCACCGCTACACGATAGGCGCGGTGGATCTCCGCTAATTTCTGCGCGTCGGCGGCGCGCAGATCAATCTCGAACCAGGCTTCCTCTGGAAGCGCGTTGATCGAGGTTCCGCCGCCCATCCGCGTGACACTACAGGTCGCCGCTGGAGCCTGGGCGGTGCCTGGCATCCCAGGAGCAGGAATCAATCGTGATGCGAGCGTGGCAATTTCCGCCAGCGCCCGGCCCAGCGCGTAGATTGGGTTAGCCCGCCCAAAATGCACATAGCTATGGCCGCCTGGCCCGCGACAGGTGACACGCTCGCGAATCACGCCCTGACCGCTGGCGGTGACATAGCTGGCGTGCAGGCCATCTACCACCAGAAACGCGCCAATCTGCTCCGGCGCAATTTCGTGTGCCAGCAGATGGCGCACACCGCGCAGGTTGCCCGCGCCCTCTTCGCCTACTGTCCCCACCAGCACCAGCGGCAGGCGTGGCCGCACCCCCACTTCCCGCAGCACCCTCGCCAGCATCAGCATACTTGCCAGTCCCCGCGCATTATCGCCAATGCCGGGCGCCCGCAGGATGGAGCCAGAACGCTGCACCTTTGGCTGCACTTCCGCTGGAAAGACGCTATCCAGATGGGCAGCCACAACCACCAGCGGCCAGTCCTCTTGCGACGACAGGCGCGCAATCACATTGCCCTCGCTATCCTGGCGTACTTCCGTCACACCCTCTGCTTTTAACCGGCTGATCAGGTGCGCGCCACGCGCCTGCTCGTTGAATGGCGGGGCTGGCACCTCGCAAAAAGCGATTTGCTCGGCAAGCGTCTCCTCTTCATGCGCGCGCAGCCAGGACAGCGCCGCCGCGACACGCGGCTCGCGTGCCAGATGCTCTGGAGAAGCATGGGCGATTGGGGTTGAGGTAGGCATGGGCCGTGTGTTGTTCCTCGCAAGCGAAAATGAGGCTTCGTCAGGGGTTTCCTCTTCAGGACTATAGCACAGCGGCGTGAGCAGCGTCAATTTGTGCGGATTGAAGACGAGTTTTGCGCCGAGAGCGTCTGGTGCCCCTCAGTCAAGACGTAGAGCCACCGTGCGGCTGGCCGCGAACGATCAGGTCGAGCGGGTGTGGGCAGGCA
>DATBGS010000145.1:0-109839 GCA_036557885.1 Ktedonobacterales bacterium
GTACCCGCCAACTCAGCAGCAGTATCCGCCGACCCAGCAGGGCTACCAGCAATCCCAGCCGGGCTATCAGCAGCAGCAATCCCAGCCGAGCTATCCACAGTCGCAGCCAACGAACTATGCTCAGTACGCTGGCGGACAGGCGCCCTATGGCGCGCCCGCAGCGCCGGGAGGAGCGGGCTTTGATTTCGGTGCCTTCTGGAAGAATCTGGGTCAGACTGGACAGGTTTGTCTCATTGGTGGGGTGGTGTTGTTAATCTCTCTGGTCCTGCCCTGGTTCAGTGTAAGTGTCAGTTCGGCCTTCAGCAGTCAATCTCAGTCGTACAATGCCTTCGCTGTGGCTACGAACAATGGCAGCGCTAATGTGAACGATTCAAGCTTCTTCTTTACGCTGGTGTGGTTGGTAATCCTGGCGAGCATCGCGCTCATCGCCCTCCCGGTCCTCACCGCGCTGGGGAAACTGAATGCCAGGCAGGGGCAGATGTACACTTTGATCGCCGCAGGCGTAGCTCTCGTGGTTGAACTCGCCTACATGATTCGGGCCTTTACCATTCTCTCCAGCGACCAGAAGGCTGCCCTGTCTGCCCTGGGTGTTTCCGCTTCTGTCGGCCCTGGTTTTGGCTTCTGGCTCGGTTTCCTGGCTACTCTTGCGGCTGGCGGCGTCTATCTGTACTTCAACTTTCTCAAAAAGCCAGCGATGCCTGGCATGATGGGCATGCCGCTGGGCGGGCAGCCAACCTATCAGCAGCCCGGCTCGCAGCCCTATGGGCAGCCAATGTCGCAGCCCTATGCACAGCCGGGGTCGCAGCCCTATCCGCCACAATATCAGCAGCCGCAGCAGCAGTATCCTGGGCAGTATCCCGGCCAGCAGCCGCCCCAGTATCCTGGGCAGTAGCGCGGTTGAGCAGGGCCATCGTCGCCAGATGAACACAGAGAGGCAGCCAATATGCTGCCTCTCTCGCTTTCCAAAATCCGCCTCACCGGAAAGGCTTGCTATGCCTCCCTCCCCTACGCCGCTGGAAGCCATCATCCACGAGCGCCTGCGCGCGGGCGGTGCGCTGACGTTTGCCGAGTATATGGACCTGGCGCTCTATCATCCGCAGTTTGGCTACTACACGGCTGGCGCTCCGAAAGTCGGCTGGAGCGGCGACTTCTTCACCAGCCCACACCTGCATCCGCTCTTTGGGGTCTGCCTGGCCCGGCAACTCGCGCAGTTCTGGGAGGCGCTGAAGCGGCCCAGCCCGTTTGTAGTCGTGGAGCAAGGCGCGGGGCAGGGTGTGCTGTTCCGATACCTTCAGGAGGCGGTGCAGAAGCGCTGGCCCAATCTGGCGCGGGCGATGGTCTATCAGGGGGTGGATATACTTACATCTGGGTATGTCGCGCCGCATGTCGTCCTCTCCAATGAGTTGATAGATGCGTTTCCGGTGCATCTGGTGGAAGCGCGAGATGGGCGGCTGCTGGAGGTCTTTGTCGTGGAGCAGGATGGGCGGCTGGCCGAGCACCTGGGGGAGCCATCGTCGCCAGTAGTGGCGGACTATCTGGACCGCTTCAAGGTGCCCTGGCGGGCGTTTGGGGAGGGCTGGCGTGCTGAGGTCAACCTGCGGGCGCTGGCGTGGATGCGCGCGACGGCGGAACGTCTGCGGCGCGGCGGCTTTGTGCTGACGATTGATTATGGCGACACGGCCCGCCGCCTCTATACGCGCTGGCGGCGGCGCGGGACGCTGCTGTGCTACTTTCGCCACAGCACCAATGAGGAATCCCTGCTGCGCCCCGGCCAGCAGGATATGACCGCGCACGTGAATTTCACGGCGCTGATTGAGGAAGGCCACCACGCCGGTCTGCGCCGGATTCGCTTCACCACCCAGCGCGAGTTTTTGTTGGGCCTGGGCATCAACGAGGAGGTGGAGGCGCTACGTGCCAGCCAGTTTGCCGCCGCCGATACCGCCCGCCAGAGCGATCAGGGCCAGGCCGATCTGCTGCGGCTTTACAGTCTGCGCAATGCGGTGGGCGTGCTGCTGGACCCGGCAGGGCTGGGCGGCTTTCGCGTGTTGATACAGCGCAAACGGCGCTAGCGCGCTGTGTTGCCACACATGCGATGTATCCATGAGCGAGCCATTCGCGTTCCGGTATGTAAATCTGCTCACATTTTGGCAGCTTTGGCGTGATGATTGCTGAAGGGGAGTGGAGCGGAGAAGGCAAGAGGCCGTCACCTATGGAGCGGAGGACAAGGTGAACGCCTCTTTGCAGGAGGAGCCTCAATTCCTCTACAGGGGATTATAGAACAAAAGTTCAATAAAGTCAAGACCCCAGAACCATTTTCACCAAAAAAGGTGGGGCGAATGTTTGGCGAGACACGCGAAAACCGAGCGCTGCTCATCCATTCTTGGCGCGCATCTTGCTGGCCCCAAATGGGCGGCGAAAACTCTGCCATATGGCCTTTGCCGCAATTTTTCGGCCAGGAGCGCCTTGCTCTGGCCTCCGGCATGTGTAGAGCGCCCAGGAGAGTGAGCGGTGTTATGGAGCAGCACCCCGGATTCCAGGAAACTGAGCCTCCTGCTGGATGGAGGCAGGAAAAGGATGTAGCCAGGTTACTTGCCGTGCTCGATGATGCCATCCTGGCCCCAGGTCTGGCGGATGTATCGTTCGACGGGAGCGCGGCTGGCTTTGACGCTGATGTCGCTGGGGGAGTGCCCCAGCAGGTAGATGCCCTGATCAATGCCCAGGTGATGCGCGTGGCTCAGATGCTGCACGCCTCGCTGTGCGCGCTGTATCTGGCCGACCCATTGCCCGTCTACGTGGGCCAGGAAACGCCAGCTTCTCCAGAAAAGACGGCCTTGCGGCTGCGCGCGCTGTATGGCGTGCCTTTGAGCGAGGAACTGCTGCAACGCAACACGCTGGTGCCCCAACATGGGCCAATCCGACAGACGTTTCTTTCGCAGCAGCCGATGGTCAGCGAGCAGGCGGGCCTGCCAGCGCTCTACCAGGAGGCCGTCACACGCGGCGTGCGGCGCTGGCTCTATGTGCCGCTGGTGGTGTCGCCTTCGCTGCTGCCGCTGCCTCAGCCCATGAACACGCGCCCACTTGGGCAGGATGATCAGATGCTGGACCAGATGCCCGCCGGACCAGGCTGGGCACTGGGGGTGATGGCGGTGGGACGCCGCACCCAGGCGCCGGATTTTAGCGAGAATGATCTGCGGATGTTTACCCTCCTGGCTGATCAGATCGCGCTGGCCCTGGAAAATCTGGAGTTGGCCGGGCGGCTGGGGCTGGCGCGCGCTATGGGCCAGCGCTATCAGGCGCTGGTGGAGGCTTCGGCGGAGCTGGAGCAGGTGATCGAGAGCCTGAGTGAGGGGGTGATGCTGGTGGCACCCGGCGGGCAGATCATCCGGCTTAATTCCGCTGGCAGACAGTTTCTTTCTTTCCCCACGCTGGCGGGCACCAGCCGGGCCAGGACAGGCCACATGCAGCAGTTTTTGCAAACGCGCTGGAGCGCTACCAGCGGCGAGGTGCTGGCCCAGGGGCAATGGCCGATGATGCGGGTGCTGTGCGGCGAGCATTTTCAGGAGATGGTGGTGCGCTACGCCTGCCCCGGAACCTCGGAGCGTCTGCTCGTCTTTAGCGGGCGGCCCCTCTACGACGCGCAGGGCCATCTGGAAGCCGCGCTGCTCAACTTCCATCTGGCAAGCGATGAGCAGCAAACCCGCGCGCATCTGGAACTGCTGGCGCGGCTGGCCGATCAGCGGGCGCATTATATTCTCTCGGTGCTGGAGGCCGTCACGGATGGCGTGCTGGTGTGCGATTCCCAGGGGGCTATTTTTCTGATTAACCCGGCAGGCCGCAACTTGCTGGGCGTGCAGACCTCCTATCCTGGATTTCTGTCGGACTTTCTGGCTCCCTTTCAGGTGCGTCTGCCCAATGGGGAGATGCTTGCCACACAAGATTTCCCAATGGCGCGGGCGCTGCTGGGCGAAACCGTCCACGATATGGAACTGCTGCTCAGGCAGCCTTCCACCGGAAACGAGTGGTATGCGCGGGTCAGCGCCGCGCCCATCAGGGACCGCGCCGAAAATGGGCCAATTGTGGGGGCGGTCTGTGGGCTGGTGGATGTGACCCAGGCGCGGGCGCTGGAGCATGCCAAAGATGAGTTTTTGGCGGTGGCCGCGCATGAACTGAAAAGCCCGGTGACCTCGATTCGCGGCTTTGCCCAGCTTTTGCGGCGCGGCGTGCGCAACGCGCCGATGGGCCAGGAACGGCGCGGGGATATGCACTGGGTGGAAAAGATTGAGGGGCAAACGGAGCGGCTGGCGCGGCTGGTTGGGGAACTCACGGACGCGGCCCGCGCTGATATGGGGCGCCTTGAACTGCGACGGCGCCCAGTGGCGTTGGGCGCGCTGCTGCGGCGGGTGGCCGAAGCGCAGCAGGTGACGACCGAGCAGCACAAAATCTTGATGGATGTGCCCCCGCTGTTGTTATTTGTGCTGGGTGATGAGGTGCGGCTGGACCAGGTATTTACGAATCTGGTTGCCAATGCCATTAAGTATTCGCCAGGCGCGGGCGAAATCAAGATCACGGTGGTGGTCGTGGAGTCCGAGCACTATGCCCATCCAGGCGCCGAGATGCTGGCTGGTGAGCCAGCCGCCACGACGGGCTACGTGGAAGTGCGCGTGGAGGACCAGGGCCAGGGCATTGCCGCCGCCGACCTGGAGCGCATTTTCCGACGTTTTGCGCGGGCCGAGGCCGAGCGCACCAGGACGCAGGGGCTGGGGCTGGGGCTGTATATCGCGCGGGCCATCATTCAGGCACATGGAGGGACGATTACCGCCGAAAGTCCTGGGATTGGTCATGGGAGCACGATGATTGTGCGGCTGCCCCGGATGGACTGGGACTAGCCACCCCAACCCCGCCCTGGCGGGCTGCCGCGCCCCTGCTTTGAGGGGGCAGCCCGCGCTACAAGCAGAGCCGTTCTCTTTGTGGCGCGGGCTGCCAGCCCGAAATGGTGAGCGTTTGCGCCAACTGCGCCGCGTCTGCTATAATGCCTGCGTTTTGCTGTAGCTCAGGTACGAGAAGCAGAGGGCATGCGAGGCGGGACGGATGGGCGGCTGCGAGAAATGAGGTGCTCAAGATGGCACGCTGCTGGAATTGTGGCCTGCCCGATATAGCCGAGCGGTGCCCGCGCTGCGGGGCGCCACAGGATTGGCCTGGGGCCAGGGGCGTTCCGCCAGACCCACCCGCCCAGGAGCGGCGCCCGCCCCCCGCCAGACCGCCCCAGCCCTTCGCGGGAGGCGGAGAGCGCGAACAGCGCCGCCCCGCGCCAACCGGCTGGGATGATCCCGATGCCTACTCGCAGCTACCCCCGACGGAGGGCAGGCCAGCCCCCGTGCGCCCACCCATGCCGCGCCAATCCGGTCCGCTGCCTGGGCTAAGGAGCGGCCAGTTTGCGCCGCCCGGCGCCCCCACGCGGCAGGTGTCGCAGCCGTTCCGTCAACTCATGCCAGAAGGAGAGGAGCCGGAACCGCCTTACCAGGCGCCTCCAGGCAGGCGCAGTTCTGGAATGTCCCGGCCAGTTCCTTCCCTGGACCCCAGGCGCGGACCATCGCAGCCGCTTCCCGAACCGCCCTGGCAGGAAGAAGAGCCAATGCCCCCCAGGGCAGGCCCGCCACCTGGCTACTATGGGCCAGCGCAAGGGCGTCCTCCCATGCAACCTTCTGCGCGGGCGTATCGGGACGAGGCGCCGCCAGCCCCGGAGCCGCCGCTGGAAGAAGCGCCGTATGCAGAGGAGTCGTTTCAAGAAGAAGAACCAGCCACGAAACAGAGCCGCCGGGAGAAGCGCCGCCAGGCAGACCGCGAAGAAAAATTTGCTCAGATGTACTCTTCCTCGCTCTGGGAGGAAGAGGAGAAGCCAGTTGAGCTGCCGTTGACGCTCTCGGCCAGCCTCAACGCGCTGCTGGGCGCAGCCATTGGTGGGCTGGCGGGTGGAGTGCTCTGGATTGGTCTTGTCGTGCTCACGCACCAGCAGTTGCCGTATCTGGCAGCAGTGGTGGGGCTGTTGAGTGGATTGGGGGCGCGGGCCGCGCTCTATGAGACACGCCCGCTGCGCTTAGGGATATTTGCGGCGCTGGGCGCGGGGGGCGCTTTTGTGTTGACCCAATATGGCTTGCTCGATTACGCGCTGGCCGAGGCGCAGCGGCAGAGCAATCTCTTCAGCACCTGGTTTCCGCTCTCTCTGATCGAGTTTCCCAGGGTCTATTGGGATTATGTGACTGGCCTGCCTGATAGTGTGACGCAGGCAATGGGCCTGGCGGGGGAACATTCGCTGCATCCCATCGGGCTGCTGGCGGCAATGGCGCTGGCCTGGGGGCTGCTCCTGTGGAGAAAACGCTAAAGATGCCCGCTGGCGGTACTGTTGGGGGATGCGAGCGGCTTCGTGTGGCATAATGGCAGCAGATGCCAATAATTCTCTATTGTGTTCTATCGCTTGCTAGAAAAGAAGTTTTAAAAACCAATGAATGATCTCCGCGTGCGCGGAGCGCAGCCCCAGATATTCTGGGGCGAGCCGTTCCACGACTATCGCGCAGATTCGCCCTCCTCGCCACCGCGCTTTAACGAGCGTCCCCCGCGTCGCTCAGGTGATTCTGGAGCGAATCTGGGCCGACGCTACCCCCAACGACCCCCTGAAAGAGACGATGGTCCCCTCAACCGACCTCCACGCCGCCGCGACTCTGGCTTCGGGGTCAACGGTCCGCCACGCGGTCCCTCTGGCTCAAATCCGCAGTGGTTCGAGCCAGATGATGATGAGTGGTCGGAGCGTCCCGCTCGTCCGGCCCGCCGCCCCTCCAGAGATCAGTGGGAGCCAGACCCGCGCCCCACACGGCGCCCAAGGCCGTCACAGAAGAAGCCGAAGCGCCCCCTGACCCCTGAGGAGAAGCGCCGCCGCTGGTTTCGCTACCTCGCGTTGTTGGGGGTGATGGGCTTTGCCAGCCTGGGAGGAGCCTCGCTGAGCTTTAGCCTGGTGGCGGTTGGGGTGATCAGTCTGGTGTGCTGCCTGCCGTGCGCCGCCCTCTTCCTGTATCTCTGAAGCGGCGCGAGATGCTTGTAGCCCCGGCGTCCCCGTCGGGGAGATGGACCGGCGAGACGCCGGAGTTACAAGCGTCTCGCCGGAGCTTGCCCAACGGTTGTGTTAGCCGCGCCTAGAGGCCGTTCGTGATGTTGCTGAAAATGTCGCCGATTTGTGGCCCCATGATAACCAGGATAGCGATGACCACGATGGCTACCAGCGCGATAATCAGCGCGTACTCCACCAACCCTTGACCTGGCGCCTGTGATCGTCGTGGACGGATGCGAACGGGATGTAACATGTCTCTCTCCTGCTTCTTGTTGTGCTCTACAGAAATACTCTCAAAATAACTTGCTACTCCAAAAGTATCTGTCGAGATGGTATCGTGGAACGTGGTAACTATACACGCCTGGCCGCTCTCGTGCAATCCTGATAGCCAATTTGGGCCATTTATCATCTGCTCGATGGTGCTTCTGTAATAGCTTAGCTCGGTATGCCGTGTGCAGTCCCTTCAGCGGGTTGAAAAACGTCACCCACTGGAGAGGTCACGTACTCACCGGGCAGTTGCTTTGCCGGAAGGGGCCGCGCGACCAGATTCTTTGCAGCAAGAAGCTAAAGGAGCACATACCATGTCGTCGTCACGCGGAGTCGGGGGCGAGTCGCCCTCTAATGTGCAGAAGTATCTGAAAGGAGTAGATTACCCGGCCAAGAAGCGCGATCTGGTGGAGACAGCCAGAAAGAATGCCGCCCCCAACGAGGTCGTGCAGGTCATTCAACAATTCCCCGACCAGGAGTTTAAGGGGCCGCAGGATGTGATGAAAGCCTACGGCGAGATGAAATAGGCGAAAAGGCCACAAGGCGGGGGCAGGCGTCAAAACCAGATGCCTGCCCCCGTTCTTGCTGCGCAGACGTTAGGAACGCCTGGCGTTCTTGAGCACGTCGCCCATGCTGGCAAAGCTGGCGGTGTCGCTCAGCCCTTCCAGCCAGCGTGTCAGGCTGCTGGATGCGCGGTTTTCGCGGGCACGCTCCAACAGCTTCTCGCGGGTCGTCGGGTAAGTGATGCCATACAGGTACCGATGGTAGGAGTAGCCGCGCATGACATCCCTGACGCCGGTAAACTCATAGGTGGGGTCCAGTTCTTCCAAAATGCCGATCATGGTGTCGGAAGCGTTGTTCTTGCGGGCGTTCTCCAGCAGTTCCGCGCGATCTGCCGGGTAGTCCGTGCCCTTGAGATAGTGCTGGAACTCGGTGATGCGGATGCGCCGCACCCTGGCGCTGCCCTGGCCCTCCACCTCAACTTCTTCCTCATCCTCCTCGTCTTCCTCTTCGTCTACGCTTGCCTGTGCCTGGGGTACCAGGGTGATGGTCGCTTCCTCCTCCTCGACCTCTTCGACCTCCTCTTCCACCTCGGCTTCTGCCACCTTAAAGCGCGCGTAGCTCTGCATCGCCTCGGTTCTGGAGGTGAAGATCATCGTGACGTAGACGTTCTCCAGCCAGGTCAACAAGGAGCGCGTGGCTTTTCTGGAGCGCGCCTCGGTCAGCAGGTGATCGCGGTTGGCCGGATACTTGATGTTCTTCAGGTAGTGGTAGAAGACATACCCGCGCATGACTTCGGTGACGCCGTGAAAGGTGTACGTCTCATCAAGCTCACTCAGCCGCGCAATCATATTTTCTGGAGCGTTGTTGGCCTGGGCACGCTCCAGCAACTGCGCGCGGGTGACTGGATAGCGGATACCGTGTAGATAGCGCTGGAAATCGGTGATCTTGATGCTGGTGGTCACGCGGCGGCCTGCTGAAGGCGGCGGCAGCGTCTCTTCCTCTGCCTCGGCGAGGGCCTCGGCGCTGGGCGTCGTCTCCACGACTTCTTTCTCGATCTCCTCCTCGGCCAGATGGTAGCTGGCAAAGCTGCGCATGGCTTCGGTGGAGGTGGTGAAGGTTGTCGTTACCGTGACCGATTCCAACCACAATATCAGGCTGCGCGAGGCTTTCTTGGCGCGGGCATGCGCCAGCAGTTGATCGCGGGTGGACGGATAGCTGGCGTCGCTGAGGTAGTGGTAGAAGACGTACCCGCGCATGACTTCGCCCACGCTGCCAAATTCATAGCTGGCGTCGAGTTCTTCCAGCCTGGCAACCATATTGGCCGTTGCGCCATTGCTGCTCGCCTGTTCCAGCAAGCGCGCGCGGTTGGCCGGATAATGCACGCCCTTGAGGTAGTGCTGGAACTCGGTGATGGAGATACGGCTGGAGACGACTTGCCCGCCCTTCGCCGGGGCGCTGGGCGCAATCGTGATCGTTTGCTCCTCGTCGCTCGCCTTGACCTCATCACGATGGTGGCGATAGCGCTCGATGACGACGGCAATACTGGCAAAGACGGTGGTGATTTCCAGTGCCTCCAGCCAGGTGATGATGCGCCGCGTCACCTTTTTGCGCCGGGCGTGTTCCAGCAATTGCCCGGCGGTAGCGGGATAGCTGGCGTCGCCAAGCGATTGCGCGGCTTCCTGCGAGGCTTCGTCATCCGCCGCCACGGGTTCCGCTGCCGCAGCGCTGGCGGGCACAACCGTGATGGTCTGTTCTTCGTCCTGGGCTTTGGCTGCTGCCGCGCGATGCTTGCGATAGTGATCGGCAGCAGCGACGACGCTGGCAAAGACGGTGGTGGTTTCTACTGTCTCCAGCCAGGTGATAATGCGCCGCGATACCTTTTTGCGGCGCGCATGCGCGAGCAGTTGCCCGGCAGTGGCGGGATAGTTCGCGTCCTGAAGCGCCTGGCTCGCTTCTGCCGTGTCGGTATCACCAGCGCTGACCGGCGCGGGCGCAATAGCTTCTGGCCGCATGATCAGCGTGTCGTCGGCAATATCGGGGTTGACATGCGCCTGACCTGCTGCCAGCGCTGCCGCCGAAGCCGCCGCTGCGGTATCCACCGAAGGCATGGTGGGCGATTCTTCTGGCTCTTTGGGCAGGATGACCGGCGGGGGCGCTGGCGGCACAACGGGGGTTGGCCGCGTGGGGCGCAGCGCCGCAGGCGGTGGCGCTGTCTGCGCGGTGCTGGCCGTGCTCGCCGCTGGCGCCTGTGGAGCCGGAGCAGCCGCTGCGCCTGCCGAGGCCGCGCCAAACGCTGGACGCGCGGGCGTTGCCACCGCGATAGGCTGGACCGTCGCAACCTTATCCACCATCTCGGAAGCGAACTTGCGCTCGTTGTCGCGCCGGAAGCGGTTGAAGATCAAGAACAGCACTGGAATCAGGAACGCCGCAACAATGCCCTCGCCCTGGGTGGTGTTGAACGACACGCCAGAACTGGAAGCAATGATGATGGCGATCAGCGCGATCACCGCCATCGAGATGATCAAGCCCCAGCGCTGGCGGAAACGCCCAGGTTGCGACTGGCGCTGGGGGCGGTGCTCGTTGATGTGCGGGTTGGAGCCGGTGCGCATGCCATTCACGACGCCAGCGCCGCCAGCGGCGCCAGCCAGGATCAGGCCGGAAGCGCGTACTTCCTGTTCTTCCACCGTGACCAGATCAATCTCGCGGTCTTCTTCCAGCAGGAGTTCTTCGGTGATGACCACGCGCTCGGTGAATGTTTCCCAGTGGATGACTTCGGTTTCGCCGCGCCCGATGCGATAGCTGCCAATGCCGCCTGTCCAGAGTTTGGCGGCGGCTTCGCGGTCCAACGCGGGGCCGCTGCCCAACTGCTTCAGCCTGCGGCGGCGCCCGCGTGCGCGCAGCCAGGCGAGGATTTCGTAGCCCATCGCCAGCACCCAGAGGATGCCCAGCAGCGTGAACACCTCTTCGGTTGGGGTGAGCTTTTGCGAACTGAAGAGGACGCCCAGCGCAATCAACACTGCGCCCAGCAGCAGCGGCACCAGGAAGACGGTCCAGTTGCGGACCCGTTTGTCTTGCCGCGTGCGCAGGTCGCGGTGGCGGCGGGCGTGCTTGTTGCTGAGGACCACCCAATCAAACGACTTGACTAAAATCCAGATGGGGATCGCCAGCGCCACCAGCGCAATGCCCGCGCCGGTAATGAGCGACCCGCTGCCGCCGCCGGTGTCTTTGAAGGTGACATCAGCCAGGCCAAAGCCACCCAGCAAGCCCGCGAGCAGGGCCGCGATGACCGTTAAAAAGTGCACAGAGCAGACCCAGGAGCAGACTTCTTTGGGCCGCAGGAAGGCATACGAGATGCCCAGGCCCAGCAGCGCCAGCACAAACGCCAGAATCAGCGCGGTGATGGCAACGGGCAGCGTAAACAGGTCTTGGAAATACGAAAGCAACTGACTCCCTAATTGCGTAGGGGCATCGAGAAAGATGAGAGGATGCACAGCCACAGCAGCCCTCCTTTAAAAGAACGTCTGAACGCCCGCGAACAAGCGGGAATCCACCGCAGGCAGTATACAGGCCAGAGAACCTGGCGGTCAAGTGGGCAGGACTGTCCTCCTATAAAGAAATATGTGGTAGGATAGCTCTACGCATTATTGCTGATCTGCGCCCTGGCAAAAGGCGGTTGCAACCTTTCTGATGATCTGGTACGTAATAAAGAGTGGAAGGGGTCCGTGTCTTATCGGATGATAGGAAAGGAAGGCAGACCATGCCGGAAATGCGGTATCGCAAGCCCAGCGCAAAAACCATTCTGGGGCTAACGAAATTGAAGAAGCGCGCCAAGAAAGCGCTGGGGATTACAGCCATCATGAAGCCCTTTCGCATGATTGGCAATTATAAGCGCAAGGTCTTGCGTCAGGCGGGCTACTACAGCCCGGAGATGAAGGCTATGCGCGCCATGAAGAAGGGGCAGGTGGCCGGGCCGCTGGGAGCAATCCAGGTGGGCGAACACGGCGAAAAGGGGCAGGGCGCAGATGGCAGCGGTATGTTGATGGCCGCCATGATGAGCCAGCAGGCGACTGGTGAACACGGACACCACGAGCATGAACCAGATAATAAGGCGCTCTTGATGGCAGCGGCGCTCTCCGGGGGGCATGGCGGCAAGGATGACGAAGGCGGCTCCGGGCTGGCCCAGGCGATGCTGCTGGCGGCGGCAATGGGCGGGTCTGACGAGAAGAAAGCGCCCGCCAAGAAGCGTTCGCGGGCCAAAGCCGCTGAAGAGGATACCGCAGAGAAACCGGCAAAGTCGGCGCCCAAATCAGCATCAAAACGCTCGCGCAAGTAAAAGGCTCGTAGCCCTGCCAGGGTCGCCGGTGCTACAAGCAGAGAAAAGAGTAGCTGTGGATTTACAAGCATCGGAAAACGCGCCTCCAGACACCAGCAGCCAGGATTGGAGCAGCACCTACCAGCAGGCCGTACAGACCCTGTACGGCCTGATCCATCCGCCAGAGGTGCCGCCCCCGTTTGGGCATGGCACGGCTGCCGCCGAAAAGCGGCTGGGGATGATGCGGCGGCTGATGGAAGTCCTGGGCCAGCCCCAGGATGCGTTTCCGGCTATTCATGTGACGGGCACCAGCGGCAAAGGCTCAACGGCCACGATGATTGCTGAGGTGCTGCGCCAGGCCGGGCTGCGCGTGGGGCTGTATTCCAAGCCGCATGTGCAGGTGGCCCTGGAGCGCATTCTCATTGATGGGCGGCTGATTCATCCCCAGGCGTTGCAAGCGCTGCTTGAGCGCTTTCAAGAGTCGGTGCGCGTGCTATCGGAGCGCGACGGCTACACTCCAACTTATACCCAGACCTGGGTGGCGCTGGCGCTGCTGGCCTTTGCAGAGGCCAACGTAGACGTGGCCGTTGTGGAAGTGGGCGTGGGCGGGCGGCTGGATGATACCAACGTAGTGCATCCGCTGACGGCGGTGATTACCGGCGTGGGCCTGGACCATACCGAATACCTTGGCCCCACGCTGACGCACATTGCCCGCGAAAAAGCCGGCATTATTAAGGAAGGCGCGCCCGCCGTCAGCGGCGTGACGGAGCGCGGCCCGGCCAGGGTGATTGCCAACAGAGCACAGCGCGGCGGCTCGTCGCTGTCTGCCTTGCACAAGCAGTTCTGGTTCAAGGCGAATACTGTGGACCTGAGCGGTGGCAGCTTTGCCTGGGCCGACATTACCAGCAACATCCAGTCGCTGCGCGTGGGGCTGCTGGGCGAGCATCAGATTACCAACGCTGCCATTGCCGTCACAGCCCTGCGCGCAGCAGAGCGACGGCTGGGCCGCGCGTTTCCGCTGGACGCCTACCGGCGCGGGCTGGAACGTGCCTGGCTGCCGGGGCGACTGGAGATGGTGCAGCGCGAGCCGCTGGTGCTGCTGGACGCGGCGCATAACGCGCAAAAGGCGCGGGCGCTGCGCCGGGCGCTGGATGCGCTGGTGCCTGAGCAGCCGCGCGTGCTGGTGGTGGGCATTCTGGCGGACAAAGCCAGCGAAGAGATGCTGACCGTGCTGGCGCCCGGCGCGCAGGCGGTGGTGGTGACTCAGCCGCCTGTGATTGGCAATAAGCGCCCGGAGCGGCTGGAACGGCTGGCCGAGGTCGCGCGCCAGCACGCCCCGCTGGTGCTGGCGGAGCCAGACCCGGCGCAGGCAGTGGAGCGCGCCCTGGCCGAGACGCCTAAAGAGGGCGTGCTGTGCATCACCGGCTCGCTCTATCTGGTTGGGGCGGTGCGCAGCCGCTGGTTCCCAGAGGCGCGGCTGCTGGCGCAGGCGGCGGCTGGCGAAGAGTTTGTCCGCCCCTGGACAAATCCTTGAGTCTGCCGTACAGTTTGTATATGACGAACCAGATTTCCTCTCCCCCGCTTCAGGCGGTGATCTTTGATTATGGTGATACGCTGGCCCATTTTGCGCCGATTGACCATGCCCTCTTGGAAGCCTATACGCAGCTTCGTGAGAAATTGGTCGCGGCGGGCAATACCATCCTGGGCAACGGCACCCTTTCGGTGCCTGCCGCGCATCTGCTGCTGGAGGGCGTCAGCCAGCGTTTCTGGCAACTCCTCAACCGCTCCTATGAGGAGGAGCGCATCGAAGAACTGGACGCCGCGCTGCTGTTTCGCAGCAGCCTGGAGGCACTGGGCATCGTGGCCGATGATCGCCTGATCGAAGAGATTATCTTGATGGAGGAAGAAGTCGGCTACGCGCTGCGCGCGCGTGCCCCCGAAGCCAGGGACGTCTCCGCTGCGCTGCACGCGCGCGGGCTGAAGCTGGGGCTGGTTTCCAACTATTGCTCGCTGCCCAGCGTGGTGCGCCGCCACGCCCGCGAGTATGATCTACTGCAACTGGTGGATGAGTCTATCTTTTCCTGCGAGCTTGGCCTGCGCAAGCCGCACCCTCGCATCTATCAGACGGTGCTGGAGCGGCTGAATGTCCCGCCAGAGGCGGTGGTGTTTGTGGGCGACCGGCTGCGCGAGGATGTGATGGGGCCAAAGGCGCTGGGTATGCGCGCTGTGCTGACGCATCAATTCCGTCAGGAAGACCCAACCACTGCCAGCGTCCCGCCCGATGCCGTCATCGCGCGCCTCTCTGAACTCCCGCCCTTGCTGGAACGCTGGGCCGACGGCTCTTAGTTGTTGCTCAACAGGAAGCCGTTTCGCGCTGTTCCTTTCCCCCGCTTGGACAAAAGTACCATATATTCGCCTCGCTTACAAAAGAGAAGCTAAAATCTGCACGTTGTGCTGCTAAGCAGCGTAGTGATACTATGATTGCTGGTTGTGCTTTGAGCCTCGAACATCGAAGCCCCAGTCCCCTTGTCTCGTGAGGAGATAGACGGGGCCAGTGTGGTCCGGGTGCGCGGTTTCCAGCCAGAGTAAAAGAAGCACCGGGTCACTTCCTACTTCAGACGAGCTAGAGAACTTCGTAGACAGAAAAGCAAGGCAGAGTTCGATGGAGGCATAGCGCCATGCAAGACTGGAATCCATCCAGGCAACGGAATCAGCAATCATCCTCGCACAATCTGTTACAGCAGACGGATGCACAAACCAAGCGGGTTGAGAGCAGGCCAGGACGACTGGCATGGTGGTATCGCCTCACCACGCCTGAGGAGCCGTCTGCGGCTTCCAGCCTTGCTGAACGCGAAAAGGCGCGCCGGACACGCTTGTCTAGCGTGCTGCTGCTGCTGCTCTCCATCGTCTGGTTGATTGCTATTCCGGTGTACCTCATCACGCTGAGCAGCAACCCGGCCACCATTCCGGTTGCCGTTGTTGGGGTGCTGGTGATTGCCCTGCTGCTCTTGCTGAACCGCAAGGGCTGGGTCTGGGCGGTGGCCTGGCTGTTTATCGGCTTGATTTTTCTGGAGGTCATGCGGAGCCTGTCGCAGCAAGGCCACCTGGACAGCGGTGACGCGGCCATTTTTGATCTGCTGGTCTACGCCGATCTTCTCGCCGTTTCGCTGCTTCCCTCACTCAGTGTCTTTCCGGTGGCGCTCACGAACTGCGCGCTGATTGTCGCCGCCTTTTTCCTTTTGACCCCCTCATCCCCTGACGCCGCGACACAGGAAGCGTTTGTGAGCAATCTGCTGGTTGAGCCGGTCACCCTGCAAATCTTTGTGGCGGTGGTGACATATCTCTGGGTGAGGAGCACCGAGCGCGCCCTGGCGCGAGCCGATCAAGCCGAACTGATTGCCAGCCTGGAGCATCAGGCTGCGGAGGAGCGGCATCAGGTGGCAGCGGATAGCCAGCATCTGCTGGAGACGCTGACCCGTTTTGCCAGCGGCGATAGTGATGCGCGTGTGACCTTGAGCCAGGACCGCAGGCTCTGGCAGGTTGGCATGGTGCTCAATACGTTTCTTGCCCGCACACAGAACGCGGAGTATCTGTCGCGCGTGGTGCAACATACGCAGATAGACGTAGAGACGGTGGCGGCTGCGCTGCGCGATGCCAAGGCCGGGCGGCCCCCGCGCTTGCAGGTGCCCAATGGGAGCCTGTTGGAACCCATCGTCAGGGAGTTGACGGCCCCCCGTTCCAGAAGCGCCCCAAACAACCAGGCTCCCAAGCCGCCCTGGGAGTCTGGGGGTGGCTCTGGGTCATCGCCGCAATGGAAACCCACCGAGGAGTAGTCAGGCGAAACGGCTGGCTAGACATCCGGTTCGAGGATACCGAGCGCGAGGAGCTTTTTGGGTGCACCGCTAGCCATCCAGCCCAAGCTCCTGCTTCACCTGCTCCCAGGGGACGACCCGCCCGGCCTTGATGTCCTCCTCGCTGGCCTTGATTGCGGCCAGTGCTGAGGCGTCCTGCATGACTTCTAAGGTTTCCAGCAGACTATCAAGCTGCTGAAGCAGGTGAACGAAGGTGCTAAACCGCAAAATTGCCAGCGCTGGCTCGTTATTGCGCGTGACAATAGCTGCCGCCTCTTCATCGTCCCCCAATTCTTCTGGGAGCCGCGTGAGCCGGGCGCGTGCCTCGCGCATAGAGAGTTTCGTGTACGCTATTGGGTTCCCTCGCTTCTGGTACATGCTCGTGTACACAAAGAGGTATAGCGAGAAACCCCGCATATGTCAAGTGCTTGTGATGCCAGGCAGAACTGCCTGTAGCCCCGGCGTCCCTGCCGGGGAACGCTGCCCGGCAGGGACGCCGGGGCTACAGACGATTTTAATCGTCATTCTTGACAACCCACGCTTGCCCATGCTATACTCTTCGGCAAGAAGGACACGGCACAACGCGCCCAAGCACTTAGCAAAGGCGCGCCACTTACCTCAGTCCCGCTGTATCAGGAGCCAAGGCCAAAAGATTGTAGCCAGCAGATTGTAGACCCAGATGGTTCAGCGGCCACCCCTCCTGAAGCGCAATGCCAGCGGGCGTTGCAGGGGTGGCCGTGTTGCTGATGTGGAGCACCAGCACAGCCAGCCCTGCGCAAGGGCACGCGGGCGGCTGCCTTCCTCAAATACATGTGGCTGTGTCCACAGGAGGGTTGCTATGGCTGCCACCGCTGCTGATCTTTCCCTGAATTGGTCGGACCCATCTCCTAATATTTCCGCGCTCATCTTCAACGGCTTCCTCATCGCCAATGCCCGCGCTGCCCGCAAGCCGCGCCCGCCCGTCAAGCCGATCAAGACCTTTGCGCGGCCCGTTGCGCTCTTTGAGCGCACCTGGCAGGGCTTCCCCAAAGGCATCCTGCCCATCCCGCTGCTCTTTGCCCTCTCCAAAAAGCTCTGCGCCATCGTCGCCTTTGAGCGCGAATATGACCAGCCCTATCACACGCTGTGCGGAGAAGAATCCGCGCCGGTCTGGTCCACCGCGCCCGGCCTGCTCTATGACGTGGAATGGGTCAAGGCGTCCAGCGCCTACGAAATGCGTTTCTTGCTGAGCCTTGAGATGGAGCGCCTGCTGCGCTTTATGCGCCCGCGCAAGACCGCCACCGACCAGCAGGGCCAGTTTGCCATTTTGGGGACGGTGCGGCGCCTGGGGCAATTGTACAGTGTGTCCAAGCGGATATGGAAGGCAAAGCAGGCGCGCCAGATGCTGCTGGAGGAGGCCGAGCGGCTGTGGCAGTCGGCATTAAACGTGCAGAAGTTGTTAGAGGACACCAATCTGGCTACCCGCCGCAGGCCGATTGCCCAATAGCCAAACCACCAGACGCTTTTTGACCTGGCGACTCATATGCTATACTGGTGCAAATTGTGCAAACCCTGCACGCTTTTGTGAGCAGAAGAGGAGGAGGAGCTATGCCCAAAGAGAAGCGGAAAAAGGACAAAAAGGCCAAAAAGCAACTCCGCGCAGAAGTCTACGACAGTTTTAGCCCGGATGAGCCGGATGCGGAAGAACTGATCGAGGAGGAGCACAAGAGCCAGAACGGAAACGTGGTGGTAGCCGAGGCAGAAAGCGCGGCTGATCTGCCGGTCATCTTCACGCCGCAGCTTGAAGGCGACTACAGCGCCGCCTTCGAGAGCGACCTGCTGACTCCGGCGTTTCTTCAGAAGGCGTTTCTGTCGCAGTTGGCGCCTGGGTCGCTGCTGCCGCACAGCGGGCGCGTGCGCCTGACCACCGAAGGGCTGGAGTTCGAGGGACTGGTTACGATCCCCTTTAGCGAAATGGTTTCGATTGAGGTGCATACGGACCGCGTGTATCATCGCTATTACGCGGGATTAGCCGCGCTGGGTGGGCGTGGCAGCCAGAGCCAGACCCTGACGGGCGGCGAACCATTTACGATCACCTTCCGCGATCAGGGGATGGCGCGCACGCTTTACGCGCTGCTAGATTGGCCCTTCTTCCTGGCGCTGACCAAAGAAAAAGGCTGGCGCAAGGCGGTGGGCGGCGTGCTGCCCGCCAAAGACAAAAAGAAGAGTTAGCCACGCCGCCTGGCGATTGAAATCGCGGCTAGGGGCCTTCGGCCAGGAAACCCGCCTGCGCGGGTTGGGACTAATCGCGGCCTGCATGGGGTGGGGAGTCCGCGCAGGCGGACTTGGTGGCGTCCGCAGACGCCCTTAGGCGCGATCTTTAGTCGCCAGCTTTCGTGGCCTGCATAATTGCTAAACCCTCGTTATTCGCCAGGCTTTAGCTCGGCTTCTTCCAGCAGCAGCCCGCCATCGCCCGTATTAATCAACATCCCTACGTTGGAATGCTCCAGCAGCATCCCCTGCCGGGCTTTCGCCAGTCCAGGCGAAAGGTCAACAACACGCGCCCGATAAACCCGGTACTTCTGGCCTTCAATCTCGGCGCGGGCGCCTGCCTGTCCCCACGCGCGCACCTGATTGCGCAGATAGGCAGCCGGGCGGCTCCAATCCAGCCATTGTTCCGCCTCCCCACACAGCGGCGCGTAGCTGCCATCGGCGGGCTGGGGTGTGCCTGGCGCGCCCGCCGCCGCCAGCGCCAGCGCCTCTGGAATCATCGTGGCGCCCTGGGTCAGCAGCTTGGGATAGAGGCTGTCTACATCGTCGTCTGGCTCAATCGGGAAGGAACGCTGCACCAGAATGGGGCCAGTATCAAAGTCGGCATCCATGCGATGCACCGTCAGCCCGCCCTCGGTTTCGCCGTTCATCACCTGCCAGAACAGCGGGTTGGGGCCGCGATAGCGCGGCAGCAGCGAGGGGTGCGTGTTGATGCAGCCCAGCCGGGGCAGCGAGAGCAGTTCCGGCGGCAGCCGCCAGGGAAAGCCCGCCACAAAGATCAGATCAGGCTCCAGCCCCGCCAACAGCGCGGGCAGGCGCTTGATGTGGTTGGTGACAAGCACGTCCACATCGCGGCGCGTCTCGCTGGCAATATCTTTATAAGCCTCGGTGGGCCGGGCCTTTGGGCCGGGTGTGGTCACGACCAGCAGCACCTTCTGGCCCAACTGCTCGAACGAACTGATGATCGTGTTCACTACAACGGCGGGCTGCACCGTAAAAAAGATCACGCGCATCGCTGGCAACGACATGGTGGCGCTCCTTCAGCCAACACTCAACGGAAAAACAGAAAGAACAGGACAGCAAACGCTCCAAGCACCACGAACAGTGCAAGACCAATGCCCGCGATGCCCCAGAGCGTGAATGCCTGGAGCCGCTGGGTGGTGGTGCGGCGCACCAGCGGCCCCACGACTGGCGCGGAATCACCGTAACGATGCGCGCCGCAGCTCAGGCAGACCACTTCGCCCGGCTGAAAGTACCTGCCGCAGTTCCCGCAAGCTGGCCCGGTGTATGGTTCGCTCGACATGGGCATACTCCCGCCTTCCTAGTGGAACAGGGCGCCAGCAAGTCCAGTCAACAGAATGACGCCAAAGCACGCCGCAAAGATAAACAGCGCAATCCCACAGCCAATCAGCCGGCGCATGATGATACGCTCCGGGCTAAAGTAGCGCTGGGTCCAGCCGACGGACGCGCCCATCAGCACCGCGTCGCCCACCTGATTTTGCTGCCACTGGTTGCCGCCTATCGGCGCGGCGTAGTTGCGCGGCGTGTTGCAACTGAGGCAGGCGGCTTCGTTTCCCGTGAAGTAGCGGCCACAGGTGCTGCATTGCTGGCCCATTGCGGGCTGCGCAAATTGCGGCTGGTTCATCGAGCCGTAGCCAGTGCTGGCTTGCTGGGCCATCGCGGTGCGCGGCACGCCGCAGTGCGAGCAGGCCGTTTCATTGCCAGTGAAGTACGCGCCGCAGGTATTACAACGAGGGGACATCATAACGTTCTACTCTCTTTCTCTGGCGCCTGCCAGCATGAGGACAGCCACTTTCTGCCTCTGAGCTTCTTTCAGTATATCCCAAAGAAGGCAGCCCGTACCCTCAGTATAATTGCCGAGGCACCCCAGAGCAATGAACAGCTTCACAGATGCCCCACTGCCCCATCTGTGCCAGCCGATTGCCTAATTTTCTCTGATCAGCTATACTTATGGCCGCAGGGTTGCACCCCAACAAGCATGCTTGATAGACCAGTTTTGGTAGCCTGCCAGGTGCGATGCGGCTGAAACCCTCATCTTGAGAAAAGCGGGTTGCTCGGTTATGGGGATTACCTCTCAACCACCTAAAACCCAGGGCGCGGCGGCGCGTCCCACGTCTGGGTCAACCTTCGGGGAGCCAGGCCAGTCTGGGGTCATGCTGCCGGTCACGGCGCCGCGTGAGCCAGGGCTGGGCTTTGCGCTGGTGGTGGTGGCAGCCTTGAGTCTCCTGCTCCTGGTAATCATTGGCCTGTCGGTCTTGCCCGAAGACAGCCGCAATACGTTTACCGAGGCCAGCCAGTTTTCCGGCTATCTGCTCGCAACCATCGCAGCAGCGCTTGTCAGTATGCGCTCCCCGCGCGGGCGGGTGCGCCGGGCCTGGATGTTTATCGCGCTGGCGCTGATCTTCAATCTGGTCGCTGAGGCGATCTACGGCTATTACGTGCTGGTTCAGAATCTGGAAGCGCCCACACCCTCCTGGGCCGACCTCTTTTATCTGCTTTTTTACCCCTTCATGGCGATTGGCGCGGGCTTGCTGCCCGCCGCGCCCATCAGCGGGGCGCAGCGCCTGAAGCTGGGGCTGGATACGCTGATTGTCTCTGGGGCGCTGCTGAGCATAAGCTGGTTTTTTGTGCTTGGCCCGCTCTATTTTGAGGGCGCCGACTCAACACCTGGTTTAATAGTGAGCCTGGCCTATCCAGTGGGTGATCTGGCGCTGATCATGGTGCTGTTTGGGCTGGCGCTGCGGGGCGTGCGCCGGGAATATCGCCCGGTGTTTCTGTGGCTGGCGGCTAGCATGATCGCCATTGTCTATGCCGACTCCGCCTACGCCTATCTCTTGATCAAGGGAACCTATGTGGGCGGCATGGTGACGGTAGACCCGGCGTGGGTGGCGGCAGCCCTGCTCATGGCGCTGGCGCCGCTCTATCAACTGGCGCGCTTTGGCGGGCCAGGCCCGGCCTGGCGCTGGCTGCGCAGCCGCAGACCGCACCGGCTGGAGGCGCAGGCCAGCGAGTCGGTGCTGCGCATCGTGCTGCCCTATCTGCCGGTTGTTATGCTGTTTATGTTGATCTGGATCGCGCAGCCCGTGACAATGGGCGACAGCCTGTTCCCTGGTCTGGAGGCGATGGCGCTGGCGGTAATCGTGCTGATTATTGCGCGTCAGGTGCTCACCCTGCGCGAGAACGCGCGCCTGGCCCGCCGCCAGCGGGAAGCAATGGGCAAGCTGGCGACGGCCAACAGCGAGATCGAGTTGCAGCGGCGCTCCATTGCCGGGCACGCGCGCTATCTTGAGGAGGCCATTCAGCACCTGCAAGAAACGCAGGTGCGCGTCTCGCAGGGGGATTATTCGGTGCGGGCGCAGATTACGGAAGGCGGCGCGCTCTTTCCGCTGGCAATGACCTTTAACCTGATGCTAGACCGGCTAGAGGGCTTTGCGCAAGCCAACCAGCAGCAGGAGCGGTTGGCCCGCATGTCGCTGACGCTGGCGCATGTCTCGCGGCGGCTGCTCCAGGGCGACGCCACTGCGATGCAGGCGCTGGCACGCCCCAGCGGGACGCCCCTGGATGAGATTGCGCAAACGCTGGTGCAGTTGCAGCGGCGGGCCAACGAACTGCAAGGCGAACTGCGCGGCAACCAGCAGCGGACGGTGCGTCTGAGTCAACTTCAGGGCGAGACACGCCTGCTCACAGATTCGCTGGCGCGCCTGGCGGAAAGCACCCAGGAAAACGCCTCGACGCTGGAAGACCACTATCGCCAGCTTGAGCGGCTGGCGGAGGAAGCCGAGCGCCAGATTGCCAAAGCCGCGCCCATCGCCCTGATGAACGGTCCGCTGCCCAAGAAAGCCAAATCAGCCGACACCGCCCCTGGCTCGATGGCTGACCTCTTGCCCCTGGTGCGCGCCTGCGTCGCCCAGGCCGAGCGTTATTGCCGCGAGGCCGCTGCCTTTGCCACCGCCGCCCGCCAGACCAACGAGCACGCCAGCAGCCTCCTCGAAGAACTAAAAGCCCTCTAGCGTAGGCTGCGAGCCTGCTTGTGGCGCGGGCTGCCAGCCCGCGCCACAGGTGGCAGATAGCTTTGCTTGTAGCGCGGGCCGCCAGCCCGCTGGGTGGGGAAGGGTGTGGCGCCCCCGCAAACGCTGCTTTCTGCGCAACCTCGCGTACAAAAAGCTATACAGCCTGACTCTCTTCTGCTATACTGAGGCGGTTTGAGAGAGCATCGTAGCTATGTCAGGAGGGATCACTGATGGCCGCGCCGGGTCCATTGACCAATCAAAAGCTGGGTGACAGATATTTACTGGGCGACCTCTTGGGGCAGGGAGGCTTTGGCGCCGTCTACAAGGCCAGGCATCTCTTGCTGAATCGCCAGCAAGCCGTAAAAATCCTGCTGGAGCAGCATTTCACCAGCCCCAAGTTCCGCGAGCGTTTTACCCGCGAAGCGCAGACGCTGGCCGCGCTGGACCAGCCCAACATCGTGCATGTGGATGATTTTGGCTTTGATGGCAACCGCGCCTATCTGGTCATGCCCTATATTGGCGGCGGCACGCTTCAGCACATCTTGCGGGCGCGCGGGGCGCTGCCAACTGATCTGGTCACGCGCTATCTGGAACAAATTGCGGCTGCGCTGGACTACGCGCACAAGCGCAACGTGGCGCACCTGGACCTCAAGCCGCTCAACCTGCTGGTGCATGATGACGGGCGCCTGCTGCTTTCGGACTTTGGTCTGGCGCATCTCATGGAACAGGGCGCGATTGAGGGCAGCACCAGCCTGCAATTTGGCACGCCAACCTATATGGCGCCGGAGCACCTGCAAGGCCAGCCGGAACAGCGCAGCGATATTTACGCCTTGGGCGTCATCGTCTATCAAATGCTCACCGGGCGTGTGCCCTTTGAGGGGTCCAACTTTGCCGCCATCATGCTCAAGCATATGACGGAGCCGCCCCCGAAGCTCGGCAGCGTGCGACCAGACCTGCCGCCCGCGCTGGAGGGCGTGCTCAACAAGGCGCTGGCAAAGCGGGCCGCAGACCGCTACCAGTCGGCAGGCGCGCTGCTCAGCGACTTTCAAGCGGCAGTGGCGGGGCGACCCACCAGGCCGGTGCAGTCTGCGCCGCCGCTCAACACCACCGTCCGCGCCGCCAACCCACCCGTTGGCGGCAGCGCGGCCCCAACCATCAACCCGGCGGGCGTAATCTCTGGGCCTCCGCAATATTCTGCGGCAGGTGCTCCAGGTGGCGTACCTCCAAGCCCCATCGGTGTTCTAAAGCCTGTTGCTGTCGCTGCTCCAGCTTGGTCAAAGAAAACCGGCATCTGGACGCAGGGGTTCACGGTGCTGTTTGTGCTGGTGGCGATTGCCGGAGGGATAAATACGCTGGTTTTTAGGGGTATCGGCAACTCTGCACCGCTTTTTCAGGATTATCTGGCGTTCGATGTGCTGCAAGGTATACTTGCTCTGGTGGGCTTGCGCTTTGCGACCTCACCAGCAATGCGCTCCGGGTTTGTCTTTCAGGCGATTTCGGCAGGGGCGTTTGTCATCCGAGATGGGATTATTCTGAATTTTAATACAAGTCCCGCCACTGTTGTTTTCCCTTTCGCCCTGAATGCCCATCTGGTATTTCTTCACTACCTGTTCAACCTGTTGAGCCTGGCGTGCATCTCCTACGCGCTGGTGCCAAGGCGCCCATCGGATGGGTGGCTCACCTTGCTCCAGATCGGGGCAAGTATTGGCGTGATACTGCTCAGGAGTAGTTCTATTTTCAGCGAGATAACCTCGCTGCTGGATTTTGAATTCACAGCATCCATTGTCTGTGGCATTTTCTCGTTGGCCCTGCTGGTGTTTCGTTTCCAGGTTTGGGGTCGTTCCCCTGTGGCTATTTCTTGCCTGGCGCTGGCGCAGCTCGCTTTTGCATTTGACCTGTTGCGGCTTGAGCCTTTCTTTTCGATACGCGATTTTATCGCTTTGGGGCTGGGCATCCTCGCGTTCCTGGTGTTGGTGCAGACGGAGCGCATGAAGAAAGCCGGGGTGATCTAGCGGCGTCTAATGCGTCAGCACAAACCCCGCAATCAAGATGAGTACGGCCAAGCCGCCCAGCGTCACGCCAACGATACGCCCGATGCGGCAGGCGCGGCAGTCGGGGTTAAAGAACTCGCGCATGGGGTGATTCCTCCGGCTTTGAGATTTAGAGAGGGAGATGGATGATTTGGTCTTGCCACTCTTCAGGCGTGCTCGCTTCCCAAACCAGATAGAGGGCTTCGATAGCCGTTCCTATAGGCACACCTTGATCTAGCAAGAATACGCCAGGGCTATGTTGCCCGCTGGCAAGAAAGGCTGAAAAGTGAATGGGCATGGTCTTCAGATCATGACTCACTAAAATGCGACCCTGCTCTGCGGCGCGCGCCAGGAGAACCAGATCGGGAAACCCTTGTAAGCCAGCCTGAGCGGTGGTCTGAAAGTCAATGAGCGGCTCTCGCTTCAACAACTGCTTGACGATTAAGCTGTTGAAGTCTTCATCAGCCTCAAAACGAATGCGCTCGCTCATGGCGCTGATTGAGGTGTTGTTTCTGTTTCCAGCCGCTTACGTGCCTCGGCCATACGCTGGCGCATTTTAGCATACCACTCAGGATTTGCTGCCTCTGCTGCTGCGCGTTGTGCCTGGGCCTGGGCCTTATTTTCGGCCAAATACTGATCAATCTGCTCCTTGTGATCGAGATAATAAGCAATAGCCCCATATACCTGAGCGAGCGTCAAGGTCGGGAAGTCCTCTTGAAGCTCCTCTGGAGTTTCACCCTGATGCCAGAAGATCACAATGGAGTCCAGCGATACCCGGCTCCCGCGTATGCGATAGACACCCTCGCGCATTTCAATATAGGGATCGTCCATTTGGCGCCTCCTTCCCTCGTTGCCTCTTTCTTCTCATTCTACCATAGCAGGGCGGCTAGCGCCCCCGCCGCACGACCAGCAGCAGCACAAACTCCAGCAGCGTCATCAGCACAATGGCGGCGGCGATGTTGCCCTCGAATTGGGCGGCGTTGCTGGCAATGCTCGCCCAGGGCAAGGCGACAGAAGTAAGCACGAGATAGAGGATGCCCACCAGAATCAAGATGGCGATGCCCAGGCCCAGCAGGTGCGGTTTGGTGTTGAGGAAGTCGCCCTTGCTGGGCCAGCTATGCGCGACGATGCACAGGCCCAGGTAGATCAGCAGCACATCGGCCCACCAGGGCAGCCGCCCCAGGCTGAGGCCGCCGGCCTGCCAGGGGGCGTGGCCGGTGAGCCAGCTATAAATCAGCGTCAGCACCAGCCAGCCAATTGGCAGCGGGGCCAGGCTAATCAGGACGCGCACGACGTTGTGGATGAGCGGGAGCGGGTGCGCCGGGTCGGAGGTGGCAACATAGCCAACGGCAGCCATTGAGTAGCCGCCCTCCACTTTCACGCGGCTCAGCCAGGGGTTAAAGAGCACCACGCGCCGCACGCGATAGCCCAGCGGGAAAAAGAGCAGCGTCGTGAGCAGGTGGCCGAACTCGTGCATGGCAACGCCCGGCGCGGTCAGCCAGACCCAGGCGCCGCTGCCATGTTCGCTGGGGCGCTTGATGGTGTTGACCCAGCCGCCCAACGAATAGCGCACGCGCCACTCAATAAACGCCAGCGCTGCCACCAGCAGCCCACCCTTAATCCAGCCGCCCGGTTCGGCCAGCACCACGCCAAGCACAGCTTGCCAGGCGGCCACAATCACGCCCCAGATGGCGGCCAGAATAGCAAGTATCTGCGTGCCTACGGCTTGCAGCGTGTCATCGGCAAGAGCGTGCATGGCGTTCCTCCTCATAAAACCTCATGCGCAGTATAACATGAGTTCAGGCCGGTTTTTGCGATATACTGAAGCAAGAATATCCGGCGTTTTCCTTTTCTCAGGAACGAGGCAAGCCATGTCAAAAGCTGCGTATAGCCAACCACCCAACTCGTCTGAGCCACCAGCTAAACTCACCTACGAGCAGTTTTTGGAGTGGGCCGACGAGGATACGCTGGCCGAGTGGGTAGATGGAGCGATTGTAATGACCAGTCCTGCCAGTTTGCGGCATCAAGACATCATCAACTTTTTGGTTGGGGTGCTCTCCACGTTCACCACTGTCCATTCCCTGGGTCATATCGTGGATGGCCCGTTTCAGATGAAGCTGGAACGTTCCGGGCGCGAGCCGGATATTCTCTATATTGCGAAAGCCCATCTCAGCCGACTCAAGGCCACCTATCTTGATGGCCCAGCCGATCTGGTGGTGGAGGTGGTTTCGCCGGAGAGCGCCGGGCGTGATCGGGGCGATAAGTTTTATGAATATCGTCAGGCCGGCATCCCCGAATATTGGCTGATTGACCCCACACTTGAGCAGGCCGAGTTTTATCAACTGGACAAAGCGAAGCGTTATCAACTTATCGCGGCTGATGCAGATGGCATCTATCGCTCGAAAGTGCTATCCGGCTTCTGGCTGCGCGTGGGCTGGCTCTGGCAAGAGCCACCGCCCGATGTTGTGAAGGCATTGTTGGAGATAGATCGGGATGCCTACGCCCGCTATCTTCAGGAGCAGCTAAAGCAGGCAGGCTTATGATAATTCATCCGGTCAAGTAGCATCGTCCCCTGGAGAGACAGCAATGGCAACCTACAGCATTGAACCAGACCGCACCACACTGCACGGCACGTTCTCGCGCGAGTATCCGCCGGTGCTGACCATTGCATCCGGCGATTCGGTGTCCTACCGGACGCTCGAAGCGGGCTGGCCGCTGGAACCGCCTAATACCACCGGCCAGGCGCGGCGGGTTTTTGAGCCGCGCCACCCGGAGCGTGATCGCGGGCACGCGCTGTGTGGGCCAGTGGCGATTGCTGGCGCTGAGCCAGGGATGACGCTGGAGATACAGATAGACGCCATTCGCACCGGCACCTGGGGTGCCACCTATGCGGGTGGCTCGTCGCGCAAAGCGTTAAATGGGCGGCTGGGCGTGCTGGACGAATCGCGCATGCTCGTCTGGGAACTTGACCCGGACGCGCTGGTCGGGCGTGATCAGTATGGGCACACCGTCGCGCTGCGCCCGTTTATGGGCGTGATGGGTCTGGCGCCGGATGCGCCAGGCATCCATCCCACCGCGCCGCCGCGCATCTGTGGCGGGAATATTGATTGCAAGGAGCTAGTCGTTGGCAGCCGTCTGTACCTGCCGGTGCAGGTGCCAGGGGCGCTCTTTTCGGTGGGTGATGGGCATGGCCTTCAGGGGGATGGGGAGGTTTCTGGCACGGCCATCGAATGCCCGATGGAGCGCGTGGACCTGACGTTTCGCCTGCACAAAGACCTGCGCCTGAAAACGCCCCGCGCCGAAACTGCGGCGGGCCAGATCACCTTTGGCTTCCACGAAGACTTGAACGAGGCCACGCTGCTCGCGCTGGAAGCCATGCTTGAGCTGCTAGAGCAGCAATACGGCGTCAAGCGCCACGAGGCGCTGGCGCTGGCAAGCCTGGTGGTGGATTTGCGCATCACTCAAATTGTCAATGGGGTGAGCGGTGTGCACGCCGTGCTGCCGCCTGGGGCCATCAAATAGTCGAGGGATGAAAGCACGCCAGCACTGGCGTGCTTTCATCCCTCGGCCTGTTCTTCGCCTTCGCCCTCTGGAAGCTTGCTGGTATCATAAACGCGGAGGGCGGACACCTGCACGACCTCCATTTCCGGGTAGCGCAGGGCGCTGAGCCTGCCGCCAAAGACGCAGCCCGTATCAATGTTGATGGTGCGGCGAAACTCAAACACCTCGCCCATCACATCATGCCCATAGACGATCAGTGGCCCATTGGTGGCCTGCTCCTCGGTGCGCTGAATGGCCCAATTGCGGCGAATAGGTACGCCATCCTCTTCAAATCCGGCGACATCCCCATAGAGGCAAAACGCCTGAATCGCGCGGTTCCAGCGACCAACCATCTCATCCTGAAAGCCCGCGTGGGTGACAATCAGCCGCCCGTCGTCCAGAATCAGGTAGCCGGGCGCGTTCTGGAGCAATGCCAGCACCCGCGCTCGAAAAGTCGCCTGTTCCTCTGGCGGTAAGGCGTCAATCTCGCCAATCGTTAGCCCCAACCCGTGTGCCACCTGTACCTTGCGGCCCATCAGCCAGCGCATCAGCTTGTTATCGTGGTTGCCGACGACGAGCAGCGCCGTGCCCCCTGTGACCATGCGCTCCACCAGATCAAGTACCTGCACATTGTTCGGGCCACGATCTGCCAGATCACCCACAAAGACGGGCATCCGCCCATCGGGGTGCACAAAGTCCTGCATCGCCTCGCGCCATTCATAGCCCAGCTTGTCAAACAGCGCATCCAGTTCCCGGTAGCAGCCGTGTACATCGCCAATCAGGTCAAAGGGCGGCGTGGAATGCTCAGGCACAAAGCCGCCAACATGCACTTTGGCGTGTTCCAGGTCTTCTGGGGAGCGGAAGAGATACAGCGCTTGAAAGCTCTCGGTGGGCAGATGTTTGAGGGAAAGCTCCAGGTTCTTGCGGTGGCGCTCCAGCACGTCATCTGGCACGCGCCGCTCGCGGCTGGCGTTCCACTGCGCGGTGAGATCGGCGGGCATGGCAAAAACGAGCGCCACTGCCGGGCGGCCATGTTGCGCGGCAATCTTGAGCAGTTCGCTGCGCGCCGAAGGCTGAAGCGCGGTGGAATCCACCACCGTCAGCAATCCGCGCCGCATGCGCTCGCCCAGGATGAAATACAACAGGCGAAAGGCATCGCGCGAGACGGTCTGATCGCTTTCATCGTCGGCAATCATCCCCCGGCACGCATCCGAGGAGACAATCTGCGTGGGCGAAAAATGGCGCGTGGCCCAGGTGGATTTGCCGCTGCCCGCCGACCCCACCAGCACGACCAGTGCTCCCAGCGGCAGGCGAATCTGGGCGCTAGTGAAAAATGGGAGGGGCGGGCGTGCCTGGGGCGGCTCTGGCGCGGCGGGTGAAGGTGGCGCGGTGTCCTGGCTTTCCATGAAACATCCTTAACAGTAGCATCCAGCAGAGAAGTGACAACCGTTATTCTACCATATCGCGTCTTTCTCTCTGCCTCGTAGCTGCCTAGAAGTTATTCACCGCGTACAGATGAATCTTGCCATCGGTCCCGCCGGTGGCAAGGCGATTGCCATCCGATGACCAGTCAACGGCCAGCAATTCCGGGTCGTGCCGGTCCCCCAGCGTCGCCACAACGCTCTGGCTGCTGAGCTGCGCGATGTTCACCGGGTAGCGCGCGGCAGCCAGGTAGGTATCATCGGGCGACCAGACAAGCGCATTGGCCGCAAAGCCAACATCCAGAGTCACCGGGGCCTGGTTCTGCGCCTGTGGTTGATAGACAAAGATGACGTTTGCTACCGCCACCAGCGAGGAGCCTTTGTTTGACCAGACAACGATGTTAGCGCCGTTGCCCACCCCGCGATAGGTGGTCGTCGGCTGCCCGCTGGCCGCATCCACCAGCGCCACATTGCGGGAATACGTGACAATGGCGAGCGTTTTGCCATCGGGCGACCAGGCGGGGTAGCCGCCGTGTCCTTCCACCTGAAAGTTCTTGATGGACGCGCCGCCAGGCACCTGCCAGAGCGAGAGCCTGGCGTAGCTGGTGCTGACGATTTGTTTGCCATCGGGCGACCAATCCAGGTGCAGCACGGTGTCTGGCGTATCAATCTGCGTCACAATGCTTTTGCTTTCCACATCCCACAGACGAATGCCGCCGCGTCTGGTGCTGCCAAAGCCCAGCGCAATGGTATTGCCATCGGGCGACCAGGCAGCAGTATTCAGCGTGACCGTTTCGCCAGGAGCCGGGGTAAAGAAACTGGTCGCAGCGATGTTTGTCAGCGTATCTCCGCTATCTATGTCCCAGATCCGTAAGCCATCCCCCGCGCCGAGCGAGGCCAGCAGCGTTTTCTTGGGGCGCCAGCCCACCCAGACAGCCGGGCTGCTGTGTCCGCTGAGCAGGTTTACCGGAATCGGCACAGGTGTGGGCGTGGGTGGCAACGGCGTGGCGGTGCCCGTCACACCGGGGACGGTGCAGGCTCCCAAAGTGCTTGCCAGGCCCAGCCCCAGGCTGGCTCTGGCCCCCAGGGTCAGCAGGCGCCGCCGGGAATAGCGGCGCGCGGGCGTCTCATCAAAGCTCGTGTGTTGCATGGCACGATGATAGCATGCTTTCGCGCTTTTGGGAAGAGGGTCAGCCCGCAATTTCCTGGCGGAGTTGTTCCAGCCCGCGCTGCATGCTCCAGGCGGGCACACCCAACTCGCGCTCAGCTTTCTCGGTGCGCAGCCCGCTGAGCAGCGGGCGTTTGGCAAGCTGACCCAGATCGGCGCTGAGCAGCGGAGTGATGAGCGCGGCATCCAGCTCAAACTGCGCTGCCACCGCCTGCGCCAGCGCGTAGCGCGTGAGCAGCTCGCCCCCGGCGGTATGATAGAGGCCCGTCGCGCGCTGCTCTGCCGCCGCCACCAGCATTTCCGCCAGGTTTGCCGCGTGGGTGGGTGTATTTTGCTGATCGGTGACGGCACGAATGCGCCGCCCGGCACGCAGTTCGTTGACCATCATCGCCAGAAAGTTGGTGCGGCCAGCCGGGTTGACGCCATAGACCAGCGCGGTGCGGCAGATTGCCAGGCCCACGCGCCCGGCGCAGATCGCGCTGACGCGCTGCTCAGCTTCCAGCTTGGTCTGGCCGTAGTAGTTGACGGGATCGGCTTGGGCGTCTTCGTCATACGGGCCAGGCGACTCTGGCAGGCCATTGAAGACATAATCGGTGGAGACATGCACCAGATGCGCGCCCACCTCCACGCAGGCGTGCGCCAGGTTTGCCGCGCCATCCACATTCACCGCCCGCGCCAGCGCGTGGTCGCGCTCGCACTGGTCCACATCGGCGATGGCCGCCGGGTGAATCACCACCGCTGGCCGGGCGTCCTTGAACGCGGCCAGCAGCTTCTCAGCGTCGGTAATATCGGCCTGATGCACTCGCACACGCGGGTGCTCGGCCAGCGGCGGCGCGGGCGGCCTGCGCGTCAGCACATGTAGCTCATCCTCGCTCTGTTGCAGCAGGCGCAGCGCCACATAGCGGCCCACCAGCCCCGTCACTCCGCTGACCAGGATGCTCGCCATAGGTGGCACCTCGCTTCTAGCTGCTGCTTTATCCGCCGCGCCGCCAGACCGGGCGCGTCTGCGGCTGGAGAAACTCCAGAAAATCCTGCTGCCCAGGCACGCGCCGCGCCGCCGCGCCCGCCTCATCCGCCGGGGCGTTGGCTGGCGACCAGCGGCAGAAGACGCGCCCCTCGCGCATCAATTCATCCAGCGCAGTGTCGTAATCGGCGCTGCTAAACTCGCCAAAATGCGCGAGCACCAGCAGCGGCTTGAGTTCCGGCCAGAGCCGCGCCCGCCTCTCGCGCCCCAGCGTATACAGTTCTTCTTTCAGCGCGGCCCAGGCAGCGGCGCGGGCTTTCTCGCGTCGCCGCGCAAACCATGTGCCCTGCAAGGCACGGGCCTCGCGCTCAGCCAGGACGCGCGCCTGCTCGGCGCACAGATAATCGCTCACCAGGGCGACGCTGGCATCCTGGCGCGAGGCAAACAGTAGATAGTGGCGCGGCGCGGGAATGGGCTGCTCGCCCAATGGGGCCAGGCAGACATGCAGAAACGCGGGCTTGAGCAGCGCGCGCAGCAATTCCAGCGTGCGGCGTACCTTCTCGGCGCGGTTGTCTGGCCTGGCCCAGATGCCCTTCCAGGCGTCCGAGCGCAGCAGCGCGGTCAGCGCCCCTTGTAGTGCCGCCGTCCCTGCCGGTGCATCGCTCGCCAGCGCCTCTTGTACCACCGGCGTCCCCGCCGGTACATCGTTCGCCAGGCGCTCCAGTTTCGCAGCGGAGATCAGCAGCAGCAATTCAGTAGGCGCCTGCCTCTGGCAGAGCGGCAAAAGGTCTTCGGTGGTGAGCGGCGCGGCCAGCGGGTCAAGCAGCAGCATGGCCGGAGCATTGCCCAACTGTTCCGGCAGCGCCCCCGGTGTGATGCTCGCCAGTGTGGGAAGCGCGGGCGCCTCTGGCTTGCCGCGTGTTTCGGTGGCCGCCGCAACCTCGCCTGACGCGCCGCGTTTGGGCCGGACTCTGGGCGGCTCCAGGTGCAGGCCGCGCAGGGCAAAGCCCGCGCCAGCCAGCGCGGTGGCTGCCTCAACAAATGCTCCGGCGCTGACGCTCTTGCCGGTTTTACTGCTGCTGGTCAGGCCATCCACCCACCAGCACGCGCGATGCAGCCGCCGCGCTGCCAGCCCCCGGCAATAGGGTACAACCACGCCTGAAAGCAGACGCGCGGTCCAGACATCCAGCAGAGCGCGCTCGCTGGTGTGCGCGGTGCTGGCGGGCTGAACGGTGGCCTGGGCGGTTGCGCTGGTGGCGCTTTCCAGTTCGTCGAATAGGCTCTGCATGGGCGCTGTTGGCTGTTCTGGGAAATGCTCGCTCATCATCTCTTCTCAGAAATCAGCATAGCATAGAGCCAGGCACAGCGCAACTCTGGTGCCTTAGCCCGGCGCCTCCAGCCGTTCCATCGCTTGCAGCACGCGGGCATGCTCCTCTGGGAAATCCTCTGCGGTGCAAATCTCCAGCGCCTCGCGCAGCATCTCTAGCGCGGTCTGGCGCTCGGCTCCGGCGGTGGTCGTGTTGCCGTGTGCCTCTGCCTGGTGTGCCAGTGCTTCATGCAGCAGCGCTTTGTAGTAGCTGGTTTTGGCCCAGAGCGTCGGAAGCGCTGCGCGGGTGCGCACTTCCAGGGCAAGCTCATACGCGCGGCGGGACAGTTCCAGGCTGGCGCTGCCCTGGTCTGCGGTGCCACCCAAAGCGGGGGCAAGCTGCGCGGCATAGACCTGACCCAGCAGCGTCTGTATTTCTGCCCAATCATTTTGGTAACTTTCGCGGGTCAGCACCTCCAGCGCCGCCTGAAGATGCGCAAGCGCCTGGTCCAGATTTTCTGTCCGTTCATTCTGCTGACGTGCCAGATATGCCTCGCCCAGCAGCCGCTGGGTAATGGCCCAGTCGTAGGGAAAAGCAGCGCGCGTGCGCACCCGCAAAGAGGCGTAATAAAACTGAATCGCCTGTTCCTGGTATTCGCGCTGCTGCGCGTGGGTGTGCAGGCGCGCGGCCTCGCACAGGCTCTCGCCCAGACTATTGAGCGTGAACGCCCAGAAGTAAGGATACGCCTCCTGGGTGAATATGGTAAGCGCCTGCTTGAAATAGGCGAAAGCGTCCTTGAGATTTTCTGCCCGGTCCCCTTGCAGACGTTTTGCTAAAGCGCGTCCCAGGTTGTGTTGCAGAATGGCCCAATCGAAGGGGTAATCTTTGCGTGTGTGGACCTGGCTGGCAAGCTGGTAACAGGCGATTGTCTGTTCCAGGTGGGCTGCCTGGTGGTTGCCCAGAAAGTCGCTGTGGACATTGCCCAGGGCTTTGTGGGCAGCCGCCCATTGATAGGGAAAGCGCTCGCGGGTGAAGACCTCCAGCGCGGCGTTCAGCGCGCGGTCTGCTGCTTCCATCACCTCGTCGCCCCCTTCGCCCAGCTTCCAGTACGCGGCGCCCAGCGCAAGCTGCCCCTCCGCCCAGAGGGCCGGTTCGCGCTCTTTCTTCAGCGGGGCCAGCCCACGCTGGGCGCTTTGCAGGCCCAGCCGATTCCAGGCCGCGCGATCTCCTGCCCGGTCATAATAGAACGCCCGGCTCAGCCGGAAAAGCGCCTCGGAGTCAGCGGGCGGCTGGCTCAGCACCTCCATCAGCCGGGGAAAATCATCCTGAATGCGGCGCTTGTTCGCCGGGTACAGGCCAGCATCGGCCAGACACACATCCACATAGGCATCGCTGGGCAGGCTTAGCACCGTTTCTTTGCCGCCGTTATCCTGCCCAATGTTCACCCAGGCGCGGTGATCAAGGTAGCGTACCTCAAACCACAGGCTCTTGGGGGCGCCAAACACCCCCTCGGCCACCCGCCGGATGCGCGATTCAGTAAAGGGGAAGATTTGCGCCTGCCGCAGCAGCGCCAGCGCCATCAGGACGGCCCGCGCTCCGCTGGGGAAATCGGGAAAGCGTATCTCTTTGGTGCGCCGCTCCAGGCCAAGAAAAAGCGAGCCGGGCGTGCCATCAAAGTCAGCAAGCGTAAAAGGTTGGATGATGCCTTGCTTCACCAATCCCTGGCTAAAGCCGAGGAAGCGCCGCGTTTCTTCCAGTCCGTGCTGCATCAAGAGCAGTTGTTTTCGCGCCAGCCCCGAACCCTCAATCAAGCTGGCATATTTGTGATGAACGTGGTCCCGTTCGTTGATTGGGCGGCTCGTGGCAACAATCAGCAGGCGGTTTGTCACCTTTTTCAGCCGCCGGAATAAGTCGTAGATGCGCTCAACCTCGCGTTCCTGAAGGCACTCGTGCAGGTCGTCTAACAGCAGGGCTACGTTTTGCTGCTTGAAGCTGGCGGGGTTAATAGTGGGGAAGGCAACCGGGGAGCACACCAGGAGGAGAAAATCGGAAACTTCCCGGCGCAGCGCCTCCAGCGCCATGCGCGTCTTGCCCACCATCGCTGGCCCAAAGATGATGACCCCGCCATGCCCAACGGCGCTGGCCGAGTGAATCGCCTGGCGCACTTCCTGAAAAAGAGGATGCTCCTCGAAATAGACCAGCACCGGCTCTGCGCCTTGTTTAAAGCGCGGGTCGCTCAGGCGCAGGTCGCGTACCCATTCCCAGCGGTTGACCTGCGCCGGGGGAAAGAGTTCTTCCAGGGGTTTGTCGAGAAAGGCGGCAATCGCCCGCTTATCTACCCAGCGTTTGGGGAGCTTTTCATCTCGCTCCCAGCGCTCAATGCTATCGGCGCTGCACCCGATATGGTCTGCCAGTTCTCCACGACTCCATCCGCGCCGCTCGCGTTCGTGGCGAATCATTCCCCCAAGGCTCACTTGTTCTGTCATACTGAATAAAGCGTCCTCCTTGCCAGTAGTAGTTGTCTCTGCCGGAGTGAGGTTCTGTCTGCGGTGCATGTGCGGTGTATGTGCGGTTCCCCTGGATTCTATCACCCCTTACAATTGGTGAGTAGATGCGTGTGTTCGCTCTTGGGGCCGCAGTAGAGAGATTTGCTGCTTAGAGCGAACACACGCATCGCCCGTTTCCCCCCAGGCGCAAACCAACAGGTCTTTCTCAGGCTTGCTCCCCATGTTAGAATGAAGCTGGGGTCCGGTGCGTGTGAGCGCTCTGGCAGCGCAGAAAGGTAGCAAGCCCATGAATACCCTGACCAGACAATGCCCAAACTGCAAGGACACCCTCCCGGCAGAGGCGCGCTTTTGTGGCTCCTGTGGAACATCGCTCCCGCCGCTGATAGAAGAGGAGAAGGAGAAAGACCGGGGCGGCCTGCTGATGATGCCGTTCACGCCGGGCACGCAGGCAGCCGCCGCAACCGGGCTTGCATCCAGTGCCCAGAGCAGCGCGGCGACCTCGGCAGGCTTCGGAGCGGGTGCGCAGGGCGGCGCGTCCACTGTTCCGGGCATGGCTGCCGGTCCCCAGAGCGCGGCCCCCGGCGTCCCAACTATCGCGGGAGGGCCGCAGGGTGCTGGTGCCAGCGCCCCTGGTATGCCCGGCGTCGCGCAAACCGGCTCAACAGCTTTTCAGGGAGTGGCGCACGGGGCAGGGCATGGTCTGCTGGCGACACTCCCGGCCAAGATCATTGCAGGTGTGCTGGCGGTGGTTGTAGTGGCTGGCGGCGCTGCGGCTGCGCTGGCCGCAACGGGAACGAAGCTGCCCATCTTTGGTTCGAGCAGCGGGTCGCAGCCATCCGGCGCGCACCCGACGAGCACCACCGGGAAAAGCTCTCCCGCCGCGTCAGCCCCCAACGGAGCGCCGCCCGATAGCGCCACGTTCACGCTCAACCTGACCCTGCCTGGTGCCACTGTTGAGCTTCCTAACAACCCTGAGAAGATGCTGCTGGTGATGGGAGGAAAGGTGTGTGGGCCACACGATACGGGGCAGCCTTTTACCTACCCTGACCCCGTTAATAGCCTCACGCTCACCTATATCTCGACATGCAGCGGCACCTACCAGAATGGCACACTCACCTATACCCAGATGATCTTGCAATTCAGCTTTTCTGGACAGGGAGCGACATGTGCCTGGTCTATTGTGTCTCCCTGGACTATTACCTTTCAAGGAGCATTTACCAGCCCCACCAGCATCAGCGGAACAGCGACGGATACGCATGGTGCCGAGCAAGCCACCTGTGCTGGGGTCACATCGCCGGTGAACCCTGAGAATGAAACCCTTCCCTGGACGGGCACGCCGAACACGACTACGACTCCCTGAGAAAGCTGGCGGTTCATGCAGTTTTACGAATTATGTAGGCCACGAGAGCTGGCGACTAAAGATCGCGGCTAAGGGCGTCTGCGGACGCCACCAAGTCCCTCTTCAGGGACTCCCCACCCCAGGGACGCCTGCCTTCGTCCTAACCCGCGCAGGCGGGTTTCGCGGCCCGCAGGCCCTTAGGCGCGGTTTTAACCGCCAGCTCTCGTGGCCTACCTCATTGCTAAATCTTCATGAACCGCCAGCACAACCGCCTGCCTATATGCCATACTAGAGCCAGGGCGCCTGCTGTGCGCGCTCATCATCTGGTGAAGGAGCTTTGGCATGCAGCTATCGTTTCATGGCGCGGCGGGTGGAGTGACTGGCTCGTGTTACTTGCTGGAGGCCAACGGCAAGCGCCTGCTGATTGATTGCGGCTGGTTTCAGGGGTCGCGGGCGCTGGAAGAAGAGAACGCCGACAACTTCGGCTTTGACCCGCGCAGCGTGGACGCGCTGCTGCTGACCCATGCCCACCTGGACCATTGTGGCCGCCTGCCACTTTTGGCGAAGCGCGGCTTTCGCGGCGAAATCATCACCACCAGCGCCACGCGCGACCTGGCAAAGCTGGTGCTGATGGACGCGGCGCATTTGCAGGTGGAGGACTTCCGGCGCCAATCGCGGCGGCATCTGCGGCGCGGCGAGCATGCCCAGGAGCCGCTCTACGACATTCCCGACGCGCTGGACGCCATAGACCACTTTGGGCGGCGGGCGCGCTATGCCCAGCCGATTGACCTGTTTGGCGGGATACGGGTGACGTTTGGCGACGCCGGGCATATTCTGGGGTCGGCCTGGGTGCTGCTGGAGGTGGAGGAGGCTGGCACGACGAAGCGCCTGCTCTTTTCGGGTGACCTGGGCAATCGCGGCAAGCCGATCATCAACGGCCCCTCGCCCGCGCCCCAGGCGGATTACGTCGTCATGGAAAGCACCTATGGGGACCGCGCCCACAAGTCTCTGGATGCCTCGGTGGAGGAGTTAAAGCAGGCTATTCTGGAGACGCTGGAGCGCGGCGGCAACGTGGTGATTCCCACCTTTGCGCTGGAGCGCTCCCAGGACATCCTCTATTACCTGCGCGAGTTGATTGAGCGGCGCCAGTTGCCGCGCCATCTGACGGTCTTTCTGGATTCGCCGCTGGCAATCTCGGCTACTGAGGTGTTTCGCCGCCACCCGGACTTCTTTAACGAGCATACCCGCGAGTTGTTTGAGGCTGGCAAAGACCCGTTTGCTCTGCCGGGGCTGCGCTTCACCCGCGATGTGGCCGACTCGCAGGCCATCAATCAGATACACGGCGGCGCGGTGATTCTGGCTGGCTCTGGCATGGCAACGGGCGGGCGCGTGGTGCATCACCTCAAGCACAACCTCTGGCGCAGGGAATCCAGTGTGGTGATTGTGGGCTATGCCGCCGAGGGCACGCTGGCGCGGCGCATTGTGGAGGGGCAGAAAAGCGTCCATATCAACGGGGATGAGGTGCGTGTTGCGGCCCAGGTCCACACGATTGGTGGGTTTTCGGCGCACGCCGACCAGGGCGAACTGCTGGAGTGGCAGCGGAGCAGCGGCACGCCTGCCATCACGTTCCTGGCGCATGGTGAGGAACCAGCGCGGCAAGCGCTGGCGGCAGCGCTGGCAGGGCAAAGCCAGCGCGTGGCGCTGCCAGTGATGGAGGCCAGCTACACGCTATAGCCTGTCGGTCAGGAGGATTTTCCCTGAAGCTTTCATCAGCACGCGCCCGGCGTCGTCCCGCACGCGCCCTTCCAGAGAGACAATGACGCCCTGCAAGCTGGCTTTTGGCTCGGCCTGGATGACTTCCCAGACGATAGTAATGGTTTCGCCTGCTTTGACCGGCTTGTGAAAGTGAAAGTCGAACTCCAGGCCAAGCATCGCGCCTTTTTTGCTGAAGTAGGTGGCGGTCAGGCCCATCATGCGCGCGGTGACGTGTGGGCCAGAGGCAATGATGCCGCCAAATCTGGTCTGCCGCGCGTAAGCTTCGTCGTAGTGCAGCGGGTTGAAATCGCCGCAGAGTCGGGCAAAAGCGGCGATTTCAACCGGGGTGAGCAGCATTTGTTCTTCAAAGTGCTCGCCAACCTGGACTTCCAGCATGGTTCCTTCTTTCGTCTGTCTTAGCGCCTGGGCAGAGGTTCTTCCAGTATCTCGTTGTCTTCGCTATAGGCAGGCGGATGCTGAGGCGCGGCCTGCCCAAAGAAGTGATCGCAGCCAAAGCCAATGGCGTAGAGCACGAGAAAATAGAAGACGGTGCTGGCGAGTACGGAGAGCGCGGGCTGGAGCAGAAGCGTCACAAAGTAGAAGGCGAAAAGCGGGTCGCTGGAAGTGCCAAGAAAGGGAAACTGGCTATAGCGGCTGAAGATCAAGGCCGCAATCTCAGCGAGGCCAATCACAGCCACCAGCCACGCGCCGCGCCTGCACCAGAGGCCAATGGAATGCTTCCCTAACTTGTTGTTCATTGGTCATGCTCCTCTTAAACGAAGAAAGAAGAAAGAAGAAGTTCGAGCATCCCCTCTTCTCTTTCAGTTTAAACGAAGAAAGAAGAAACTAGAGTGCGCTTTCTTCTATTTCATAGTCGGCGTTCAGCGGGGCGGCAGGTTGCTCCGGCGCCTGCCCAAAGAAGTGGTCGCAGGCCGCGCCAAGCGCGTATAGGACGAAGAAGCTAAAGATGGTCGGGGGAAGGGTACTCAGCACAGCGGCAACGGCCTGGCTGAAGAAGAAGGAGGTGGAGAGGTTGGATGGACCAATGTTTGGGATGGCGAATAGCAACCAGACAATATAGGCGACGCCAAAAATGGCTGTCGCCCAGGCGCCGATTCTGCACCATCGGCCAATGGCATACTTTTTTGACTGGTGAGTCATTTTATAACTCCTGAGTCATTTTATGACTGGCGCGTCAGAAAATTACTGGCGAGTCAGAAGGTACCTCCTTCTGGGTATTTTGCATGTGAAGCAGCTCACATTTTGCCAGGGTTGTCGTCTCTCTGTTAGATTCTTCGCTTGCGTTGCGTTATAGTGGCAGGAGAACCAAAGATAGAGGGTAGAGGAGCGCCTGGCATGTTTCAGTTCTCGCTGAGTTCGCTGCCCCCTGCTTCGGATGCCTCGGAGAAGGCGTTGGTGGAGCAGGCGCGGGCGGGAGATCGCGCGGCGTTTACGGCGCTGTTTGAGCGCTATAACGCGCCGCTGTGTCGCTATCTGGGGCATCTGGTGGGCAACGATGAACTGGGGCGTGATCTGGCGCAGGAGGCGTTTTTTGCGGCCTGGCGCGCGCTGCCAGAGGTGGGCGAGGCGCTGCAATTTCGGCCCTGGCTGTATCGCATTGCGACGAACCAGGCGTATTCGCATCTGCGGCGGGCGCGGCTGGTGCGCTGGCTGCCTTTTGCTGATCATGAAGGGCAGCCTGGGGCGAGGTCGCCCAGTGTGGCGGGGCCAGAGGCGCGGGTTGGCGAGGCGGAGCAGCTTGCTCTGGCGCTGGCGCAGGTGACGCCAAAGTATCGGGCGTGTCTGTTGTTGCAGGTGCAGGAGGGTTTGACGCAGCGCGAGATTGCTCACCTGCTGCATCTGCCAGAGAATCAGATTGGCGTCTATGTCAGCCGCGCCCGCGATCAGTTCCGCCGGGCCTATCGGCGCCTGAACAGTGATCAGGCGCCGCAACAGAAAGGCCGGGCCAGACAATGAACGATGCTATGCTGAAACGATGCGCGGAATGGTCGGTGCTGCTGGCGGCCAACCAGGAGCACCTGACCCCGGACGAACGCCGCGCTCTGGCCAATCATCTGGCTACCTGCCGGGCGTGCCGCCGCGCGCAGGCCGATTTCGCGCTTCAGGATGCTTTTTTGCGCAGGCCATCAGCGCCGCTGGCGGGTCTGCCGCCAAGGATATTGGCGGCCTGGGCTGAGGAGGATGCGGGAGCGTTGCCCGGCAGGGACGCCGGGGCTACCCCTCAAAGCAGGGGCACGGCCAGCAGCACGCTGCTGCCGGGGCGTCCGGCGCGGCAGCGTTCGCTGCGCGTCTACAAGGCGCTGAGTGGGCTGGCAGCGGTGCTGGTGGTGGCGCTGCTGGTGAGCGCGCTGGTGATGAGCCATCTGCCCACAGCGAGCCATCCAACGGGCCAGGGCACGCAGGTGCCTGGCACGCAGGTGCCTGGCACGGCCACGCCTACCGCGCAAGCAGCGACACCCACCGCGACACCCAGCGCGACGCCCGCACCAAAGGGCGGCTGGGTGATTCCGCCAGGGCTGGCGAATCTGAAAAGTGAGCCAATGCTTGCTCCCAGCAATCCCAATATCATCTATCAGGTTGTCTCTAGTGATGGTCAGACGACGGCGCCAATCATCAAGCGCAGCGATGACGGCGGCGCGACGTGGCGCTCGCGGCAGGCGCCTTTTGTGGCGTCCGGCCAGATATTCGGGGCGGCGCTGGCCGTCAGCCCATTTGACGCGCAGGTGTTGGTGCTGCAAGTGGCGTATTATGCCTCGGTGAGCATGCCCACTGCCTGCCCAGATACGTCGGCAGCGGCGAGGGTAGAGGCGGCGCGCGCCGGATTTGCGCTGTGTTATCTGCACTATCTGAGCCGGGATGGGGGAAGCCACTGGCAAGGGCTGGCGCTGCCGGTTTCAGACCAGGAGGCGGTGATTACAGTCCTGGAGCCAATCGGGACGCTCACGGCGTCTGGTGGGCCGCTGCTGGTGGCGCAGGGGACGCGCCTGTATGCGTACATGGATAACCCAGGCGGGCAGCATTTGCTGCTGAGCGCGGATGGCGGCCAGACCTGGCGCGTGGATGATCAGGGGGTTCTGGCAGCCGGGCGCTCTCTGTGTGGGGCGCTGGCGCTGCCTGCGCCGGATGGGGCTGTCGTTTTTGCCATCGCCAACACGCTCCCTTGTGGAAGTGGAGGCACGCAGGAACTCTGGCGCAGCGATGATGCGGGCGCGAACTGGCACCGGGCTGGACCGCTGCCAGGCCCGGCAGCGGTAAATGTGCAATCGTTTGTTGTCTCCCGCCAGGGCAGCGGCGCGATGCCGCTGATCTATCTCTTTCAACCCATCGGCCTGGTCGCGCCAAGCGCTGTGAAGGTGAGCACCGATGGGGGCGCTACCTGGGTTTTGGCCCCTGATGAGGGCATGCAGGCTGGCGTCTATACGTTCTTCGGGCCGCTGGCTGTGCTGGGCGATGGCAGTGTGCTGGCTGGCGTACAGACGCCTACCAGTACGCAGCCCTATCTGGCGATGTCGCTCTATCGCTGGAAGCCAGGGGAGGATGCCTGGCACGAGGTGACGCCAGGGGTGGTGGGTGCGCCGGTCTATGTGTTGGTGACGGGGCAGCCAGAGACGATCTGGATGGTTACTTCTGATGGGCAGGGGGGGTACACGGCGCAGCGCGTTGGCACGCCGTAAGCAAAAATGGCGCGGGCATCCCCAAAGCCACGAGAGCTGGCGACTAAAGATCGCGCCTAGAGGCGTCTGCGGACGCCACCCCTAAGACAGAAGGGCACCCTAAGACAGAAGGGCACGGCGGCAAGTCCCTCTACAGGGACTCCCCACCCCAGGGACGCCAGCATACGTAACCCGCCTACGCATGCTAAGACGATGGCAGCGGGTTGCTGGTGCTACAGGCGCCCGGCCTGTGAACTTCCTCACACCGCGCCCAAAGAGCCTACTCGTCTGAAAGATTCTTTGTCAGCAGTGCATTATAAAGGATGGCTGGAGCACAAAGAACGGACGACAGAGGAGGGTCATAGATGTTTCAGTGGTCACTCCATTCACCTCCGCCGCTGCCTGCCCCTGATAGCCCAGAAATGGGGTTGGTGGAGCGAGCGCGTGCTGGAGATCGGGCAGCCTTTACGGTGCTTTTTCAGCAGTATAACGCGCCGATTTGTCGCTATCTGGCCCATCTGGTGGGCAATGAAGAAATTGGGCGAGACCTGGCACAAGAGACCTTCATCGCGGCGTGGCGCTCCTTACCAGGATTACAGGAGGGGCTGCGTTTTAGTCCCTGGCTCTATCGCATTGCGACGAATCAGGCATACGCGCACCTGCGCCGCGCCCGCCTGATTACCTGGCTGCCGTTTGCTGACTCGGAGGGAGGGTCCGGGGTGAGGCACCCCACCGTTGCCGGGCCGGAACACCGGGTCAGCGAGGCAGAACTGCTTGCCCTGGCGCTGGCAGAGGTGACGCCGAAATATCGGGCGTGTCTGCTGTTGCAGGTGCAGGAAGGCTTCAGCCAGCGTGAGATCGGCCAGCTTCTCCACATTTCTGAAAAGAGTGTGGGCATTTGTGTCAGTCGTGGGCGGGAACAGTTCCGCAAGGCGTATTTGCGCCTGAATCCTGTTTTCGCTCGCACCAGGAAGGGAGGAACAGCACAATGAGCACTGGAATTCCCCAGCCATGTTCTGAATGGGCTGTTTTGTTGGCTGCCAATCCAGACGAATTAACGCCCGCTGATCGTACTGCTCTGGCATCTCACCTTGTGTCCTGCCAGGAGTGCCCGGCGGTCCTGGCGCAGTACCAGCATTTGGATAGTTCTCTTCAGCGTTTACCAAGGCCCGCGCCGCTGGCCGATCTTCCTGAGGGGCTGCTGCGGCTGTGGGAGGAAGATGATCGCCAGCGGAGAAGTTCGGGTTTCCCACTTCTCCAGAGGAAAGGCAAAAATAGTATGCAAATCAACAATAAATCAGATGTTTTATCTCCCTCTCCGGCGCGGCTGCCGGAAAAGCGAAGGAGCCGTCGGGTCATTGGGACGTTGAGCGCGCTGGCGGCTGTGCTGGTGGTGGGGTTGCTGACGACGGCGCTGGTGTTGAGCCGCCTCCAGGCGCACCCCAACACTCCGGCGAACGGAAAGACGCCAACCGTGCCCACCTCGACGCCTGTCGTCTTTGGAAACACCTGGATGGTGCCACAGGGGTTGGCGGAACTGGATGGTGAGCCGGTGATCGCTCCGAGCAATCCACAGGTGCTCTATCGCATTACGGTGTCGGATACGTCGGCTGTGCCGTTGAAGTTGTTCCGCAGCAGAGATGGAGGAGCGAACTGGCAGAGCCTATCTTTTCCAGCCACGCCTGGGCTGATAGGGGACACGCTGATTGCGGTTAGCCCACTCAACGCGCAGACGGTGGTGCTGCAACTGGCGCTGAATGGTGGAGACTGCCCTGCTGCGCAGGCGCAGAATGGTGGCCCTCTGGCGGCATTTGGGCCAGGTCCGTCGGTGTGCTATGCGCATTATGTGAGTGTGGACGGAGGGGACCATTGGAGTACGTTGCATCTGCCGAATGCAGCCGCGTTCGCGGGGGCTGAGCAGTTGTTCCCGATGGGTGGGGTGTATTCACCATTAGCGTTCCTGCGGGCACAAGGGTCGCGTCTGTATGCAGAATACGGGGTGGATACCAATGAGGTAGGTTTGATCACCAGCACAGATGGCGGCTTGACCTGGGGCCTGGCTATGCAGGCTGTTATCGGCCAGAACCTGGTGATGTGTGATGCGCTGCCGGTGCCTGACTCGTCAGAGGTGTTTGCGATTGCAGAGGCTACCTCGTGTCAGGGTGGCGGGCCGCTGCAAGTCTGGAAGAGTACGGATGCTGGCGCGACCTGGACGATGGTGAATACGCTCTCTGGAACGGGAGAGCAGGGTATGGCGGTAGCCAGCCAGGGGGGCGCTGCACATCCGCTCTTGTATGTGAATGTTGCCAGCGATAGTTCGTTGGCGGGTGATCTGATGGCAAGCAGCGATGAGGGGGCGACCTGGGTGAAGGCTCCCACGCAGGGGATACCCGCTGGCCTGCAACAGCAGACTGGCCCGCTGGGAGCGCTGAGCGATGGTTCGGTGCTGGTGGCTTTTGGGGCAGTGGACAATTCGGCTCAAATGACGCTGTATCGTTGGAAGGCAGGCGACGCAGCCTGGCAGCAGGTGGGGCCGTCGTTTGGTGGCTCACCCGATTATGTGCTGGTGGCTGATGGGACGTTCTGGCTGGTGACGGTTCGGGGCCAGGGGGAGTTTACGCTCCAGCGTTTGGGTAACTAACGCCTTTGCGCATACAAGTGGGCGCGTCGCAACGTGCGACGCGCCCTAGCCCCGGCGACCCTGCCGGGGCTACCCCTCAAGGCAGGGGCACGGCAAACAAGGTTATGCTTCTGAAAGAGCGGCTTCCAGGATGTCCAACCCGGCGTTAAGCTGCTCCCTGGTGGTGACGAGCGGCATGAGCAGGCGGATGACGTTATCATAGAGGCCGGCTTTGATGAGCAGCACGCCTTTGTCGCGGCAGCGGTTGAGGATGGCGGAGGTTTCGGTGCTGGCGGGTTCTTTGGTGGTGCGGTCGCGCACCAGTTCCATTGCGACCATCGCGCCCAGGCCGCGCACTTCGCCAATGATGGGGAAGCGCTCCTGCCAGCCTTTCATGCGCTTTGTTGCCGTCCAACCAAGCTCGGCACCCTTCTCTACCAGGTTTTCCTGCTCAAAGACATCGAGCACAGCCAGCGCTGCGGCGCAGGCGACGGGGTTGCCGCCGTAGGTTCCGCCGAGGCCGCCGGGGTGGACGGCATCCATGATTTCGGTCTTGCCGATGATGGCCGCCAGCGGCAGGCCCGCGCCCAGCGATTTGGCCGAGACGAGCAGGTCGGGCTGGAGGCCCTCCCAGTCGCAGGCCCACATTTTGCCGGTGCGCCCGTAGCCGGTCTGTACTTCGTCGGCAATGAGGACGATGCCATGCGCTGAGGTGATGCCGCGCAGGTCGGAGAGGAAGCCTTCCGGCGGGACGACAAAGCCGCCTTCGCCCTGCACCGGCTCAATGACGATGGCCGCGACGCGCTCTGGCTCGGCTTGCGTGGCAAAGGCGCGCTCCAGGGCGTCCAGGGCGTATTTGCGGGCGTCGCCTTCGGTGCGGTAGGGATAGGGGAAGGGCAGGCGCACGATCTCTGGCGCGAGCGGGCCAAACCCGGCGCGATAGGGGCGGGCTTTTCCGGTGAGGCTCATGGTGAGCAGGGTGCGCCCGTGAAAGCTGTTTTCAAAGCTGAAGACGGTGGGCCGCCCGGTGGCGTAGCGGGCTACTTTGATGGCGTTTTCGATGGCTTCGGCGCCGCTGTTGACAAAGAAGACTTTTTTGGCGAAGCTGCCAGGCGTAATCTCTGTCAGGCGCCTGGCGAGCTTGATGTAGACATCGGGCATGGCGACATGCGCGCAGGTGTGGGTGTAGTGCGCGGCCTGGCGCTGGATGGCAGCGACGACTGCCGGGTGGGAGTGGCCGACGTTCATGGTGCCGATGCCGCCCGCAAAATCAAGGAAGTGGTTGCCGTCTACATCTTCTAAGATGGCGCCCATCCCCCGCGCCGGGACGATGTGATGGTAGGAGTAGACGCCGTTGGCGACGTAATCGTGGCGCTCTGCCTCCAGCGCCAGCGATTTTGGGCCGGGGATGGCGGTTTTGATGCTGGGCTGGGTGACGTGCTGTTCTGGTTTGGGTTTGGTGGTTGCCATAGGGTACACCTTCTTTACTGTTTGGGTGAGGCCAGGCTTTGCTCAAGTTTGCTCATCCTATCCTCGATGGCTTGATGCTGCGACTCTAGCCGCTGCAAGATTTGGAGAATGAGTTCGTCCTGGTGGTCCAGATGCCCCATGATGTGCCGAATCTCTTCTTCGCCCTTCTGGTCCGTCTGGTAATCGTTTACAGCGGTCAATCTATCCTTGTCGGCCTGGCGATTCTGAGACATCATCACAAACGGCGCAGCGAATGCGGCTTGGAAGGACAATGCGAGATTGAGTAGTATGTAAGGATAACTATCCCAGTGAAAGTAGAACCATGCCACCGAGTTTAAGATGATCCAGAGTGCGAGGATTATACTCTGGGTGATGATAAATCTCCAACTTCCGACAGTGGCTGCAACCTGATCGGCAATCTTGGCCCCCATAGTGAGCCGTTCCTCGTGCTCTTTGTTGACATCCATGATCGCTGGGTGGTCGTGCTTGAACTTGGGGAAGCGCAGATGATGCAGGCTCTCGGAAACTTCCAGGGAAAGGTGCTTGAGGCTTTCAAGCTCCTGGTGAGCTTTGCTTGGCCCGGTCTTGCTGCTGGATTTGGCGCTGATGTCCATGATAGACCCCTTTCTTGTTTGTGCTGGTGCGAGGAGAAACCTTATATACATTGCCCAGTTCTGGCAAATCTGCCAGAACTGGGCAATACACTAGCCCGCGTCGCCAAAGACGGTGTAGTGCCAGCCTTTGCGGGCATCGCCGCTGAGGTCGAGCATGACGTGCTTGATCTGGGTGTATTCGTCCAGCGAATACTGCGACATGTCTTTGCCAAACCCGCTTTGCTTGTAGCCACCGTGTGGCATTTCGCTGCTGAGCGGCAGGTGATCGTTGACCCAGACGGTGCCAAATTGGAGTTTGGCCGAGGCACGCATGGCCTTATGCACGTCTTTGGTCCAGACGGAGGAGGCCAGGCCGTAGTCTACATCGTTGGCTTTGGCGAGCACTTCGTCTTCCGTTTCGAAGGGCAGGACGGTGACGACGGGGCCAAAGATTTCGGTCTGGACGGCTTCGGCTTTGTTGTCTTCGATGGTGAGCACGGTGGGCTGGAAGAAGTAGCCGTCCTCGAAGCCGTGTACGTGCGCGCGGTGGCCGCCGGTTTTGACGTGGCCTTTGGCGCGATGCACAAAGCCTTCCACACGCTCGCGCTGGGCGGCGGAGACGAGCGGCCCCATGTCAGTGTGCTCGTCGGCGGGGTTGCCCACGCGAATCTGGTGCACTTTTGCCAGAAAGCTGTCCATGAATGTATCATAGATGCCCTTCTGGAGGTAGATGCGGGTTGCTGCGGTGCAATCCTGGCCGGTGTTGACGAAGGCGCCCACGACGCCGCCGTTGGCGGCGGCTTCGATGTCGGCGTCGTCATAGACGATGAAGGGCGCTTTGCCGCCCAGTTCCAGGTGCAGCTTTTTGAGGCGGGCGGCGCCATCGGCCATGATAGCGCGGCCAGTGGCGGTGTCGCCGGTGAGCGAGATCATGGCGACATCGGGGTGCTGCACGAGGCCGCGCCCAACGGTGCCGCCGGGTCCGGTGATGACGTTGAGGACGCCAGCGGGCAGGCCCGCTTCCATCGCCAGTTCGCCAATGATGAGCGCGGTGAGCGGGGTGATGGTGGCGGGCTTGAGGACGACGGTGTTGCCAGCGGCCAGCGCGGGGCCGATCTTCCAGGCGGCCATCAGGAAGGGGTAGTTCCAGGGGGCAATTTGCCCGACGACGCCAATTGGCTCGCGGCGGATGATGCCGGTGTAGCCGGGGGTGTATTCGGCGGCGGATTTGCCTTCGAGGTGGCGGGCGGCGCCCGCGAAATAGCGCAGGTTATCAATGGCAAAGGGGATGTCGCTGTCGCGGGCCAGTTTGATGGGCTTGCCCACGTTGTCGGATTCGACCTTGGCAAGTTCGCCCGCGTGCGCCTCCAGCAAATCGGCAAACTTGTGCAGGGCGGCGGCGCGCCCGCCACCGCCAATGCCGGTCCAGCGGCCATCGCTAAACGCTTCTTTGGCTGCTGCGACGGCGCGGTTGAGGTCGTCCAGGTTGCCGTCTGGTACGCGGGCAAAGGGTTTGCCGGTGGCGGGGTTGATCACGTCCACCCATTTGCCGCTGGCGCTTTCGACTTGTTCGCCGTTGATGAGAAACTTGTACTCGCTCTTTTGGATGACGGCCATAACTCCTCTACTCTCTTTGTTGGCTAAGGGCGAGTGAAACCGCCCTGAATCTCACAAAACACATCTGTGCCTAGCCGGTTGCTGTTACCAGTATGTCTACCAGGAAAAAAACAATATTGAGGTAGCCAAAGATGAGGCCAATGATGGCAAGAACCTTGCCCTTCATCGGGGGATTGCTCAAGCGAATCTCTCGTCTAGCCAGGTGGCCCAGCACAACGGTGATTATTCCCAACATGGCAGCAATGCTGTCTGTGATGATCTCTCCTGTCAGCCCGCGTGCTTTCAGGGCGTAGAACTCGCTGGTGGTAACTAGTCCCACCACACATGTCAGGACGCCGAGCCAGATCGAGACTCTTGCAAGGGTGCTTACCCGTTTCGCTGCTGGCATTGGAGGCCACACGGGGTTGGGCTGTGGCAAGGGCGGGCCTGCTACTGGAATGGGCGGGTAAGAAGGGTGAGGCGAATATGGTGGGTACGATGGGTAGGTTGGGGTGGGATTTGCTGGGAATTGCCCAGGATAAACCGTTACAGGTGGAACGGGGCCGGAGCTTTGCACCGGACCTGAATACCCGCCCAGGCCAGGGGACGATGCCTTGCGGTCATTGCGCAGGGCGTCCTTGAAGGCGCTGGCGAGTTCGCCCGGCGATTGATAGCGCAGGCGGGGGTTAAACTGTGTGGCGCGCTCAATCACTTGCTTGACGTTGGGAGACAAAGGGCGCGTGAGTTGGACGACGAACCCGGAAGTCTCGAAGGTCTTTTGGGGAACCTCGCCGGTCAGCATTTCATAGAGGGTGATTCCCAGGGCGTAGACATCGGAGTAGCGGCCCACGCCTCCGCCAGCCAACTGCTCGTTGGGCATGTAGTCGCGTGTGCCGGAGCCGCCTGATATTTGCACATGTGTGGTGGTTTCCAGCAGCCTTGCCAGCCCAAAATCGGCCACTAACACGGTCTGGCCGGTGGTATCGGAGAACAGGATATTCGATGGTTTGATGTCGAGGTGGATGACTTTCTGGCTGTGGGCGTAGTCGAGGGCGGCAGCTATCTGGGTCAGAAATTTTTCTGCTTCCCCCAGTGACAATGGGCGGGGGATAGAGCCGACTGGATGCAGGTAGTTGTGGAGAGCGCCACCTTTGGCAAATTTTGTGACCAGAAGGAGTGGGTAGTCGGGGTCGTTCTGCCGCACGATGTCGTATACGGGTAAAATGTTTGGATGGTCTAAGGCGGCGATGATTTTGGCTTCTTTGAGGAAGATGTCGGGGGCATCGGGTGCCGTCCAGAGGGCATCGGGCTTGATGACCTTGATGGCTATTTCTCTCCCCAGATCGAGGTCTTTGGCTGAGTAAACGGCGCCAAGGCCGCCGCTGCCCAGCTTTTGGGCAATCTGGTAGCGGCTATTGACAACCAGACCAATCAATTTATCAGGCATGCGTCCTCCCTGACTGGCTAACTTACCGCTACGGTTACCGTCTCTGTGACGTGCATATCATACTGCGCCAGTTCGCGCAGGAACGCAGCGGGATCAATGAGCGCTTCGGCACCCGCGACGCCGCGCCGGGTGATGGCTCCAGAGGCGAGCATACGCCCGGCAATTGCCAGAGGGATGCCGGTATCGGCGTCACCGGCGGCGATGCCCCAGCGCTTGAAGGGCAGCACGATCATTTGTTCGGTCAGTTCGACGGGCTGGCCGTCCCTGCCGCCGGAGACGATGACGCGCAAAATGTCGCAATCGGCGGGTTCGCTGGCGGCTGACGAGGCGCGCTGCGCGAGCAGCGCGACGAGCACATCGCGCGGGGCGACGCTGACCTGGCCGCCTCCACCCAGGCCGCGCACGCTGACGGGTTCGGTCTGGCCCAGGCCCAGGCTGACCAGAAACGCGAGCTTGCGCAGAAACTCTGGGGGAAAGGCGATCTTGAAGGAGGCGTGCTGGATGCCTTTGTCGCGGAAGGAGATGGGAAAGAGCGCGACCTCGGAGTGCAGCGTATACATGGAGGTGGCGCGGCCAACCGGCGCGGGGAATTCGATGGCTTCCTGGCCGCTGAGCGGCTGGACGGCCTGCCAGTCGCCATTATCAAAGACGTAGGGTTCTTTCATGCACTCGTCAAGGATGGTGCGAATGCTGTAGGGCGCGGCAAAGGGGGCGTCGCTGGGGCCAAAGTCGCCGGAGCCGACGCGCACTTCGATGCGCTCGACACGCTCCAGCTTGTCGGCGGCCAGCCGCGCGAGGATGTTGGTGATGCCGGGGGTGCTGCCGATGCCCGCGATGGCGGTCAGGCCATGTTCTTTGTAGAGGCCATCCAGGGCAAGCTGCTCGCGGCTTTTGTGGAAGAGGCCGCCCAGGTCGGCATAGTGGACACGGGCCGAGGCTGCCGCGCGCATGACTTCCAGGTTGAAATAGTAATCGGTGGCGTTGAGCGCGGCGCCCGCGCCGCTGAGCAGCGCGACCAGGGCGTCGTGTTCTTTGACGTTGCAGGCGACTACCTGGCATTTCTCGCGGCCTGTGGGCAGGGCGTCTACAACGCGCTGGGCTGCCTGGGGGTTGAGGTCGGCAACGGTCACGCGCGTGACGCTGGGATGCTCGGCCAGTTCGCGCACCGTGATGCGCCCCATTGCGCCGCCGCCACCCAGAACGACGATGTGCATAGAAAAAGGCTCCTCTGCTGTTCAGCACCGATGAGCGGTTGGCCCTATCTTACCGTACTGGCGCTGCTTTGGCAATGGGGGGAAAGCTGGCGGTTAAAACCCCTCAAAGCAGGGGCACCGCCGCGCCTAAGGGCCTGCGGCCAAGAAGTCCGCCTTCGCGGACTAAGACGAACCCTAACCCGCGAAGGCGGGTTTCGCGGCGGAACGCCCTTAGCCGCGAATTTATTCGCCAGGCTTTGGTTTGGAGTGGCCTGACGGACTGGCATGGCGATTGCAACTCCCAGAGAGGAAGCCGTTATCAGCGGAAGCGCGGTAAGGGGAAAGGAGCTTATTGTGAGTAATCCATATGCACCGTATGATCCTCACTATTCTGAGGCGCAGCCGCCGGGCGTCAACGAGGAAGCAACCAGTATTCAACAGGGCGGGGACACATACCTGGAAAACTATTCGCAGATGGAGCGGGATGCCAGGGGCAACGTGGTGCAGCGCTCGGAGAGCGTGTATGAAGACCCCAATCAGCGCCGGGCCAATCTGTGGTCCGGGCTGTATATGACCGTCTACTTCTTGCTGGGGGTAGTCGAGGCGATTCTGGGGCTGCGCTTCATCTTCCGGCTGCTGGGCGCAAGTGAGGCAAGCAGCTTTGTGCGCTTCCTCTACGACATCAGTTACCCTCTGATGCACCCGTTTTTGGGCATCTTTACCGACCCAGCGCTGGGACATGGCAGCGTGTTTGAAGTATCTACGCTGATAGCGATGCTGATTTATGCACTGCTGGGTTGGGGGGTGGTGGCGTTGATTCGCATCCTGTTGGCGCCCAGACGCGCCAGTCGCCAGAGCAGCACGAGCACCTGGCGCCGTATGCGCTAGGCAGGCGTTTTGTCTTGTTCTCTTGACGAAGCAGGGCCAGGCGTCTCATAATGGCTTCTGTTTGCGAATGTGAAGATCGTTCATTGCAGCAGGAGCAGAAGCGCGAGAGATGCTTGCCGTTGAGGTTGTTTTGTTTGGCCTGGCCCTGTGGCTGGGGCTGTATCTGATCAGGCGTGAGCCGCGCAGCTCGCGCCTGCGGTTGGCTGCGCTCAGCCTGCTGGCATACGCGCTGGGCTTGGGGTGTGAGCTTCTGCGTGGCGTCAACCCGACGCTGCTGCTGGCGCGTCTCACCTGGGTGGTGTTTGTGCTGCCGCTGCTGCTGGTGTTGGCGCTGGCCTGGCGGACGCGGCCCCGCACGCTGCCGCGCGTGCTGCGCTTTGTCTCGCCCGCGCTTGTGCTCTTGCTGATCGTGAGCACTGGCCTGACGCTGGCCGACCCTGCCTGGTTTCCACGCTTCAGGGGGGCGGCGCTGCTGGGAGTGGGGTTGATCGCGCTGGGCATTTTGTTGGTTCGCCTGGAGGCGCGCGACCAGGGAGAGGTGCTGACGCCTGATCTGCTGAGTTCGCTGGATTTTGCGCTGTGCGCCGGGCTGGTGTTTGCCGGGCCGGTGGCGCTGGTGATGCTGCTGGCGACTGGCCCCACGCTGCCTCTGGTTCTTCTGCTGCTGGTGACGCTGACGCTTGCTATTGCGACGCAGGTGTTTTCCAGCCAGATTGCGGCGTTTTCTGATCGGCTGGCGCTGGCGGCGTTTCCGCAACTGCGCCGGGCGCGGGCAGACCTGCGCGCTACGGCTGACGCGCTGCCACGACTGAACCAGGCGCTCGACCTTCAGAAGCTGGATGAGGCGGAGTTTATTCGGCTGACGCGGCGGGCGTTCAGCTTCTACAGTGATCTGGCGTGGCTGACGGCCAGCCCGCTGACGACGATGCCACTGATTGAGGAGCGGCTGGCGGCACGCGGGGCGAAGATGGACGCGCTGGAGCGGGCGATTGAACTGAAGGCGCTGCTGACGGAGTGTATTGAGCGGCTGAAGCCGCCGCAGAAGGGCGACTTTGGCACGTCCCCGGAATGGCGCTATTACAACGCGCTGTATTTCCCCTATGTGGTTGGCTTGCGGCCCTATAGCCTGCGCTCCCAGCAAGCTCCCGCCGACCCAACAGACCAGGCGGCTTTGCTGTGGTTCCGCACGCAGGTGCCAGAGCGGACGCTGCATCACTGGCAAAACGCAGCCACCATTCTGATTGCGCAGGAGTTGCGCAGGAGTATCTGAAACCGGCAAGATGCAGGTGTATGTTAGCCGTTATCGGGTAGACCCTTGCCACCCAGAGGGGTAAGCTCGATGCGCTCACCGCCAGCGATGAGCGCCCGGCCCTCTGCGATGAGCGCCTTGACTTCTTCACTGGCGAGCGATGCGGCGTGATCTGCCTGGCTGCTCCATACTTCTGTAACCCACAGTGTATCCGGCTCGGTGGCTGAGGCATTGACTATATAGAGTTCGCAGCCTGGGATGTGCTGCATCGCTGCCGCAGCCTTCAGGAGAATGGAGGCCAGGGCATCGCGCTGGCCTGGGTGCGTGATGATCTTGCCATAGAATCCAAATCTGCTCATAGGTTCTTGTGTGTCTCCATCCAGTTTTGCTGTTGCTCCAGCCATTTTGTAGCCAGGTAGACGGTGCATTTGGCCTTTAGCGCGTGGCGTCATTATAGGCCCAGGCGTCGAGTTCGGGTGGCTCGATCCCCTGCTGGCTGAGCAGCGTGGCGATCTGCGAGCGGTGATCAATGGCGTGATCAATGGCCTGGAGCATCACGATCATGAGCGAGGCGTCATAGGTGCCCCCGTCAAGATGGAGGATTTGGTCCATGTCCGCCTGCTCCGCCATTGCCATCAGCTCTTTGCCCGAACTCTCGGCTCGGCGCCGCAGTTCGTCGAAGCCCGGAAAAGGGGTGTGCTCGTCCAGTGGAGGGGTAGGTTTTGGTCCGGTAAAATGAAAACGCCACGCATAGCCTTCTTCGGAAGCGAAGAGGTGCATGAGGGTTTCGCGCACACTGCCAAACGTCCCTTTTGTGGTGGCGTCCAGTTGCGCGTCGGACAAGTGCGCGCAGGCATCAAGCAAACGCAGATTGGCCCAGAGGTTGTATTTGTAGAAGTCGGGCAGTCCTGTAGTCATGGCTGTGATCTCCTTCTGGTATCTATTTTCTTCCTTTCGTTCGCCTCCCCAATGATCAGTGTAGCATGAAAAGCGGTCATAACAGGCCCTTTTTCGGCCTTTTGAGGCTATACCCCAGGAAAAGAAGCACATTGGCAGGGTTTGGCAGCGTTTTGTCTGGGGTTGGCAGCGCCTCGCGCCGTATCGTCAAGACAGCGCAACTGTGCGCGGATTGCTGAGAAAGTGAGGCTCTGAACGATATGGCAACGGTGACAGACGGACAACAGGCGATGCTTTCGATGCTGGGGCGTCGGGTGCTGCGGGCAAACGGGGTGTTTTCGGTGCTGACTGGGGCGGCGCTGGCTGCCGCTTCCAAACCAATTGCGCAGTTCCTGGGGCCAGATATTGCGCTGGCGCTGCTGATCGTGGGGCTGGCGACGTTTCTCTACGCGGTGTATCTCTTGTGGGTGCTCTCGCGCCAGGCGGTGCGGCAGCGGCTGCTGGTGACGATTGGCGCTGCCGATGCTGCGTGGGTGGTGGTGAGCATCGCTTTGCTGCTCTTGCCGGGGATTCCTTTTAGCGCAGGAGGCCGCTGGGCAGTGGGGATGCTGGCGTTGGTTGTGGCGGATTTTGCCGCTGTGGAGTTTTACGCGCTGTGGCGGGCGCGGTGACGTTTGCCGCATTTTCGAGGGCGCTCCCAATCTGGGAGCGCTCTTTTTGTGGGAAGAATTGCTGTGATAGCTTCTTGCTGAATTGACTCAGGTACGCTACACTGGTTGAGCAGAGCAACAGCGAGAGGATGGGAGCTATGCCATTAGAGATCAGCGCGCTCCGAACAATTCAGTGGTTTAACGCGCTCTCAGACGCTGAACTGGCTCCTCTTCAGAAGAAGCTGCGCGAGCGTCGGATGCAGCGCGGGGAAATCCTGTTTTTTGAGGGCGAGCCGGGAGAGTGGATGTACTCTATCCAGAGCGGGCTGATTAAGGTCTTCAAAACGTCTGCTGATGGACGAGAGCAGGTGCTGCGCCTCTTCCACGCGGGGGATAGCTTCAACGAAGTACCTATGTTTGATGGCGGGCCGAATCCGGCGAGCGCGATGGCGATGGAGGACAGCGTTGTCTATGGTTTGTCTCGCCAGGATATTCAGACGCTGCTGAAGGAGAATCCCGTCTTTGCCAGATCAGTGATTCAAGTGCTGGCGAGCCGGTTGCGCAATCTGGTGGGATTGGTGGAGGATTTATCTTTTCGCCATGTGAAGTCGCGTGTTGCCAGGGCGCTTCTTATGCATAGCTCTGAACTGGCTCCTGGTATCCCGCATCGGCTGACACAACAAGAACTGGCAGCAATCGTGGGGACCGCCCGCGAGGTTGTTGGGCGGGCGCTCAAGGCGCTTGAACAGGAAGGCGTGCTTCATCTGGACCAGGGACGCATTACTATTCTGGACCAGCAGTTGCTGGAGCAGGCTAGTTTGCGCTGAGCGATTGCGCTGGCTCAGGCAGGGCGAAGGATGCGCCAGAGATTGTAGGTGAAGCAGCAGAGCGCCAGCCACCCCAGCGGCCCGGAGCAGGCAAAGGCGATACCCAGCAGCGCGGGTACGGCGGGCGGCAGCGCCAGCCCGCCGAGCAGCAGACCCAGCAGACCAGGGACCACCCGCAGCAGCACGGCGGCATTCCCCAGCCAGAGCGTGGCCGCCACCAGCCGGGGCGAGCGCAGCGGCTGGCCCGCAAAGCCGGGCAGCATGCGCTGTCCTACCCCAAAGATGAGCAGGGCGATAAACCCGACAGTGAGCGCGTGACGAATGAGGTCGTCCGGCGCGAAGGCGGACAGGCCCAGCAGTTGCAGTACGCCGTTTGCCAGCAGCAGGGCGGCGGCCAGGGCGAGCCAGGCAAAGGCGCTCTGGAGTAAGCGGGCAAATGGGCCGTAGAGCGCGGGGTTATTGCCCAATGCCACCGGGTAGGGGCGGGCCGGAAGCTGCACCCTGTCGGTATGGACGGCGGCCACCTGAAGCTGTCTGCGCCGCCGGGTGAGCAAGAGGCCCTGGAGCAGCAGAAAGGCCAGCAGCGCGCCCCCCAGCAGCGCCGCGCCAGCCGCGTCCAGCCGCGTTGACAGCGCGGTGCCTTGCCCGAAGCCTGCTGCGAGCAGGCGCAGGAGCAGGCCAGCCAGATAGCACCAGAAGATGGCCTGAAACGCCTGGGGCGGGAAGGGCCGCAGCCCCAGGTAGAGCGGCAAGAGGCGCACCGCCATCCCCAGGGCGACGGGGACGAGAAAGCCGTAGAGTCCCAGGGCGACGCTGAGGGCATCCAGCCGGGGCGAAACGAGCACTTGCTGGCTGAGCAGTGCCCCGGCGACGCCAGCCGCGTTGAGGACGAGCGCCAGCCAGCAGGCGCACAAGGCGCACAGCAGCGGCGGCAGCACGGCTTGCAGGGCGGGGCGCCTGGCGAGCGGCGGGCCACGCCTGAGCGTCAGCAGGAGGATGCCCACCACGCCGGTTGCCCCACAGATCTGAGCCAGCGCTGCCGCGCCCCACAGGACTTGCCAGGGGAGGGTGCCACCCCAGCCCAGCGCCAGCAACGGCTGGCTGATTGCGCACAGCGCCAGCCCACCCGCCAGCAGGCCCAACGACCAACCCACCGCGCCCGGCGCGGCCAGCGGTGTGCCGCGCAAGCGTGGCAGGAAGTGCAGGGCCACGCCCAGCACAAACAACCCGGCCCACCCGAAAAGCTGCGCGTGTCCATGCGCCTGCACCAGCGCCACCCACCACAGGCCCAGGGGCAGGCGCAGCCCCTGGCTGATGCTGAGGACCGATGCCAGCAGAAAGCCCGCGCCGATGCCGAGGGCGGCGGAAGCCGCGAGAAATGGGCGTGCCCGCTGAAAGGGCTGCTGCGCGGGCGCGGTGTGTGTTGGAGATGGCTGCTGCTCGCGGGTTGATGGCTCGTGGTTCACGCGCTGTGGTGCTCCAATAGGGGGTTTCTGTGTCTCTCCACAGTTTCGCACAGTCAGATACTCAAATCCGCCTCACGGGGATGAGCTTGTAACCGGACTCCACCGCAATTCCGCGTACCTTTGCAGGCGTGCGACTTTGGCTTCTCTGTCCGCTACATCGGGGGCAACTGACAACTGCCCCGTCCTGGTCCAGTCCTGCCGGACCAGGAGCGTTCGCAAGCTAATATTCCTGGCACCAATTAAGTCCGCGTGGAGGGTGAAGTGACAGACCTGGCAGACAAACACCAAGCCTTTTTCGGGGCGGTTCTCTCGTGCGGTGTGCCCACAGCGCGGGCACATCTGGCTGGTGTAGTCCGCATCAATCTTGATGCAGGCATTGCCTGCCACCTGTGCCTTGTAGAGCACGAAGTCCTGCAACTCGGCAAAGGCCCATAACGAGTGCCTTTGCGCTGGAGGCGTTTTTGCAGACGCGCAGAGTGGTCTGCTTTGGCGCGGGCTTCTTTGCCTGAATAGAACTGGGTCTGATTGGTGGTGGTCGTAACAGTCGCCAGATAGCGTTGTCCCACATCTACTCCCACAATTTGAGTCAAGGTGGTTGGCTCTGGGTTGGGCAGGGTCAGAGTCAAGGGGACAAGCAGAGAGAAGCGTTTCTTGCGCTGGTCGTACCAGAGTTTCGCGCTGCCTATCTCTGCTCCATCGTGAATCCAGGCCACGTGTTTCGAATAGCCGTGATAGGGGACTCTCAGACGTCCCTGGAGGGTCAAGATGCTGACCTGATTGCCGGTCTTGAAGCTATAATCACGGCCTTCCACATAGGTCAGCGTGGGGGAAACATACCTCGGTGGCTTGTCCAACCCCTTAAAGCGCTTCTTCGTGTACCCAGCTTTCAATGCCTCCTGATTCTTGCGCCATTTCGTCCACAAGCCGGTATAGGTCGCTCCTACCTGGCGAAAGAGCGAGCACGTCAACTGCGAGGGCAATCCAAGCTCTGCACGCAACGACTCATACAAGGCTTTGTGCATCTTGCGACTATTGCTGGTTTTGCCATGCTGATACGCAAACTGACTCACCTGATTCAAGCCGTCACGATAGGCCAGTTAGGTTGTGCGCAGGAGCTTCAACTGGTCAGGGGTCGTGGTCAGTTTCAATTTGGCGGTCAGGGTTGTTTTCAGCATACTACGAGTATTTCACCTCTTGTGTTGAGATGTCAAGAAAGGAGGGGCGACTTCCTCCCGTTCCCCTGAAGGGGAAGGGTGTCCGTCGCCCGCGTTTTTATGAAGACAGGTCGGATGCGACTTTTGTCACAGTCTTTCCAGAGGCCGCCCCCTATACTTATTTTCAAATAGCCCTTCTTGCTGCGGGACCGCTGAGAGCGCAGCCGGGGCTGTTCTGGAAGAGAGAGCAAAGCTGCCTATGAGCCGCACAAGAGATACCATCCATCAGCATCATCAAGCGATCATCAACATGCTCAGTGCCCAGCGCGCGGCCCTGGAAGAAGCGCCGCAGGCGGCCAACGCCGAAACCTTGACGGCGTTCCTGAAGGCCGAACTGCTGCCGCACGCGCTGGGAGAGGAGCAACATCTCTACCCGGCGGTTGAGCCGCTGATTAAAGAGCATGGCGAGGCCACCGCTACGATGCGCGTAGATCACCAGCAGATTCGCAGCTATGTGCTGCAACTGGATGAGCTTGCGCAGGCGTTGCAACAGGCCGACGAGTCCCAGCAGCCCGCCTTGCTTCAGCGTTTTTATCGGCTGACCCTGCAACTGGAGGCCGTCCTTGAGCTTCATCTGGAGAAAGAGGAGCAGGTGTATCTGCCGCTCTTTGAGCGGTATCTGTCGGAGCAGGAGCAGCAGCGCGTACTTGATGGGATGCACGAAGCCTAGCCCTTTTCCATGTTTTTGATTTGTCTTTTTGACCAATTCAGAAATTATCTGGAACCCACACAGAGAGGTGGTTACACATGAGTAAACAAGTGCTTGAGCCGCCAGATGGCAAGGCCGCTCCGGTAGAGGCGGATAGAAAGAACGTTCCGCCAACTGCTCAACCTATCATCAGGTTGCCAGAACAGGAAACGCTGCCTGGCAAAAACGGCTGGTGGCAGGCTCTGCCCACACAAAGCCGCTTCGCGTTTGGAGGCGGCGTTGTTCTGGTTGTACTGCTGATTTTCACCTTGCTGGTAGCGTTGCTGGGCGGCGGGAGCACGCCGACGAAGACCACCAGCAAGCCGGTGCCGCAGGTGCAGGTGCCGACGCATCAGACGTATGATGCTCAGCCGCCAGCCGCGCAGCAGGGCGAGACGGTCAACATCAATCTGGTGGCAAAAGAGGCGCTGATCTCGATTGCCCCAGGCGTGGCCTATCATGCCTGGACGTTTAACGGCAGCGTGCCTGGCCCGGTTCTGCGGGTGCGCGTGGGCCAGACGGTGCATTTTACGCTGACTAATGATGCCAGCATGCCGCATTCGATTGATTTCCACGCGGCGCAGACGCCCTGGGACCAGAACTATCAGCCCATCGCTCCGGGTCAGTCGTTCTCGTTTGACTGGAAGGCCAATTACCCCGGCGTGTTTATGTATCACTGCGGGACGCCGCCGGTGATGATGCATATGGCAAACGGGATGTATGGCGCGATCATCGTGGACCCTGCCGAGGGCTGGGCGCCCGCGCAAGAGTACGTGCTGGTGCAGAGCGAGTTCTATATGGCGAAGGCGCCAGACGGCAGCTACAACGCGGATATGGACAAGATGATGATGAACGCGCCGGATTACGTGGTCTTCAATGGCTACTCCAACCAGTATAAGGACACGCCGTTGCAGGCCAAGGCGGGGCAGCATATTCGGCTGTTCTTGTTGAATGCGGGTCCATCGCTCTTTTCCGCCTTCCATGTGATCGGGGCGATCTTCAGCGATACGTACATGGATGGGAATCCGGCCAACCATATGCAGGGAAACCAGACGGTGATTGTGGCGCCGGGCGGCGGCTATGTGGTTGAACTGACGATCCCTGACCCCGGCAAGTATCCTTTTGTGACGCATTCGTTCTCGGCGGCGATGATTGGCGCGCTGGGTGTGCTCCAGGTGAATGCGTAGCCTGGGCGGAAAGCGAGAGATTCGATGAATAAGAAACTTCTGGTGTTTGGTCTGGCGCTGGCTGTAGTGGCGCTGCTGACGGGCTGCGGGAAGCAGGCAGGCACGAGCAGCAGCAATCAGATGACGGTCAACATGGGGGCCACGACGTTTAGCTCGCAGAGCGTGACGATCAGCAAGGGCAGCACGATCATGTTTACTGATGATGCTGTGAACGGGACGCCGCATATTCTGGTGATCGGCAAGGACGGCGCTGCTGCTGAGGAGGAGGGTGCCCCAGATTTGGGCGGCGCGAGCGGGCATATGTTGCAGCCGGGGCAAAGCTGGACCACGCCCGCCTGGGATACCTCTGGAACTTTTTATGTGACGTGTACGCTGCATCCCACGACGATGACGCTGACGGTGACGGTGACGGGATAAGCGGGACCGATGGAATGCGGCGGGTTGACTCCACCGTCAGCCCGCCGCATCTTGTATGGCACTCGCCGCCTTCTCCTTTTAACACAACAAAGCGAAAGTGGGGTATAATCAGGCAAGAGCAAGGTCGTATGTTCTAACTGGCGAAAGGTTTTGGAATGAGTAACTTGATTGCCTTTGGGTGGTATGGAGGAAAGTACAGCCATCTTGCCTGGCTGCTTCCGCTGCTGCCAAAGACGCAGCATTATTGTGAGCCGTTCGGTGGCTCGGCAGCCGTTTTAATCAACAGAGAACCTTCGCCGGTAGAAACGTACAACGATATAGACAGCGAAGTCGTGAACTTTTTTCGGGTGCTACGCACCCAAAAAGATGTCCTCATTGAGCAAATTGGTCTGACTCCGTTTTCGCGCGAGGAGTTTGAGCACGCTATTCGAGAACCACGCGAACACTTGACGGAATTAGAGCGGGCCAGGCGCTTTTATATTTTGGCGCGTCAAGTGAGGACTGGCCTGGCACAAAAAGCCAGTGCTGGGCGTTGGGCGCATTGTGTTCTCACGAGTCGCGCTGAAATGGCTGGCGCGGTTTCCCGCTGGCTGGGAGCTGTGGAAGATTTGAGTTTGATTGCGCAGCGGCTCTTGCGGGTGCAGATCGAACACGCGCCAGCTATTGAGGTGATTCGGCGCTATGATAGCCCCGATACGCTGTATTATTGTGACCCACCTTATGTACACGATTCACGCGGGGATAGCAATGCGTATGCCCACGAGATGACGGATGCGCAGCATCGGGAACTTGCCGAAGTGCTGCACAGCATCAAGGGGAAAGCTGCCCTCTCTGGCTATCATTCGCGGCTGATGAGTGAACTCTACGGGGATTGGCGCTGTATCGAGGGGCCAGAGAAGAAGACACATTCCGTCAAAACGGTGCGTCAGGAATTGTTGTGGGTGAATTATGATCTGGAGGAGCTACCACACTGGCATCAGCAGGACAATCACCAGCAGCCATCCTTGCTGCCGCTTTTCGACGAGCCGCTGCCGATGTGACGACATCGCTTGTGGCTGAGCCTGAGGTACGCAGTAAAGTGGAGTTTGTAGCTCACAATCTCCAGAATCGGGCGGGCATTCGCCTGCTCATGTCCTGCTTGCTCGCTAAAGCACACAGGCCACAGGTAGACATCCGCAAACCGTACACGGAGATTGGCGGCGCTGACTCCTACTCTGGCCGCACCTATGACGAGCAGTATCTTTCGGCGTTCATCATTGAGCATGGCCTGCCCTGTAACACCACCACTGCTTTCTTGACACCAGCCCTGAGAAACAGAAATATCGTGCTCACCCCCGATGTGAATCTGGTTGGGCGCCCGCCAAGGCTGTATCAAAGCGTACTGGAACTGCTGACAGACGTGTATGCTGGTCGCGTTGCTGCCGAGGATTTGCTGGCTGAGACGGTGCGCTATTTACTCGTGTTGCGCGACCAGCAGCGGCTGCGTATGGAGACGCTGCTCTCGCAGTTAGAAGCTACAGATGAGGCGATGCCACTCTCGGCTGAAAGCATTATTACCTTGATTCAACAGCATCGCGCCAGCCCCAGGTCGAGCCGTTTGCTGGTGTTGATCGTTGCCGCTGCTTATATGGCAGCATCAGCCAACCTTGGAGAGCGCGTGCTGCCGCTGCAAAGCCATACTGCTGCTGACCGGCAAACAGGTGCATTGGGGGACGTGGAGATCACTTTGGTGGCTGATAACAATGTGATTACCAGCTATGAGATGAAGGACAAGCGTGTCACGCGCAACGATCTGGATATTGCGCTTGCGAAGGTGGCGCGGTTTCATGGAAACCAAAGCAGACGGATTGATAACTATATTTTTATTACGACGGAAGAGGTAGCAGTAGAGGTGCAGGAATATGCCGCCAGCCTCTATCAGAGGACGGGCGGCGTTGAGTTTGTCGTCTTAGATTGCGTGGCTTTTCTCCGCCATTTCTTGCATCTGTTTCACAGGCTGCGCATGCAATTTTTGGATGCGTACCAGAAGCTGGTCTTGCAGGAGCCAGATTCATCTGTTAGCCAGCCGCTGAAAGAATTGTTTCTGAATCTGCGGCGTGCTGCTGAGAGCCAGATTTCCGAAGATATGTGATGATCTGGTTCTCGCGCCTCCCTAGCAAGCCTCGTTTTTGCTCGCATAAGCACTTGACTTTTGGACGCCGCCCGGTTATACTTGGAGCAGCCATCGGATTTATGACTGATGAGCAGGTTGCCCGGCTATTCCTGGCTGCGTGGCGACCCGGCCCCGGCCCGACGAGACTGGGGCGAGACGTTTGACAACTGAAGATGCGTTCTGAAAGACGGACGCGGCAAGAGTTAACCACTCCCCGCGCCATGTTTACCTCGCGCCTCCCAAAACCCAGGCGCGGGGCCGCTGTGTATTTTCTGCCAGTGGTGGCAGGGTGCGCAAGTGGCCCCCGTCGCCTGGAGAGCCAGGCGACGGGGGCCTGCTTGTAGTGCTGTCGGTCCCCGGCAGGGACGCCGGGGCTACCAGCCGCAGCGCTGCAAGCGGGGTGGCGCGTGGGCATTCCGAGATGTCCCTGCTGAGGGATAAGGAGAGGCTGCCCCATGTCCACGACGACGAACCTGCCCCCGCGCCAGCGCGTGAAAAACGGTCTGCTGGCCCTGCTGACGTTTTTGCGCGGCTATTTGTTTCTGGGCGCGCCAGCGGGTACAGAGCCGCTGCCGACGCGCTTTCCGCTGCTGGCCGGAATCTGGTCTGGCCCGTTTTTGAGCGAAGGCTATGTTTCGACGCTGCTGTGCCGGGTGCTGCCGGGAATTTTTGCCAAGTGCATTGAGCAATTGCGCCGCCACAAAGCAGCCTGTGGGGGCTGGAAGCATCCCAATCTCTTTTCCCAACAGGATGTGCAGCAGGAAGCGGCTGATCTGGACGAGTTACGCCGCGCATCGAGCGCGGTGCTGTGCGCGCGGCTGTTCGAGGATCTGCGGCTGCTGATTCGGCTGATTCGCGCGACGCAGCGACACTATTGGAAGCCGGTGAAGGAGTGGCCGGAGCGGGCGGCGTGGCTGCGCGAATGGTATGCGCGGCATCGGGCGGTGGTGCTGGTGCTGCTGCGCATTGTGCAGATTTGCGCGCGGCTGCGCAGGCGGGGCACGCCCTGGTTCGCGGCGGAGTGTTTGCGCTGGCAGTTGCGGCTGGTGTGGGCAGACCTGTTTGGCCCGAATGTGCCGCAGACGAGCGCGGTGTGCAAGTGGATATTGCCACAGGCGTTGCCGGATGAGATTGAGCAGATTATCACGATTCGGCTGCTGTGGGAACGGGAGCGCGGGCTGGCGCTGCCGTCGTTTTTTGAGGAGATGGTAGCAGCGTGGGAGGGTCACATAGACGAGACGCTGCTGGCGACCAGTCTGGAACGGCGCGATGCGCGGGAATGGTGCGTGTAGCACCGGCAGGGTCGCCGGTGCTACTGGCGCGGGCTGGCGGCCCGCGCCACAAGGTCAGGCGCGGGCGACCTCTGGCTGGCGGACTTCAGCGGGCGCAGCGTTTTCCCGCTGCGGCCCGCTGATGACACTGCCCGCCGGATGACTCTGGCGCGCCGAGGTGAGGATGCCCGCTGCGCCAATCGCCATAACCAGAATGCCCATCCAGACAAAGGTGGCTGGCGCGCCGATGCGCGCGGCCAGCGCGGTGCCCAGCGCCGCGCCCAGGGGCGTAGCGACTCCGCTGATGGTCCAGAAGGCGGAAGTGACGCGGCCCAGGAGCGCGTCGGGGGTGATTTCCTGGCGCAAGGACATGGAGTTGATGCCCATGACCATGTTGGTAAGCTGCACGAGGCCAACAATCGCGGCCAGCGCGTAGAGGTTGGGCCAGACGCCGATTAGCGCCAACGGCAAGCCAGAGAGGATGAGCGACCCCAGGTAGGTTGCGCCAAAGCCCAGCCGCTTGCGCAGGATGCCCGCCGCCAGCGACCCCAGGATGGCGCCGATGCTGCTGACGGCCAGCACCAGTCCGGTGGCGGTGCCGCCTTGATGCAGGTCGTTCTTGATGTGAAAGATGAACAGGTCCAGCCCGGCGGCCATGACCATGCTGAAGGCGATCAAAATGAGCGTGACATCGCGCAGTACGGGCTGGGCAAAGAGGAAGCGTACCCCGGCAAGCAGGGCGCTTCGGCTGTGGGTTTGCTCGGCTGCGTCTGATGTTGTCTGCGCAGAAGAGGGACGCAGGCGCACGAACAGCAGCGAACCCGCCGAGATTGCAAAGGCGGCGGCCTGCCCGGAGAGGGCAATCGAGGGGCCAAAGTGCTCGACGGCCACGCCGCCCAGCAGCGGGCCAATCAGCGCGGTGATGGCGCTGCTGGCGTTGATGTAGCCGTTGGCGGTGATGATCTGTTCGCGCTCCACCAGGTTTGGGACGGCGGCGATAAAGCCGACCTGGAAGATCATACCCAGGACGGCGCCGCTGGCGGTGACAACGTAGATCAGCCAGATTTGCGGCCCGGCCAGCCACCAGACGAGCGGGATGGTGGCAAAGATTAGCATGCGGCCAGCATCACAGACCATCATCAGGACGCGCCGGTTGAGGGTATCCACAAGCTGCCCGGCAAAGATGCCCGCGACAAGCTGGGCAATGGTGAAGGTGGCGGTGACCAGACCCATCTGGACGACCTGGCCGGTGGCCTGGAGGACCAGCAGGGGCATGGCGATCAGCGAAAACATGTTGCCCAGCGAGGCCAGGGTCTGCCCGCCCCAGAAGATGGCAAACGAGCGATTCTTCCAGAGCGATTGGGCTGGCTGTGCCGCTGCCGGGGCAGCGGAGGCAAGCTGGGCAGCAGCCTCAGATTGAGCAGGGATCTCAGGCACTGCTGCTGGTTTGGGACTGGAAGGAACCAGCGGCCCGGTGATGGGTAAGAGGCGCCCGGAGGGCGTCCGATGGTCCATGTGCGTCACTCCTCGCCAAATATGGTTGTGTCGTCCTTAATTTTATAACAGATGAAATTGAAAAAGTCAATAGGTATTTCAAATATTTTTATGCGGGCGCTTCTGCAAGGAGGCTCAGCGGTTCATGAAGTTTTATAAATTGCGTAGACCACGCAGGCTGGCGGTTAAAAGCCGCGCCTAAGGGCCTACGGCCACCCCTAAGACAGAAGGGCACCCTAAGACAGAAGGGCACGGCGGCAAGTCCGCCTGCGCGGACTCCCCACCCCAGGGACGCCCGCCTTCTTAATAGAGAGGCTGAGGGAATCTTGACAGACACTGGACTTTTCGCTACTATGTAGAGACAGGCGAGAGAACCTCTTATAGAGATGGTGCAAGGAAGGTCAAGGATGATATATCGCACAGATCAATCATTTGGCGCGTATCGTCTCACCCGCCTGCTGGGGCGTGGTCGTTTTTCCCAGGTGTATCTGGCGGAACATCTCAAAACGCGCCAGCCTGCTGCCCTCAAAATCTTTGCCACACATCTTCCCGCGTCCGACCACCCGCGCTTTCTGGGGGAAGGCCGACGGCTCACTGCCCTTGATCACCCGCATATGCTGGGTTTGCGCGAAGTGGGCCTGGAGGAGGACGTGCCCTTTCTGGTGATGGATTACGCGCCGCAGGGCAATCTCTGCCTGGAGCGGGGCAGCGTGCTGCCACCAGAGACGGTGGCGGCGTATGCTCGGCAGATTGCCGACGCGCTGGCCTATACGCACAGCGCGGGCTTTTTGCACCAGAATATTAAACCAGCCAACCTGTTCCTGAGCTATCAGCGGCACGTTTTGCTGAGCGATTGGAGCCTGGAAAGCTTGCAGGGGCATCTGGAGCAGCAGAAGCGCGATGAGCAGCCCGAAGATATTGCGTATGCGGCGCCAGAGCAGTTGCGCGGCCCGGCGCAGCCCGCCAGCGACCAATACGCGCTGGCGCTGGTGGCGTATGAATGGCTGAGCGGCGCGCCCCCTTTTCAGGGGACGTATTTTGCTCTGTATGAGCAGCAGTGCTATGCCGAGCCGCCAGCCCTGCGCGGGCGCGTGCCGTCTCTTTCGCCTGCGGTGGAGGCGGTGGTGCTGATGGCGCTGGCAAAAGACCCCAGGCAGCGCTTTGCCAGCGTGCTGGGGTTTGCGACGCTGCTGGAACAGGCCGTCCACGCGCCGGAAACGCTGCTGCCCGCGAATGGCAAGCGCCTGGCAACGGGGCCTCTCTTCGGCAAGGTGAGCAGTGCTTCATCTGCGCTCACCCCGGCAACAGAAACGCCTGGGTCAAGGGAAAGCCTGCTGCGACGGCTGCGCGCTTTTTGGCGGCGGCAAGACTGAAGCAGGGGCCGCGCCCTACCATTTTTCCCAATGCACGACTTCTTCAAAAGGTTTGCGTCCGCCGGGCCGGGAAGGACGCTTTTCGGCGGGCAGAGGATAGCCAAACGAGAGGGCCATGTCAAGGTGCAGGCTATCGGGGATGCCCAGGAGCGTTCTGGCCCGGTCTGGCTCGTAGATGGAGGCGATGCAGGAGCCAATGCCCTGCTCCCAGGCGGCCAGTTGCATGTTGGCGGCGGCCTGCCCCAGGTCGAAGTCGGCGGGTTCAGTGGAGGCCAGAGCAACGGCAAAGGCGGCCCCGGCCAGGTGCCCGGCATAGGCGCCGCAGGTGGCAAGGTCTTTGAGCGTGGCTTTGTCGCGGATGACGACGAAGTGCCAGGGCTGGCTGTTTTTGGAGCTTTGGGCGCGTCGCCCGGCGTTCACGATGTCGCGGATGGCCTCCTCTGGAACTGGCTGATCGCTGAATTGTCGAACTGCGCGTTTGGTGCGGATAAGTTCGTTGACGTTCATCGGTAGCCTCCTTGTCGTGATAGGCAGATGTTTGCAGCTCTACAGCGCCTCAAAGGATGGAGAGCGTTACAGCAATGCTGATGGGTGTGCCTCCCCACTGAAGAGTGATATGGTCAACCGTGTTCAGGCTGACGGCGGGGCAAATGACCGTGACGGTAATCTGCGTGCTTTTTCCAGCGGCAAGGCCCCCGCTGGCGGGAGCGACGCTGAGATAGGCTGGGTTTTCTACGCTTGCCCCCCAACTTACCGCTGAGCCTCCCTGGTTCTGAAGCGTGACGATTTTGGAAGGCGCCTGTACCAGACAGTTGACCAGCGTAAGCGAGAACGAGAAAGAAAGCGGCGAAGCCGTCAGCGCGCCTGGGGCCGTTGTGGGCGTGGCGGTGGGTGACGCGCCGGGTGTGGTGGCGGTGGGGTTCCCGGCTGTGGTTGGGGTTGGGTTGCCGGTAGGCGCCCCGGTTGGAGCGGCGCCAGCGGTGCCAGTCGCGCCGGGTATGCCTGGGGTCGTAGTTTGCCCCGCTTGAGCGGTTGCCCCTGAGGCGGTTTTTCCGGCGGCGGGGTTTTGCGTCGCTGCGGCGGAGAGGCTGCCGCCTGTGCCCAGAAAGCCTGCCTGGGAAAGCACCAGGCCGCCAACAAGCAGCAGCACCAGTGCTGCTGCCGCTGCAATGAGCCAGCGGCGCGAAAACGAGCGTTTTTGAGGCGGTGCTGCGCGAGCAGGGAGCCGCGCTGGTGGCAGCGGTGAGAGCGGATGTGCTTGCAGTGGCGGTTGTGTTGAGATTTCGGAGAGCGGCAGAGCGGCAGGCGCGGCAATTGCTCCCTGTTCTGGGCTGGAGTCTTCCTGGGCGGGTGCTGCCCCTGCCTGCGGTGTGAGCGCCGGGGTAAAGGCTGCCGTTGGCGTGTTGCCTTGCTGGAGCACCGGAACAAAGACCGCTGCTGGCGTATTGGCCTGCTGGAGCGCCGGGGTAAAGACCGCTGCCGAGGTACTTGCCCGTTGGAGCGCATCTGCAAATGATTGGACATCGGGGAAACGCTGGCCGGGGTCTTTGGCAAGCGCGGTGAGCAGCACGTCTTGCACTTCTGGCGCTATCCCGGCAAGCGGGGGCGGCGGAGCGGCCATGTGCTGCGTCACCATCTCCAGCGTTGTGCCAGAAAACGGCGGCGTGCCGTTCAGCCACTCGTAAACGGTGATCGCCAGGGAATATTGGTCGCTGGCCGGGCGTGGTTTGCCCTGAATCTGCTCAGGCGCCATATACACAACGGTTCCGGCGGGTTCCATCGTGTGCAGCGAACTGCTGCTGTGGGCGACTGTTGCCAGGCCAAAATCGCTCAACCAGAGGTGATCAGCGCGCCCTAACAGAAGATTTTCGGGTTTGACATCGCGGTGGATCAGTCGGTTCTGGTGGGCGTAGTCCAGGGCGGCAGCGATCTGGTGGACGTAGGGGAGCACCTGGCCCAGAGGGAGCTGGGTGCCGCGTGGGTGACGGGCGCGCAGCGTTCCGGCTGGGGAATAGTCCATGACCAGGAATGGGGTGCCCACTTCCACGCCAAATTCGAGGACGCGCACGATATGGGGATGCACCAGATGCGCGATGGTGCGGGCTTCGCTCTGGAATTGCACGATCTGCTGGTCATCGAGATGGGTTTCCATCACTTTGATGGCGGCCAGGGTGTTGAGATAGCGATGCCTGCCCAGGTAGACGCTGGCAAACCCGCCTCTCCCTAGCAAGCGAAAAAGCCGATAATTGCCTAGTTCCGTGTCCAGCAGGTGTGCCATCTGGTCCATCCTCCTTTTTGCTGCCCCTGAAGCATTGTACGGAGATTGCAAAGGGCTGTCAAACAGTGGCTTGCGCGGCTGGCCTCTCTGTAGAGGGGGTAAGTACCTGTTGGCCCTTTTTGTGCAGATGTGCTCAGCACCGTCCAGTTTCCACCGCGCCTCAGCGCGAGGTGATAGACCTGCTTGAAGGGAGAGAAGGGGGTTTTGTATGGCGAAACCAACGAAATTTCTTGGTATATTGCTGGCTGATTGGTATGCAGAAGATTATGAGGTCGCTGTTATAGATGATGTTGAGGAGGCGCGGGCCGCCGTTGCCGCGCTGCACCAGGCGGGGTTTGATGAGGGAGAGGCGCGCCTGTTTGATGGGAAGCAGGCAGTGGAGCAATTTGATGAGACGGAGAAGCGGCGCAGCTTGCTGGAACGCGCGGTGGTTTCGGTGCGCACGGTTGCCTCGGATGAGAGCATCATTTCAGAAGATTATGAAGAAGAGGCCCGCGAGGGGCATCAACTGGTGGTGGTGTATACGGAGACGCAGGAGCAGGTAGATCAGGCATACCAGATACTGCTGGCGCATCACGGCCACGCGATTGAGCATTTTGGGCGCTGGGTGATTACTGATCTCTGGCAAGAGGATGAGAAGCACCCTTGACGCCCAAAGGGACTGTGTGGTAGCATGCCTGGCATGATGTACTCTGTGCTCCTACGTGATGGGCGGCCACAACTTCTGGCCTTACTCGCTCATCGCAAACGCTATGGTGATCTTGGCGTGCCCACGCTGGCCGTGTAAGCCCGGCGCATTCGCTTACACGGCGGCAGAAGAGGGCGCCAGGAGCCAGTTCCCCATTGGCAGTTCATGAAGGTTCGTAATTTATCCAGGCGACGAAGGCTGGCGGTTAAAACCGCGCCTAAGGGCCTGCGGCCACAAAGTCCGCCTTCGCGGACTGGGACGAAGTGGTGGCCTGATGAAAAAGGAAACCTCACAAGCCTGCCAGGGTGATGGGTTTCTGTAATCCTGCTCGTCTCTTTCCCCGCTTTTTTCTTCTTTCGTAGATTCCGCGTGTGCTGTCGGGCATTCCTCGCCGTGTAGTGTCCTGTGTGGCGCGCAGCCTTGCGCTGCCGCGCACCTGCCGAGGGAGCGCCTGAAACCAATGAGCGATCTGTTGCTTGAACCGCCAGTTGTGGCCGAGGCCAGTGTGCCCGCGCCTGTCTCCAGCGCCACCACGCGCCGCTGGCTAATTGCGTTTTACTCCTATATCCTGACCTATAACACCATCTTCTCCAGCGCTATCTGGGTGATTTATCTGGCGGCGCATGGCTACAGCCCATTTGCGATTGGGCTGGTGGAGACGACCTTTCACGTCGTCAAGTTTGTGGCCGAAGTACCCACAGGCGTCTTTGCTGATCTGGTTGGGCGGCGCAAGAGCCTGATGGTGGCCTGCATCGTGGGCGCGGTGGGCGAACTGTGCTTCCTGACGCCAGCCGTTCCGCTGGTCTTGCTCAGCATTAGCTTTTCGGCGCTGTCCTTTGCCTTTCGTGGCGGCGCAGAAGAAAGTCTGCTCTGGATGATTGCCGGGCATCAGGCGCCCACACAGCAAGCCACGCATTACAGCAAGCTGGTCAGCCGCATGTTTTTGATCATGCTGGTGGGCGAGGTAATTGGCTCGGCCACAGGCGGCTTTCTGGGGCGCGTGCTTCAGGTGCTGCCGTTTTTGTGCCAGGCGGCGATGTATTTGCTGGCGATTCTGCCGCTGCTCTTTGTGCCGGAACAGCGCGTGGCTGCCAGCGCGCATGTATCGGCCATGCGGCATGTGGGCAAGGCGTTTCGGGTGGCCTGGCGGACGCCAATGCTGCTGGGGCTGCTGCTGGTTGGGGCGTTGAGCGATAGCTGCTGGACGACGATTTACTATTATAACCAGTTGTATCTGCACGGGCTGGGCTTTTCGCTGGCGGCCATCGGGCTGATCATTGCTGGCAGCCGGGTGATTAACTTTGGGGTGACTGCTGCCGCGCCGCGCATTATGCGCGTGCTGCCTCCGCGCTGGCTGGTGCCGCTGTTTGTGGGCATTGGCGGCGCGGGTGTGCTGGTGATGAGTCTGCCGCAGGGGGTGGTGAGTTTGCTGGGGTATCTGGTGCTGTTGCAGACGGCGGTGGCGGTGCTTTCGCCCGCGCTGAGCACGTATCTGAACGAGCGCTGCCCGGAGGAGCAGCGCGCGACGGTGCTCTCGCTCCAGACGGGGCTGTTTAGCGCGGCAATGATCGTGCTATTTCCACTTTTTGGGCTGGGCGCCACTCAGATTGCCTATACAGTGCTGTATCGCTGGGTGGTTGTGGCGATGATGGGGGGATGCGCGGCAGTGGCGGGGCTGGTGTGGTTTCTGAAGCGCGGAAGGGGCCGGTAGCGTTGGCATATTGGCAGACCATGCTACTATTGGTGGAAAACATATATCTTGCTGCGATAGGAAAGTGGTATTCATAACAATGCTGGGACTGAGGGAGCGTCACCTCTTTATGAGGGGTGCGGATAGAGTGACCAAACTGGTCTATCACCTCTCTGGTGGGCGCCTGGGTGGTCGGCAGGGCAGGTACGATATGCTGCTGCTGACCACCACCGGGCGCAAGACAGGGCAGGCGCGCGTGCATACGTTGCTTTTTATCCGCGATGGGGCGTGCTATGTGGTCTGCGCCTCCAATTTTGGGGCGCCTACGCATCCCGCGTGGTATGTGAATCTGCGCGCCGATCCACACGCGCTGGTGCAGGATGGGAGCAGGCGGCTGGCGGTGGTGGCCTACGATGCCACCGGTGAGGAGCGCGAACGGCTCTGGGCGCGGCTGGCGAAGGTGTGGCCCTTTTTTAATTCGTATCAGCGCGGAAATCCACGCCTGATTCCGGTGGTGGTGCTGGCTCCAGAGGGGATGGCGGAATATGCGGGGCAAGCGCAGATGTCCAGAGGGGAAATGTCGGCTTTTGCGGGAGAAATGTAGAAAGTCCTGGTGCTTGCCGGTGGATGCGAGGGACAGCGACACCCACCGGCGAGCAGAAGGTACCCGCCCTGCCGTACACGGGGTGGTATAGTAAGAGAAAGGAAATGCCTTTGCCGCTCTGCTATTCCCTACAGGGTGGTTGGGTGGATTTCCCTGGCTCTGGAGTTTCTAACGCTTTAGCCGCGCTTTACCCTGTAATGTTTTTCTGAGGTTTTGCTATTTTTCTTATGTTATGGGAATATATAGCTTGATGACACAAGCCGCTGTTTCTGGCGCATCTGTGAGGAGGGTTCCGGCCTGATGGCTTCTTTTGCCCATGATCTTACCCTGCCATCTTCCTCAATGGATGCGGAATCGCTGGAGGTGCTGGCCCGCCGCGCGAAAACGCGCGACGCGCAGGGCTACGCGGCATTTGAGGCGCTTTTTCAGTATTTGAACGCCCCGATCTGCGATTATCTCGCGTATTTGCTGCATAATGTGGAATTGGCGCACGACCTGGCGCAGGACACGTTTTTTGCCGCCTGGCAAGCCTTGCCCGATACCCGCGAGGAGCTGCATGTGCGTGCCTGGTTTTTTCGGATTGCGACGAATAAAGCCTATTCGTATCTGCGCCGCCAGAAAATATTGACTATTCTGAGTGTGGAGGGATTTACCGCTACGCTGCTGGGGCGCGAGGCTGAGCCAGATATTCTGCCTGGTTTGAGCACGCCAGGGCCAGAAGATTACGTGGCGGAGGCGGAACTGGTGGCCGAGACGCTGCGGCGGCTTTCGCCGAAATATCGCACCTGTGTGTTGTTGCAGGACCAGGGTGGGTTCTCGCAGCGCGAGATTGCGCAGATTTTGCGTATCAGCGAGAAGACGGTGAGCGCGTATGTCAGTCGTGGGCGCCAGCAGTTTCTTCAGGTGTATAAGCAGTTGGAGCGCGAGGAGGGCGACCAGCCAGGTAAGTCGGCAAAACGCAGCCGGAAGCCCAGGCGCATGACGGGTGCATGAGGCGCTGCGCAGGCATAGATGGCTGCTGTTGGGATGTTTTAGCAAGGGGGACGCGCTTCCTCTGGTGAGAAGCGCGGCCAGCCATGAGCAGATGGAAACGATGAAGAACACATACCCTTTCCCGTGCCCAGAGTGGGCAGACGCTTTGGCAGCGCTGCACCCCGATGATCTTTCGGCGGTGCAGCAGATGGAGTTGGAGGCGCATCTTGCGACCTGCCCGGCCTGCTCTCAGGTCCGCGCGGGGTATCGGGCGATGGCGTCTCGCATTGAGCGGCTGCCTTCGGTCAGGCCGCTCGCTGAACTGCCAGAGCAGTTTATGCGGGAATGGGCCGCGTATGAGAGTATCCCTACGAAGCCTGGCCCGGTTCCTGAGCGGGCAGCGTTGGAGCGGGCGCTGCATCTGGTGCCCGCGCGCCCGCGCCCGGCAACCCAGGTGGCACGCGAGGAGGGCGCGGCGGCGCCAGTTATGACGCTGGTGGCCCCGCCTGAAGAAGACAGCAAAGACCCGGATGATGCGCGTTTGCGGCTGGCAGACCGGGAAAAACCGGCGCTTGCTGAAGCCTATGTGGGGTTGAGCCAGCTTGCCGGGCGCGAGGTGACGGGTCTGGCCGGGCTGCCGGAGCGCCTCCCCAAGGCGATGGCAGTGCTTCCGCCGTTGTTCTCATTTGCCCGGCCCGCGCGAGATACGGCGTCCTGGCAGACGCTGGTGGCCTGCTTTGTGATTGTGCCGCTGCTGCTGGTGATTATGCCGCTGAGCGTGCTTCAGCGTCTGGGCGATACCGCGTCTGGGAGCACGCTGGATGCGTACATTCAGCCGCTTTCGTTCGCGCAGAAGTGTACAGGCTTGTTGGGTCTTCCAGAGGTTGCGATGACGCTGGATAATAGCCGAGATGACCAGCCGCTCGATTGGCATATCAGTATTCTGGATACAGACCCCAGCGGCTCGCTGCCCTGGGCAAAAGCGAGCGAGATGAGCGGGATGGTGCCTGCGGGGGCACGTTCTACCTTTACGCTTATCCCGCTGGGGGTGCTGTGCGAGATTATGCAGGGTGCTCCCGCGCCGATAGAGTATCATATCATTTTCTACTCGCAAGGCCAGCGCACCACGATTACTGACCGGGTGACGCCGCCCTGAAGCGCGCGACCTCTTCCATGTTGTGGCATATTTTGTGCATCTGCTGAGTAGCAGGGGTTCGGGCGTTCGTTTTCAGCGCTTGCCAGGGGAAGTGAGCCGCGCCAGCCCTGAAAGCGAGGCAGAAGATGTCGTTGGCGCAACAGCCCACCCGCGATGAGTTGCGGCAACACAACCCGGAGCGGCAGCCTCAGCCGCAACACTCTGCTGATGAACACTCCGGGGGTGAGCATCCCAGAAATCGCCACGAGGCAAAAGCGATAGCCCATTCGTTTGCCAACTTTTGGAAAAAGGTCAATAACGACTGGGTTTTTAATCTGTCGGCGATGCTGGCCTATAACCTCTTGATGTCTATTTTTCCGCTGCTGGCGCTGCTGCTGGCTTTGTTTGGGCTGTTTCTGGGCGGGCTGGGGAAGGCCGCGCAAGACCAGTTTATCGCCGGGCTGACCAATGGGATTCCGGGCGGAGGCGGCGAATTGATCCAGGGTGCCCTGCATCGCCTGGCGCAAGGCTCTGGCGTGTTTGCTATCATCAGCCTTGTGGTGAGCGCCTGGTTTGGCTCGCGGCTGTTTGTGGCGATTGAAAACTGTTTTGGCATTATCTTTCGGCTGCCTTCGCGCTCGTTTGTGCGCCAGAATCTCATCGCGCTGGGCATGCTGTTGATCTTTGTGGTGCTGATCCCCATTTTGCTGGCGGTGTCTGCGCTGCCTTCGTTCCTCTCAACGACGGTGGTGCAGCGGCTCTTTGGCCCATCAACGGCGACGACCATCTTGCTCTTGCTGATCAGTCTGGTGGTGGGCTATATCATTGCTACCGTGCTCTTTTTGACGATCTATATGGTGCTGCCCAATCGTTCGCTGCGCATTCAGGATGCCTGGCGAGGCGCGCTGATTGCCGGGGCACTGCTGGAAGTGTATGTCGTGGCTTTTCCATTCTATGCCGCCCAATTTCTGAAGCCGGATAGCTATGGCTCAACCGCCGGGTTTGCGGTGCTGATTCTGGTGTTTTTCTATTACTTTGGGGTGATTTTGCTGCTGGGCGCGGAGATTAACTCGTTCTGGACGGGCCAGCGGCAGACTGATGCGAATCTGCCAGGGATTCTCTACGAGTTGCAGGTGCGCAACAGTGCTGATGGGGCCGCCGGACCAACCGCCGGGCACCCAAGGGAGAATTTGCAGGCTGACCGTACCGGCCTGGACCTGACGATGACGCCCGCAGAACAGGTGTTGCAGCCGCCTGGGATGAAGAAGGACAAGGATGGAGAGCGAGAATCCCCGCCCCAGGCCGAGCAGGATGCGGCGACGCCCACGCCTTCGTGATGCCCGGTGCTGCTGCCAGAGGGCGGCAAGGGAAGCCGCATCACGCTGGCGCTTTCTCTTTGAGGCGCAATTCAAGTTCCTGGCCCAAGGCAGCGGCAAAGCGCGTCAAGAGGGAGAGCTTGGGGTCTGCCTCTCCGCGTTCCAGGCGGGCAACGGCGGCAGGTGTCATCTCCAGGCGCTTTGCCAGTTCCTTTTGAGAGATGCCGAGTTCTTCTCTCTTAGCTGCCAGGGCATGAATCAGCAGACGCTTGCGTACCCTGGCCTCCACCCTTGCCGGAAACTCTGGGTCGGTTTTTGCTCGTTCAGCGATGAATGCTTCCAGGTCGTCTTGTTCCTCGTCGTCTTCTTCAGAATACATCATATCTTTTCCCTTATGAGCTATTAGCGAGTTCTTCGCGCTTGTGAGAGCATGATACCAGTGTACATCAGTTTTCACCCTATCCGCAAAGGCAATTATGTTTGCTTTAACCTTCTACCGCGCTCCCGCCAGTCTTTCAAACGCCGCTCTGCAAGCCTGATTTTATCTGGAGGAGTCTGCTGGGTCTTCTTTGAGAATGCCTCTAAAGCAAGGAGGATGTGATGATAGCTCCCTTCAGCGGCAAATAAGATGCGATAGCTTTGTGTCTCACCATCTGCTCTCACCTCATAAATATCGCCTCGAAGATGGCGAGCAAGCAGCAATCCTCTCTGGGCCACTACCCTCATTTCTGACGCCACAGCTTCCGAATCTTCGGTTGAAAGCCTTGCAAGAAACTCATGCACTGGTTGTGAGCCGCTGGCCGTTTTGTAGAATCGCCAGCGTCGCTTGTGCTGCTCCTGCCCATCTGTCATATTCCGTCGCCTTTGCCACTTTGTACCACGTAACGCATATGCTGAAACCCTGTGCGGAATGCTACGACCTCAGCGCGCAGGCTGGCGGCGTCCTCGCCATGCAGCAGGATGCGCGCAATGAAGCGCGCCACGCGGGGCATCTCTTCCGGCCCCATGCCCCAGCGCACCAGTTCTTGCACGCCCAGGCGCAGGCCGTTCTGGTCGCCCGCGACTTCTGGAAGCGGCAGGCCAATGCCTGTTGCCAGGAGATTGGCTGGCTCCAATAGCCGAGCGGCGCGTGTGCCTCCGTTCCAGCGCCGGGCATCCAGCGCGAGGTGATGCGTCTGGGTGTAGTCTGGCGCGTGCCCGGCCACCGGCAGACTTTCTGCGGCCAGCGCGCGGGCCAATGCCTGAGCCGTTTCGATGCAGCGCGCGGCATACTCGTGCCCATAAACGAGCAGATCGTTAAGGCAGACGGTCAGGGCGGCCACGCGCCCAAGGTCGTTGTTGGCCGTCAGGCCGGGGTAGAGGATGGCGTCCAGGCGTTGGGCCAACGCCGCGTCATTGGTCAGGATCAGGCCGCCAGGCGGCCCGCCCAGCGCTTTATAGGTTGAAGAGGTGATGACATCTGCGCCTTCGACCAGGGGCTGCTGGAAGGCTTCGCCCGCAACCAGCAGCGAGAGGTGCGCGGCGTCAAAGAGTACCCGCGCGCCCACGCGATCTGCAATGGCGCGCACTTCGCGGATGGGATAGGGCGCAAAGGCGAGGCTTCCGCCCAGGATGATGAGGCGGGGCCGGGCGGCTTCTACTTCTGCCGTCAGCGCGTCCAGATCAATGTGCCAGGTGGCGGTGGCCTCATCGGTGAGGATGGGGATGGGGCGCACATCCAGCCCGTAGAGGCCGGGCGCAGCAAAGGGTTGGTGGGTGGCGTGGCCGCCTGCTGCTGGGGGCAGGCTGAAGATCACGTCGCCGGAGCGCGTCGTCGCCATAAAGACGGCCAGATTGGACATGGCGCCGCTCAGGGGGCGCGTTTCGGCGTAGGCGCAGCGAAAGACCTGACGCGCTAATTCGCTGGCAATGACTTCTAGTTCTTCGCCCGGCCCCAGGCCCGTCTCATATTTATCGCCGGGGTAGCCCAGGCTGGGGCGCGTGCCAATGCCGGAGGCCACCAGCGCGGCGACTGCGGGATTTTGGACGTTGGTGGCGGCGTTCAGGTTGAGGCATTCGCGGTCCACCCAGCGGGCCTGCTCCTCCACCAGCGCGCCGATATGCCGCAGCCGCGCCTCCGGCGCGAGGTCCGCCGAGCGCGCCGCCAGCGCTCTATAGCGTTGATTGACCCCTTCCGGTGCCCAGGGGCCAAGGGTTGAAGAAGATTCCATTGCCTGCCACCTCCATCTTCAAGCAGCTTGCAGCGGCGCCTGCTCGCCTCAAAGAGCGGTTATAAAATTGGGGTCTTGTTGGCTATTCGGTCAGTAGTTCTTCCAAAAAATCCTCGCTGTCAGCGGCCATTTCAGCCCTCCTTCGAGGCTTGTGTATGCTGGGGAGGTGAGGATTATTGCATGATTGTATAAAGGCACCTATGAATAATTGCGCTTCTGCAATTATTTTATCATACCGCCTGAACGGTAAGCTTACTGCCCGCGCTCACGCCGGTCTTTGCGAATGACAAAGCGCGTGCCGTATTCCTGTTCGGAGAGCGAGGCGATTTTGTTGTCTACCAGATCGGTTTGGAGGGCGGCGGCCTGGAGGTCTTCCCAGGTGAAGGTGAGGCCACGCGCGCGGGCGTGTTTTTTGTTGGGGATGATGGTCCAGATCGCGCCGCTCGGCACAATCTGGCGCTGGAGGTCGGCAAAGGTTTCGGTGAGCCTGGCAAGCTCTGTGGGCCAGAAGAAGATGAGGTCGTAGCGCTGGCTCTCGGTCATCTCTTCGATGCTGGCGTCCTGGCAGCTTTGTTTGAGCAGCGCGGCACTTTCGGCGGGGGCACTCAGCAGGCAGATGCGGTGCCCTGGCTTGATGCCTAGTTTGGTTGAGAGATCAGCCATTGTTACCCTACAGATCAGGAACGGGGAAGCCGTGCATGCCGCAGGTGAGGAACAATTCGCCGCCGTGATGCAGGTCATGCTCCAGCACGTGCCAGATGATCCATTGGCGCGATTGCACGCCGTAGTTGCGCGATGGGAACTGCTGATCGAGGTCGGCGGGCGTCCAGCGCGCCAGGCACTCATGGACGATGCTCCAGGTGGCCTCCAGCCCCTGCACCAGTTCGGCGGCGCTTTGCTGTACCGGGTCTATGTCATCCCAGGCTACCAGTGGCCGGATGGCCGGGTCACCCTCACCCATGTTGATATGAAACCAGGCCACGCGCCCGGCGATGATATGCGCGGCCAGGTTGCCGATGGAGCGCAGCGTTGGCGTTGAGCGCAGGGCAAGCTGCTCCGCTAAAAGCGGCGTTATTGAGGTGATCAGGTGTTTTTGATAGGTGGACCAGCCCTCATAAAACGGGGCCAGGGAGGTGCGGGTATTCTTAGCCATCTTTCTCCCCTGCTAAGGCATGATAGATTGGTTACGGTTTCGATGTTGAAGATACGTCTACTACCATGCAGTATAGCATGAAGCGACCCATCCCGGTCCCGTCGCGTCTACCTGTCCCCGCAGGGGCAACCTGCCCCGGCGCCCCTCGAAAACGGGAGTGAAGGACTGGCCGGAGGGCAAGTTGGTGCGCTTCAGGGTGTGAGAGGACGGCCCGGCAGGGACGCCGGGGCTACAGGCGGGGACGGCCCGGCAAGGCTGAGAAAGTCCTATAGCCACTCGCCGCCGCGATAGCGCCAGCCGACAAAGAAGGTGCGCAGTGGCCCCTGGCTGATGACGAAGACGCTCAGCCAGACAAAGGTGTAATGCCAGATGAACTGGCCTCCCGTTGGGCCGGGCTTCAGGCCGGGCAAGCCCACTGTTCTAAGCAGCAGCCAGAGAAAGGCCGCCTCCCAGATGGCGGCCAGCACCTGAAAGAACGTCGGCCAGTCCTGGTCCCAGCGGTAGGTGATGAGGAGTTGATAGACGGCATCCCAGCCAAAGCCAAAGAGCAGCACGTAGGCCAGCACCAGAAACGGCGTCTTGAAATCGTGGAAGATCAGGCCAAAGATGGCTGTCACCAGCGAGCCAGCCGTCGCAAACAACAGCAAGCGCGTTTCCCAGCGGCCCAGCAGCGTTGGAGTCATGGTTTCACCCCTCTCACCCAGCGGGTCCATTGAATAAACGAGCGCCAGGGGCCGATGTGCTTGACGCCCGGCGCCTGTATCGCGGCCAGCGCCTCCACTGAGCGCAGCGCGGCAAACTGCAAGCCAAGGAAGCTATCGGCCATTGCCAGCGGGCCGCCCAGCGTCATCGCGCCAGCGGCGTACATGCGCCCTGGCCCGTTCTCCATGCCCTCCACCTCGAAATTGTTGCGCACGCGCAGGCGTCCTTTGGGGCTGCGGCCCAGCCGGTGATGCTGCACCATATCGCGCAGCAGGTCGCTCGTATCCAGCGCGGCCTCCAGGCCGGTACAGTCAATGATAAAGTCGGAGGCCACCCAGTTTTCCGGCTCGCCGGGGTTGATGGCCTTCATCAGCGTAAAGACCTGGCCGTAGGGGTTTGGCTCAACGCGCTTGGCGGTGCCAAAGCGAATCTGATACCAGCCCTCGCGCAGCCCATCGGAAACAATGCGCAGCCAGTCTGCGCGTTTGGCAGTGGTTGTGCCGCCCCAGTCGTTTAGTAGGCGGTCCCGCTCGTGATCGTTGGCTTTCTCCAGTTTGGCGCGCAGCGTGCCGCCGCCGCAGGCTTTCGGCCAGTTGAAGGGTTGCAGGTCCATATGGTTAATCACCTTGCGCCGGGCGTGGCCGTAGTGGTGGCCGGTAAGCAAGGGCGAGCGCATTACGTGCAAAATAAAGATGTTGCGGTTGTAGCGGCGCATCTCGTAGAGCCGCTGAAGCACGCGCGAGGCGACGATGCCGCGCCCGCGCACCATGACGATGCCGCCCTGCCGCGCCAGATGGTCGTAAATATGGTCGTGCTGTTCGTAGGCGTTGACGACGCGCTTGAAGTCTTTGGTGCGGTCACGATACTCTTGCAGATCAGCGAGGAATTGCACGCCAGGATAGCCAATTGCCAGATGGATGAAGCGTGCCAGCATCACCAAATTGACCGGCTCGCGGCGCTCGTTGACGGTGGTGACGGCGACGGCATAGCGCCCATCGTCGGTTTTGCGGATGGCTTTGGCCTGCCCATAGCGCCATATGCGCCCCCAGCCAATGCGGATGGCTTCTTTATCCATCGCTGCAAAGACATCCACCGAGCGCGGGGTATAGGTGTCTGCCAGCACCGGCTCGCCAAAGATATGCCAGGCCACTGAGAAGAGATTGCCAAGCTGCCCTTTCTTGAGCGACCCCCACATTTCGCGCAGCCCATACGACGGCCAGCCCCAGATGTTGTCCGGGCAGGCGTCGCTGTTGGAGCGCAGGCGCTCGTGCCCCGGAATCTGCGAGTTGCGGCACAGCCGCTCGTAGCGCGAGTGGGGCTTGGGTTCCAGCCCCAGCACGACGATTTGCTCCGGGGCGACGCCCGCGCTGAGCATATGATCCACCCAGGTAAAGCTGCCAATGCCCCCGCCAATCGCCAGATAGGTTGTCTCCAGCACTGTGACCGTTCCGCGATACAATTGCCAGACGGGGACCACCGGCTGCTGGAAGATGGGCGGCGGGAACGGGTCCAGCTTGGGTTTTTCGGGGACAAAGGGCAGCAGCACTCCCGTTTGATCGCTAAAGACCAGGGTTGGGTCGTTGGGTGGCGGCGCAAGCGGCGCGGGTGGCGGCGTATAGGCCGGAGTGGGCAAAGAGGGGCGCACGACAACGGGCTGGCTGGGCGGCAATACCGCGCCGATGGCTGGCCGCGAGCCAGGCGGCACCGCGTTGGCGCTTGACGGCCTGGGCGTGTCCGGGGCGGTCAGTGCCAGGGTGAGTTGGAACTGGTCAATCTGCATCACATCGCCGGGCTTGATGACCACGCGCTCGATGCGCTGTCCGTTGACATAGGTGCCGTTGCCGCTGTCTTTGTCCGAGACAATAACCTGATCGCCCTCGATCTCGATCATGGCGTGCTCACGCGACACCTGGGTGCTCAACAGCACAATCGTGCATCCAGGCTGGCGGCCAATAATGGCGGGCGTGGCAACGCTCAGCGCGCGCGACTCGCCGGTCTTCAGGTGTGTCCAGCGCACCGCCACCAGACGCGGCGTAAGCTTACTTGAAGAGAGCGGGGCGGCGGGCATGGAGCCGCTTGCCGAGGGCTGCGCGCTCAGCGTGATCTCCGCCGCAAGGCGAAACGGCCCAATCTGAATGGTTTCGCCGCCGCGCAGCACCTCTTCGGTGATGCGGCGCTCCTCCACATAGGTGCCGTTTCTGCTGTTGTGGTCGCGGATGACTACATCGAAGCCTTTGCTCTCGATGGTCGTATGCAGGCGCGATACCCGATCACTGTTGAGCACGACCGTGTTTTCAGCAGTGCGGCCAATGGTGATGGGCAGGGGCGCAGTTCGCTCCATCGCCTGGCCGGTTACGGGGTCGCTCCAGGTCACGCGCACCATCAAGGTGCCTGCATTGGTTGCGTCTAGCATCGCCGTTTCTCCACGTCTCTCCAGACTACTGCTCAACCAGAATGGCCTGCCCGTTTGCCAGGGCGCGGCCACACCAGGGGCAGAACTCTTCTGGCCGGTAATCTACGGTGCGTTTGCAGTTGGCGCATTGAATCTTGAGGACTTTGGGGCGGGTGGCGGGAGCGCTCGTCACCCGCAGTTCAACTGGCCCCAGCCGGAACGTGTCGCCCTGTTGCAGCGGCACGCGCTGGTCAAAGGCAAGGCGGTACTGGTTATTGAAGCGAACAATGTTCTGCTGGCTGAGGTTGCGGAGATAGAAGGTATCGCCATCGGCAAAGATCATGGCGTGCTGGCGCGAAACTGAAGGCTCGTTGAGGAGGATGTCGCAGGCGCCTGCCTGCCGACCAATCACACAGGGCCGCCCGCCCGGAACCGAATAGGTGTATGGCTGGCCTTGTATCTGCCAGGAGAGCGTGAGTGTTTGCATGGGTGCGTCATCCCTTGGTAGGGCGGTTTTTCACAAGTATACCCTATCTGGTCGAAAAGCGCATCAGTTTTCTACACGGATTGGAGCGTCTTGCAGCGCCGCTGGCAAGGTTACTGCGCCCAGTGTACTGAAAGACGAAAGTTCAGCCTATGCGGTGTTTCATCCTGGCAGTGCTAAGTAGCTCACAACACGCACCCGGACCAGGCAGCGTAACGTTTTGCGCTGCCTGGAGACATAAAGAGAGCGTTGAAACACCCCGAAAGCACGACGTGTTAGAATGACGCTCAAGAGCAATGTTTTTATGTGAAGAGAGGAGCCTGGCCTGATGTCGCAGCCATCGCAATCAACGCCCGCCGCCTTGAAACATGCCGGATGGGGCGCGCAGCACCCTGAACCCTGCACCCTGGTGATTTTTGGCGCCAGCGGCGATCTGACGCACCGCAAGCTGCTGCCTACGCTGGCCCATCTGGATTTCCAGCATCCGCTGCCCAAGGCGACAGCCATTGTGGGCTTTGCGCGGCGCCCCAATACCGATGAGCAGTTTCGGAAAGACGCGCTGGAGTCGGTGGACAAGTTTTCGCCTGCGGATGAGGAGCCGCTGGATGAACAAGCCAAACAATCCTTTGCCGCGCGCCTCTTCTATCATCAGGCCGATTTTAACGACGCGGCGGGCTACAAGTCGCTGGCCGAACTGCTGGATAAACTTGACCACGAGCGCGGGGGCAAGGGCAACCGTATCTTCTACCTGGCAACGCCGCCCAGCGCGTACACCACGATTATTGCGCAGCTTGGCGCGGCGGGCTTGAACCGCCAGCAGCGCGAGGGCGCGAAGGGCTGGTCGCGTGTGATTATCGAGAAGCCCTTTGGGCGCGATCTGGCCTCGGCGCAGGGCCTCAACGAGGAGATTGGCGAGATTTTCCGCGAGGAGCAGATTTATCGCATTGACCACTATCTGGGCAAGGAAACCGTGCAGAATTTGATGGCCTTCCGCTTTGGCAACGGCATCTTTGAGCCGCTGTGGAACCAGAAATATGTGGACCATGTGCAGATTCTGGTGGCCGAGAGCCTGGGCGTGGGCACGCGCGGCGGCTACTATGAGGAGGCCGGAACGATTCGAGATATGGTGCAGAACCATATGATGCAGTTGCTTTGCCTGATCGGGATGGAGCCGCCAGCGGCGTTTGATGCCAACTCGCTGCGCGATGAGAAGGTCAAGCTGCTGCGCTCGATTCGCCCGTTGAACAGCCAGGAGGTCGCCGCGCGCACCGTGCGCGCGCAGTACCGCGCCGGGCAGGTGGATGGTACGGAAATTCCCGACTATCGCAAAGAGCAAGGGGTAGCGCCCAATTCCATGACCGATACCTATGTGGCGCTCAAGCTGTTCATTGAGAACTGGCGCTGGGCTGGCGTGCCGTTTTACTTGCGCACGGGCAAGGCGCTGCCCAAACGCTCCACCGAGATTGTGATCTTCTTTAAGCAGGCGCCCTATCTGCTGTTTGCGGGCGAGGGCGAGGAGCGCGCCCCGAATGTGCTGATCGTGCGCGTGCAGCCCGATGAGGGCATCGCGCTGCAAATCGGGGCCAAAATCCCTGGCCCGCAAATGCAGTTGGCGCCAGTCGCCCTGGATTTTATGTATAGCCAGGCGTTTGGCGCGGGCACGCCCGAAGCCTACGAACGGCTGCTTGTTGACTGTATGCTGGGCGATTCTACGCTCTTTATTCGCCGCGATGAGGTGGAGAGCGCCTGGACGTTGATAGATAGCATCGTCAATGGCTGGAATGGCTCCGGGCGCCGCTCCTTGCCCACCTATGAGGCGGGCACCTGGGGGCCGCGCGAGGCCGACGAACTGATTGAGCGCGATAATCGCCAGTGGTGGAATCCGTGACCTGGAGGGCCAGACGCCTGTGCCAACTGTCAAAGTCAACGACATCCAGATGTATTACGAGCGACACGGCGAAGGGGAGCCGCTGGTCCTGATCTGCGGGCTTGCCATTGATCTCTCTGAGAACGAAAGCATCGTTCGCTGGCTTGCCAAATCGTATCAGGTGCTGGCCTTTGATAATCGGGGAGCGGGTCGCACGGATAAGCCGGATATGCCGTATTCCATTGAGATGATGGCCGAGGATACTGCCGGGCTGATGCAGGCGCTTGGCGTGAAGCAAGCGCGCGTTATCGGTACCTCGATGGGCGGGCGGATTGCGCTGGCGTTGACCCTCCAGCACCCCGAACTGGTGAAAAAGCTGATCCTGGTTTCTACCTCGGCCAGGGTGATCAAAAGCGCCGGAAGAACCTGGCGCTTGCGCGTTGGAGGGCTGCTCTCGAACCTGCCCCTCTTGCGCAGCAACTACCCGCAGCCGCGTTACGCTTTTTTGCGCCAGCTTGAGGCGTCGGGCAGCTACAATTGCCTTGATCGCTTGCCTGAAATACACGCCCCGACGCTGATTTTGCATGGGAAGCAAGACAAGACGGTTCTGTATCACCTGGCTGAGGAACTGCACGCTGGCATAGCCGGTTCGCAGATGGTGATGTTTAAGGGCGGCCACATCTTCTTTCTCTTTAGAGAGCGCCAGCCGTTTCTGGAGACTATAGCACAGTTTCTGGAGTGATAGGCCGGAGGGTGGTGCACCACCGCCAGCAGTAGAACCCCTGAGCAGCCATTTTCAGCGGCGCGATGTCAGCGGCACAAGCCTGAATCAACGGGTTTGTGTCGCTGGCTTTGTGTGGTGAAATCGGTGCTTTGGTCACAGAGCCTGCATCCAGTGAGAGTTTTGGCACGTTGATCCCTTAGTTAGATAACCAAACGGGGCATCTTTGCAACTATAACTGTATGGGGTTTGCAGACGGAACTCATCTGATTGCTGTCTTCAACGAAGAAGGGAGAACCCAGGATGCACCGGCCTTCTACGCTCATCATCCCTCGTCTCAGCAAAACCTGGCTGACGATTGCATTGCTCGCTCTCATCTGCGCGCTGGCCTTCGCTGGTATGCAGGTCAGGTTGGCACACGCTGGCATCCAGCAAACGTATCTTGTGCTGTTCAAGCAGACGTCCGTTGCAGCGGGCGCAATTACCGCCGCAGGTGGCACAATTGTCTACAGCTATGATGCTATTGGCGTTGCCATCGCCAGTTCAGACAACCCGACTTTTGCCAGCGATGTTGCGCGCGATAACCGGGTAGAAGGTGCCTCAGCAACGGCCTCCTTTGGCACCGGCTTGAGCGACGACCTTGCTGATACCGGCACATCGAGCGATGCCGCGACACCCAACACCCCCGCCCCCGGATTTGATAACCTCTCCGGCCTTCAGTGGGATATGACCCAGATTCACGCTTTTGAGGCCCACAACATCACCGGCGGCAGCAGTTCTGTGGTGGTTGGGGATATTGATACCGGCCTGGACTTTACACACCCAGACCTCGCGCCCAATGTGGACTTTGCCGACAGCGCCTCGTGTATTGGCGGCGTGCCGAATACAAGCCCCAGCGCCTGGATGGATGATAACGGGCATGGCACGCACACGGCGGGCACCATTGCCGCTGCCAGGAACGGTCTTGGCATCGTGGGTGTGGCGCCCAATGTGAAGATTGCGAGCATTAAGGCGGGCAACGCCGCCGGGTTCTTCTTCCCAGAGGCGGTTATCTGCGCCTTTATGTGGGCGGGCAGCCACCACATCCAGGTCACGAATAACAGCTACTTCGCTGACCCCTGGCTCTTTAACTGCAAGAACGACCCTACCCAGCGCGCTATCTGGAAGGCTGAGCGGCGGGCCATTCGCTATGCTATGCAGCAGGGTACTGTCGTTGTGGCTGCCGAGGGCAATCAGTCAGACGATCTGGCCCATCCAACCGCCGACGCCACCAGCCCGGATGACACGAATCCTGTGCTGCGCAGTATCCATAACGACTGCGCTGTTGTTCCAGTGGAAGTGGCGGGCGTGATCGGCGTCACCGCCGATGGCAACAATCTGCTCAAATCCTTCTACTCTAGCTATGGGGTTGGCACTGTGCAGGTAATCGCCCCAGGAGGCGACTCAGTCCTCCAGCGTACAGCCGCAGCTCCCAACGGGCGGGTGCTCTCCACCTGGCCGGCAGCGTTGATCAATGGGTGCGCGCGGAAGGTCTTTGATGGCGCGGCAACCTACTGTTACGCGCAAGGCACCTCGATGGCCTCGCCGCATGTGGCAGGGGTTGTTGCCCTGATTATGAGCATGGGCGTGACCAGCCCTGGCGCAGTCACCGCAAAACTCACCAATTCGGCTGACCCGATGGCCTGTCCGGATACCTCGATCTACGCGCCCTTCCCGGCAGTGGACAACGGGGCGCCGCAGGTGTGCCAGGGTGGGACAGGCTATAACTCGTTCAATGGGAAAGGGCAGGCAAACGCGCTGGCGGCTGTGAGCCACTAGCCGCTGGCGATTCCTGGCGCCCGGCTGTGCTGCTTCGCCAGCGCAGCCAACAAGGAGGGCCAGCAGCACCTGCTAAAAGGTGCTGCTGGCCCTCCTCCCGTTTCTTCATTCCGGCTCGCGGCTAGAGAGCGGCTCGACCATTGGGCGCGTGCGAATCTCGATATGCGTAAAAGGGATGTCAGACGGAGGCCGGTTCATGGGGAGCGAGCAGATCATGTTCTTCGCGCACCCCACGCGCCCGCGCAAAGAGGGTGAGGGTGCTGATCAGAAAGCTCGCGGCCAGGAAGACCAGGGCGGCGCTGAGCCACAGCAGCCAGGAGTGGTCAGCGTTATGCGAGGCGTTGTGCAGCGTGATGAGCGCCAGGGCAACGGCTGCCCAGCAAAAAATCAGGAAGCCGCCGCGCTTACACACTACCACGTGCAGGCGATCATTGTAGCGTATGGACATCGCCTGGCCGCGCACAAAACCCACCAGCATCCCGACCAGCACACTCAGCACAAAGAGCACGTCATGCTCAAAATTCATCTGGGTGCTTTTTGCCACAAGCTGCCAGGTGGCATAGATCACTGCCGCTATCAGCAGCAGATTGAAGACGGGCGAAATCGTATGCCAGGAGAGCGAGTAAAACGCAAGCACCAGCATCGCAATGGCGACCAGGGCGGCGACTGAGTAAATGGCAGCGTCGGGCATAGTGTAGTTCTCAAGCAGATGACAACGACCCAAACGCTCGAACGTTTGAAGCAGGTTCTGTGCCACGCGCTCAGCCGCGCGGCCTGCCCCACCCCAGCCGGCTAGAAGCCGGCGCTACCCCCAAAGGGGGCACGGCAAGCCCCGCCCTGGCCCGCTTGCTAGCGCTTTTTGCTAAAGGAACTGACCGTGACCAGAACGACGCTGACCAGCGCGAAGAGAATCCCGGCCATAAAGATGCCTACGCCCAGATAGACCAGTGTTCGGTCATTATTTTGGATAAATCCGAGAATCAAGGGCACAAAGGCGATCACACAAATAAGAATCGCCAGCATCAGCCAGCGCTCACGCAAGAAACGCATCTTCCCCTCCTCAATACAGATAAGATTGGTGCGGGCGTCCACAGACACATCCTGGCAAGGCACGGGCAGTATAACATGGGCCGGGCGGAGAAGGGAGCAAAATAGGAAGTTTGGCGGCAATGCTCAGTCTTGCTGGGCTGTCACCAATGCCACCTGCAACTGGTCGCCTGCCTGTGTGCCGGTGCGCGCGATGGTTCCGCTGGGTAGTTCGACGACATAGCGCGAACTGAGGCTGATGGGGCCAAGCCGCCAGGGGCGCAGGTTGGAGACGGCACGCAGTACGGTGCCATTTTGCGCGACATAGAGCGCGTCAATGGCAAAGCGCATGAAGAACATGTGGATGCTGGTGCAAGGGTCAATTACCAGGCCGCTGCCTTCTGGCAGGCTGGCCTGGCCCATCAGTCCCACTGCGCGCGTCATGACTGAATCGGCCAGCCCCGCGCGCTCTGCCAGTACCGCGCCGCGCGTGGTGTTGATGACTCGAACCGTTTGCAAAAGTATTCCCTCATTTTTGCGCCATTATACACAATGTCTTGGTGGATAGAGCCTTGTAGCACCGGCCTCTGTGCCGGTGGGCGTGGGTGGGGCTGGGGAAACACCGCAAACTCGTCCGAAAAACGCTTGACAGTGCGCCCGTTTTCAGGTATACTAGCAGCAGCCGTGAAAGAGATGGCCCTGTGGAACCGCGCAATGGCTCAGACAACTTCATTTCCCAGGCCGTCTCTGGAGAACTGGCACAAACGAGTTAGAAACTCGCCCATGCCACGTTACCCCGCACCTTCCACCGGCAGGCGCGGGGCCGAAACATGTTACGGCAATTCGGTTGCCACTGCTTCTGGCCCCCGCGCCTGACCCAGGCAGCGGGGGCTTGTTCTTGCTTGGGGCGTTCCCCGGCACCCTAAGACAGAAGGGCACGGGGGGCGCCGGGGCTACAAGCTGCTCGTAGCCCCGGCCACCGTGCCGGGCAGCGCAGCACAAGCGGGCGAGCAGAACGTGCGCAGGGCCATTTCGCGCAGAAACGAGGCCCATGTATGGCAACTTCCACTACTTCCACTACTTCCACGACCCCTCCGCGTTCGACGATGCCCAACCCGGTCAAACATCCCTTGCTGGCGCTCAAGTATGTGCTCTTTGGCTATTTGCCACTGGGCGGTCCTGCCGGGTTGGGTATCCCGCTCGATTTCGTTCCGCTGGCGCATCTGGTACGCTACGCCAACTATTTCATTCAGGAAGGCTACGTCTCCACGCTGATGTGCTTTCTCATCCCGATGTTCCTGCTGATGATTGATCGGCAGCTTGAGCGCAAGAAGCGGGCGTATGGGGGCAGGTACTTTGCCAACTATTTCACGCCCGCTGATCTGAAGCAGGCGCCTGCTGATCGTCTGGCGCTGCGGCTGTTGGGCAGCGATGCGCTCTTTCAGATGCTCTACGAAGAATTACGCTTGCTGTTTCGCTTGCTGCGGGCGGCGCAGGTGGCGTATCGGCTGGGCATCACGACAGAAGTGGGCTGGCAGCCCATCCACCGGGCGGCCATGATCGTCTTGCTGCGTGTGGCGCAGATCAGCGCGGCGCTGCGGCGCAAGGCGAGCACCTCGTTGCTGCCGGAGGAATGCGTGCGCTGGCAGGCGCGCCTCGTCTGGAACGAGTTCTTTGCCGGAGCGAATGCGCCGGAGGGAGAGCGGAAATGGCTGGAGCCGCTGATGAACCTGAAGCCGCATGAGCAGAAGCGCATCGCGTACCATCTGCGGCACGAGCAGGCGGCAGGGCGCCCGATTCCCGCGCCGTTTGTGGAGCGGTTCGAGGAGTGGGCTGCGGAATTCGGCGTAGCTGGCGAATAATGAAGTTTTACTAATGAGGTAGGCCACGAGAGCTGGCGACTAAAGATCGCGGCTAAGGGCCTGCGGCCAAGAAACCCGCCTGCGCGGGTTAAGACGAAGGCCAGCGTACCTGGGGTGGGGAGTCCCTGAAGAGGGACTTGCCGCCGTGCCCCTGCTTTGAGGGGTGCCCTTCTGTCTTAGTGGTGGCGTCCGCAGACGCCCTTAGCCGCGATCTTTAGTCGCCAGGCACGTTGCCCTACAGGATTGTTGCGCGATGCTACAAGCTCTTGCTTGCATCTGCTATACTGCTGTTATCTCAGGGGCGATTGGTAGGAGAACAGATCGAGCAGGAGAGCGTGCATATGGCAGAGCAGGGGCCGCTGACGGGTCAGCGTTTGGGCGACAAGTTTCTGCTGGGTGAATTGCTGGGGCAAGGCGGCTTTGGCGCCGTCTACAAGGCGCAGCATCTCTTGCTGAACCGCCCGCAGGCCATCAAGGTGTTGCGGGAAGAATATTTCAGCGACCCCAAGTTCCGCGAGCGCTTCATACGCGAGGCACAAACGCTGGCCGCGCTGGACCACGCTAACATCCTGCCGGTGCATGATTTTGGCGTGGAAGGCAGCCGCGCCTATCTGGTGATGCCCTTTATTAGCGGTGGCACGCTGCAAGGGGTGCTCAAGGCGCGGCCTGGACCGCTCAGCCTGGAGGACACGGCGCGCTATCTAGAGCAAATCTGCGCCGCGCTAGACTACGCCCACAAACGCAAAAAGCCGGTGGTGCATCTGGACCTCAAGCCGCTCAACCTGCTCGTACACGAGGATGGGCACCTGCTGCTTTCGGACTTCGGCCTGGCGCACCTGATGGAGCAGGGCGCGTTGGAGGGCGGCACCAGCCTGCAATTCGGCTCGCCGCTCTATATGGCGCCGGAGCATTTCGACGGCAAGCCAGAGCAGCGCAGCGACTTGTACGCGCTGGGCATCATCCTCTATCAACTGCTGGCTGGTCGCGTGCCATTTACGGGCACCTCGGCAATGGCGCTCATGCTCCAGCATATGAAAGAAGTGCCGCCATCGCTGCACGCCGCGCGCCCCGATCTACCGCCCCCGCTGGATGGGGTATTGAGTAAGGCCCTGGCAAAGCAACCCGCGCAGCGCTACCAGTCGGCAGGCGAGCTACTCTACGAGTTTCAGGCGGCAGCGGGGCGGCTGTCGCAGCCGTCGGGCGGCGCGTCTTCGCTGCTGAATGCTCAGACGCGCGTGTCGCAGCCGCAACTGCCTGAGACGGTACGGGCGGTGAATCCGCCTATGGCCCCCCTCGATTCGACGAAATCCCCACCGCTGTCGTCTCCCCTTTCCGCGCTGGAACCAGCCCCGCAAGCCAGTTTCCCAATAAGCCGCCTTTTATTGGGGATAGGACTTCTTTTAGTGCTGGGGTTTGCTACTCAATTTGTTCTTACTTTTCTCTTCGAATTTATTCCTGGGAAGGGCCAAGAGGTACTCTTCACTTCTCCGTTGCTGGGGCCGGTTACAGAATATCTGTTGGCCTGGATAGTGGTATTAATCGGTATCGCTTACGGTCTTTATAGATTTCTTTTTAAGAGATCTTCGAGAACTAAGAAAAGCCAGAGCTTATAGCATGATGCTGATGAAAAAGCGGGCACACCATCAGGCTCTGACACAGCAGCCATAAACACAGCGGCGCCCCGCCAGCCAGAGCACATCTGTGGCTGGCGGGGCGCCGCTTGCAGGGGTGCGCGCGGGCTAGCTGAGGCCGAGGCGGGCGCGGACCTCTTCCAGCGTGTTAGAGCCAACTACCGCTTCCAGTGTGGTCTCGTTGGCAGTTTTGATTGCTGCCAACACTTCATGGCTCAGCGGGCCAAAGCGTTTCTCCAGGGCAATCTGAGCCATGCGTTGCATACGCTCGGTCATCTGTTTTTTCGTATGGTCACGGACGGCCTCAGCATAGCTTGATTCTTCCCAAATCTCTTCGATCATATGGTCCCTTTCTAGCGCTTGCATCAAGGCTGCCCCCTGCTTTTCCCTTTATTATACGCCTCTCGTCTTGCCAGAGCCAGCCAATTAACGGCAAGCGGGGCGAGCAGCCTGGCTGCTCGCCCCGCTTCTTGTCAAAGATAAATCATCCCTGGCTGGCGGCAATGTTGTTGGTGCCCTGACGCAGGTCTTCCATGCCTGGGGCGACGAGCGCGCCAGAAGTGCCCGTCTCCAGGGCTGCCGCCAACACCTCAGAGGCGTCGGTGACGGGAATGAAGCGCATCTGCTCGCGCAGGTCTTTGGGCAGGTCTTCCAGGTCGGGTTCGTTGCGCTTGGGCAGAATGACGGTTTTGATGCCCGCGCGGTGCGCCGCCAGCACCTTTTCCTTCAGCCCGCCAATCGGCAGCACCTTGCCGCGCAGCGAAATCTCGCCCGTCATTGCCAGGTCTTGGCGTACCTTGCGCCCGGTGGCAAGCGAGGCAATCGCTGTCGTCATCGTCACGCCCGCCGAGGGGCCATCCTTGGGGACAGCGCCCGCTGGCACATGCACGTGGATGTCCTTATCCTCAAAGACGTTGGGGTCAATGCCCAGCGCGGGCGCGTTGGAGCGCACATAGCTGAGCGCCGCCTGCACCGACTCTTTCATCACGTCGCCAAGCTGCCCGGTGAGGATGAGCCGGTTTTGCTTGCTGGGCGTCATGGCAGCTTCGATAAAGATGATGTCGCCGCCTACGGGCGTCCAGACCAGCCCGGTCACGACGCCAGGGCGGTCAATGCGCTCGGCCACTTCCTCCAGGAAGCGCGGGCGCCCCAGCATCTCAGGAATCTGCGCCGCCGTCACGTGAAACGGCCCCTTCTCGCCCTCGGCTATTTGCTTGGCTACCTTGCGGCAAACGGTGGCAATCTCGCGTTCCAGATTGCGCACGCCCGCCTCGCGCGTGTATTCGCCAACGATGCGCCGCAGCGCGCCGTCGTCAAGCGTGATCTCGTCCTCTTTCAGGCCGTTGGCTTTGATCTGCTTGGGCAGCAGGTAGCGGTGCGCGATGTGCAGCTTTTGCTCCTCGGTATAGCCCGAAAGCTCCAGAATCTCCATGCGGTCACGCAGCGGCGGCGGGATGGGTTCGAGCGAATTGGCCGTTGCAATAAACATCACGCTGGAAAGATCAAAGGCCAGGTCCAGGTAGTTATCGCGGAAGTTATAGTTTTGCTCCGGGTCCAGCACTTCCAAGAGCGCCGAGGATGGGTCGCCGCGCCAGTCCGCGCCGACTTTATCCACCTCATCCAGCATCATCACCGGATCGTTGGCGCTCGCCCGCCGCAGCGTCTGGATGATGCGCCCCGGCAGCGCGCCAATGTACGTGCGGCGGTGGCCGCGAATCTCGGATTCGTCGTGGATGCCGCCCAGCGACATGCGCGCGAACTCGCGCCCCAGCGCGCGGGCAATGGACTGGCCCAGCGAGGTTTTGCCCACGCCCGGCGGCCCCACAAAGCAGAGGATGGGTTCGCGCCCCACCCAGGTGGGCGCCTTCTCCTCTTTGCCATCTGTTTTGGTCGTCTCGACGCCCGCTTCGCTGCCCAGCCGATCTTCTTTGAGCCGCCGCACCGCCAGGTATTCCAGAATGCGGTCCTTGATCTTCTCCAGGTCGTAGTGGTCTTCGTCCAGCACCTCGCGCGCGTAGGCCACGTCAATCTTCTTGCCGGTGCTCTTGTTCCAGGGCAGGCTGACCAGGATGTCCAGATAGGTGCGAATGACCGAATATTCGGGCGAGGCTGCCGGGAGTTTTTCCAGCCGGGAAAGCTCGCGCATGGCCTCCTTGTGCGCCTCTTCGGGCATGCCCGCTTTTTCGATCTGCTCGCGCAGTTGGTTGATGGTGGCAGCCTCTTCGCTCTCCTCGCCCAGTTCCTTCTGGATAGCTTTGAGTTGCTCGCGCAGGAAGTATTCGCGCTGGGCCTTGCCCATCTCTTCCTGGGCCTGGCTCTGAATCTTCTTGCCCAGTTCCAGCACTTCCAGTTCTTTCGTCAAGAACTGGGTCAGGCGGCGGAACTTTTCCAGCACAGAATCCAGTTCCAGCAGTTCCTGGCTGAGTTCAAAATCCATCTGCACGCTGTTGGCGATCAGATAGAGCACCTGGCGCGGGTCTTCGATGTTGAGCGCGGCCAGCGCGGGTTCTTTGGGCAGTGATTGCACCAGGCTCACCATGCGCTGGAAAAGCTGCACGGCGTTGCGCTTGAGCGCCTCCAACTCCACGTCCTCTTCAACGGTTTCTGGCGCCACCTCTACCCGCGCCTTGAGGTAGGGCTGTTCCTCGGTATATTCCAGAATGCGCACGCGCTCCAGCCCTTGCGCGATAATCTGGATGGTGCCGTCGGGGGTGCGCAGCATGCGGGCAATACGCGCGGCGGTGCCAATGCGGAAGGTGTCGTCTGGCCCGGCAGTATCTATGGTGGAGGACTTTTGCGCTACCAGCCCCACCAGCCGGTTGCCGCGCATCACATCATCAATCAGCCGGATGGAGCGCTCCTGGCCGACGCCCAGCGGGGTCAGGGTGAGCGGGTAGACGACGGTATCTTTGAGCGGCAAAATGGGCATGACCTCCGGCAGGGTGACGTGCCGCTCTTCCTCAGCCGAGGGGCGCGCGACAGCCTCAGCAAGCTCCTCTGGCTCCTCTGGCTCCGGCTCGCTCGTTTCTTCTTCCTCGTGCTCGCGCTCTTCTCGCTCCTCGTGTTCGTGCTGGGGTGCCTCCTCAGCCTCAGTTCCATCGTCAACGGAGGCGTCGCGCACGTTTTCTTCCAGTTGTTCCAGCAATCCTTCCAGCCGCTCCAACTCTTCTTCCATGCGTTCAGAGTCGGTGGCGGATGCACGTTTCTTCCGTCCTTTGGACTTTTCAGACATTCGGCGCTTCTCCCTTGGTGCCAACCACCAGCGGCCCACTGCTGGGCGCGTGGTAGTGGCGTGGAGATGGGGTATCGGCGGTTTCAGCGCTGGGTGCAGCCTGAAGGTCGCCCGATGTTTTTCTGGGTTCGGAGGGCTGATTCATTTTCTCAAGCGGCTGGAGTGGGCCAGACACCTTTTTGGGCAGCAGGACGTGTAAGAAGCCGTCCTCATAGCTGGCAGTTACCTGCTCGCGTTCGATTTCTCCGGGGATAAATAGCTCAACGCGGAAGGGACCGTAGCGCACCTGGGCTTCGTGATAGCAAATGCCCTCATCGTGCTCGTGATGGTCTTTGCGCTCACCACTCACCACCAGCGCGTCAGGATAGAGGGTGACATCCAGGTCACTTTCGCGCATCCCAGCCAGTTCAATCTTGACGGTGATCGCGTTGGAGGTTTCGTGAATATCTGCGGGCGGGCGCCAGACGTTCGAGCGATTGGTGAGGGAAAGCTGCTGGCTCTGGCGCACCAGTTCATGCCAGAGTTGATGGTAGTGCCGCTCAAGTTCTTGCTGTGAGCCTTGCATATACCGATAGGTCACAGAGCGATAGCGCAACCGCATAGTCGTTTACCTCAGTTTTGGCGTGGCGCCGGGGTATTAGCCGTTCGGCGTGGACAGGTTTTTTTCCCCGCTGGCAAGTTCGGCCTGGCAGGTCTGACAAAGATACTCGTATTCGGATCTCTCTTCAGAAAGGGCGTTGCTGGGGACCAGTTTTGCCTGGCGACGTGGGGTTGGCTTGCCGCACTGCGCGCATTGAACATACGTGACGGGAAAGGCTGTTCTGCGTGTGCCAAGAATATCTTCTTGCATGGCTGAAAACCTCCTGAGAGACTCTGCCTGTACGTCTTCCTTGTTGTACTCATGAATGACAGGGGGCAGCGCACTATGAGATGGCCCCAGTTGATTATGGCACGGCTCCCTGCAAAGCGCAAGCTATGCAAAAGGCTCTGGCATGCCCCACTGGTGAAATATGTGGCGAACTTCACTGCCAGAACGTGTTGCAATGCCTTGAAGCGCGTGCTCAAGCAGGGTATGCTTCAGGCAGTGTAACGCGAATATGCTGTAACGATGTGCGCTATTTTTAGTCTAAAGCGGTACAAGCACATATCTCTGGTGATGGCAGCGCTGTAGCCCCATCTTCACCCATAGTCTAGTTCAGAAAGAGGCACCCCATGCAACAACAGCAGTATCCTCCGCAGCAGGGCCAGGGGCTTCCCCAGGCCCAACCGCAGCAGCCGGTGTATCCCGCCTCGATGCAACCGGCGCAGCAGTATCAACCATACCCGGCGCAGATGGCTGCTCAGCAGCAACCGCCCTATCCAGCCGCGCAAGCACCTCAGCAGCAGCAATCTTATCCGCCGGCGTCTTATCCGCAGCAACAGCAGTGGGCTGCACCAGTCCAGCAGCAATGGCCGAGCGCCCCTGCTCCAACTCCGACGCCCCAATCCTCCATGAGCGGGCCTGGGCCAAAGGCACGCAAAGGCTTGACGCCCATGAAGATGGCCGCAATTGTGATGGCGGTGGTTATCATCGGCGTTGGGGCGCTGCTTGGCTATAAGTTCTTTGCTCCCAAGTCTGGCACGGCCAACGACAGCAACCCCTTTGCCAGCGCAGGCACGCCCGGCGCCACAACCACCGCAGGCACCACAACCGCGCCCACTTCTGGCACTGGTGGCCCGGTGGTGCTGGCAACCGGCGCGTTTATTGATACCGGCTCTGGCGATCACGGCTCCGGCAATGTGACCATCGGCAAGACGGCAGACGGCAAGTATGTGATTCATCTGGACAATTTGAATGTGGTGGCGGGGCCAGACCTGCATGTCTATCTTGCAACGCCAGCGAATCCCTCCAGCGCCGATCAGGTGACGAATGGCGGGGTAGACCTTGGCTCGCTGGCCGCCAATCAGGGGTCGGTGAATGTGGATGTGCCCGCCGATGTAGGCGGCAATCTGAGTAATTACAAGTCGGTGGTGATCTACTGTAAGAGTTTTGCGGTGATCTTTACGGTTGCGCCGCTGACCTTCCAGAACGCTTAACCAGAACGCCTACTCAGCATCTCTTTCGGCCTGGGTGTGGCGAGCGAATGCCCGCACCCAGGCCCGCTGCTCGTCCGTTTCGGGGACGTTCATGCCGCGCGCGTTGCTGAGCAATTCCAGGGCATGCTCAGGCGTGTATCCAGCGAGGACGAGCAGGCTGCCTGCCATCACCGATGATCTGCCTATGCCTCCGCGACAGTGAATCACCAGATGCTTTCCCTCCAACAGCAGCCCTTTCAGCCCTTCAAGAAACGCCAGCGCCTCGGCTTCAGACGTTGGCACGCTGAAATCCTGAATGGGGAAGGAGAAATAATGGATGTCCCGCGCCTGGCAAAGCCGGGCTTCTTCGGCCAGGTCTAGCTCGCTGACCTCTTCGTCGGTGAGCAGCGAGACGACGACCTCCACGCCAGCATCTTGAAGCGCGGCGACCTCATCGGCCAGCCAATCGCCCCCGCGCGGATGCGGCATCGTGCTCAGACGCCCAGGGCCAGGAGATTTCACGGTAAATAACTGTACACGCATGGTTTGCTCCCTACATATATTGCCCTGCCGCTGGCCCCAGCACGCGATCATCACCCACGCGGCGGGTGATGCGCCGTTCGTCGAAGTGTTCCAGGATTGCCAGCATATATTTGCGCGACGTGTTCAGCAGGTCGCGCGCCTGGGCAACGGTGATGGTGCCATGCTCGCGCAGATGCGTCACAATGCGCCGCGCGCTTTCGTGGTAGGCACCCGGCGTGAGCAGTATGGCCTCACTGACCTTTACTAGCGCGCCTTGCTCGATGAGCGCCGCCGTTAGCTCGTTGCCCAGGTTGGCCTCAATTTCCGGGCGCCCCGGCGGGCTGAAGGGGTTCTCCTGGAATTGACGCAGCAGCGCGTCCACTCGCTGCTGCTGCTGTGGGGTGAAGCGCGGTGCGTGCCCCGGCAGGCGCACCGCAGAAGCCGAGGCTGCCTCGGCCAGGTCGCCCCTGGCAACGAGCGCAGCCAGCACCTCGTTGGCCTGGCGCGGGGCAAGACCCAGGCGCGCGCGCCACTCTTCTTTGGGCAGCCCTGCGCGCAAGGGATACTGGCGGTGATGGTCTGCGACTAGCGTGCCCGATGCCTCGCGCAGCCGCTCCCAGGTGGGCGCGGCAAAGTAAAACGCCCCGACCTGCACGGCCAACGCCTGCTCCACCAGCGCTGCCAGCGCCGCGCGCCCTTCATCCGGCGCTAACCCGCTGCGTCGGATGGCTTCGGCCTCTTCGTAGCCGCTCAGCCCGCGCAAAGGATGCACGATGGCGCTGCCCCTCAGCGCCGCAAACATGACTTCTTCTGGCGCGCCTTGCTCCAGCACCTCCAGCGCCGCCAGCACAGCCGGGTCGCGGCGCTTGTGGTGGCGCGGCTGCGTATCGAGAATCTCGCCGCCGCCGATGGTGATGCTGGGCGAGGGCAGCCGCAGGATAAAGCGGTCCCGCCGGGCTACAACTACCGGCTCAGCCAGCTTGAGTTGCACCCAACTCTGCGCCCCTGGCTGCAAGGCGTCGCCCTCCAGCAGCCGGACGCGCGCCTGCACTTCTTTGGCGCCCACATACAGGTCCACTTCGGCGTTGTGTTCCAGGGGGCGCGGCGCGCTTTCCAGCAGAGAAAACCGCGCATCCAGCAGCATGCTGGGCCGCAGTTTGCCGGGCAAGCTGAGCACGTCGCCGCGTGCCAGGTCGGTCTTTGCCACGCCAGCCAGGTTAATTGCGGCGCGTCCGCCTGGCGAGATGCGCTCCACGGTGTGCTTGTGCGTCTGGAGCGTGCGAATGCGGGCGCGCAGCCCCTGGGGGAGCAGCTCCACTTCCTGGCCGACGCTCAGCGGCCCATCCAGCAGCGTGCCGGTGACGACGGTGCCAAAGCCCTGAATGGTGAAGACGCGATCTATCGGCAGGCGCGGGCGCCCGCTCTGCTGGCGGCTGGAAGGCTCCTCAAGCAGCCGCTCCAGCGTGGCGACCAGTTCGGGCAGCCCGGCGCCGGTATAGGCAGAGACGGGCAGGATGGGCGCGCCCGCCAGCGTCGTGCTGGCGAGCCGGGCCGCCACCTCTTCGCGCACCAGTTCCAGCCAGTCTTGTTCCACGAGATCGCATTTGGTCAGGGCGACCACGCCCCGGCTGACGCGCAGCAGATCAAGGATTGCCAGGTGCTCCTCGGTCTGGGGCATGATGCCCTCGTCGGCGGCCACCACCAGCAGGGCCAGATCAATGCCGCCCACGCCCGCGAGCATGTTTTTGATAAAGCTTTCGTGGCCGGGCACGTCCACAATGCTGACCTCCTGCCCGTTGTGGAGCGTCAGCCAGGCAAAGCCCAGGTCAATCGTCATGCCGCGCTCTTTTTCTTCGGCCAGCCGGTCCGGGTCAATGCTGGTGAGCGCTTTCACCAGGGTGGATTTGCCGTGATCTACGTGCCCTGCGGTGCCAATACATGCCATAGACGAATGGTACCATAAACGCTGGTACCTTTGGCGGCCAGTTGCCCGTTATACAGAACAGAAGGCGCTCTTTTCGTCCGGTGCTTGTTGCAAAACGCAAGGAAACTGTGTATTAATAAGTTTGCCCCTCTGATGTCATCGCCGCAGGTACTCATCATTATTGCAAGCTAATGATATAATGGTTTAGAACGAGCGTTCGAAAGTTTCTGGGTGTGTTTATGACCGAAAAAGCAATGCCCCACAATGTAGATGCCGAACAAGCCGTGCTTGGCAGCATCATCATTGACCCCCATGCCGTTGCGCACGTGGCAGACCTGCTGCGCCCGGAGGACTTTTATCGCGATACCCATCGCGTGGTCTATCAGTCTATCCTCGATCTCTTTCAGAAAAATGGCCCGGCAGATTTTGTCACGCTCTCCGACGCGCTCCAGAAGCAGGGGCGACTGGAGGAGGTTGGCGGCCAGAGCCAGATTACCTCGCTGGTCAATACTGTGCCCAGCAGCGCCAATGTGGACTACTACGCGCGCATTGTGGAGCGCATGGCGCTGATGCGCAGGCTGATTCACGCCGCCACCGAGATTGCCGGGATGGCCTATGATGCGGAGGATGGGCAAGCCGCGCTCGATAAAGCTGAGCAGCTCATCTTTGCTGTAGGCCAGCGCCATGCCCACACCGATTTTAGCGCGGTCAGCGAGCTGCTTGAGGCGTACTATAAAAAGCTGGACCAACTGCACGAGCAGCGCGGCGGTATGGTGGGCCTGGGGACGGGGTTTATTGAACTGGACCGTATGACCGGTGGCCTGCAAAAATCCGACCTGATCATTCTGGCAGCCCGGCCTGCGGTGGGAAAGTCGTCGCTTGCCTTGTCGCTTGCCTATAACGTGTCCCACCCTCCAAGAGAACCCGGCGGAAAGACGAACCGGGTCGCGTTCTTTGCCCTGGAGATGAGCAAGGAGCAAATGTTGCAGCGCCTGCTCTCCATCAGGACGGGGATAGATCAGCATCGTATCAGGAGTGGGTTGTTCAGTGATGAGGAATGGGCGCGCATCAGCCAGGCGTTCGGGGAACTGGGCGAGTTTGGGATCTATATTGACGATACGGCAGCCATCTCCGTCATGGAGATGCGCAGCAAGGCGCGGCGTCTGGCGTCTGAGCGCCAGGGGCTTGATCTGATCGTTGTGGATTATCTGCAACTCATGCAGGGGCATCCGGGCGCCCGCAACGAGAACCGAGTGCAGGAAGTCTCAGAGATTAGCCGCAGCCTGAAGGCGCTGGCCCGCGAACTGAATGTGCCCGTCGTCGCGCTTTCGCAGCTTTCCCGCTCTGTGGAGAGTCGCCAGTCGCGTGTTCCACAACTAAGCGACCTGAGAGAAAGCGGCAGCATCGAGCAAGACTCTGACATAGTATTATTCATCTATCGAGATGAAGTGTACAATGCTGATACTGACCGTAAAAATATTGCCGACATCATCGTAGCAAAGCACCGCAACGGTCCCATCGGCCAGTTTAGCCTGCGGTTCGACTCCAGTAAAACGCTCTTTCAAAACCTTGAACTTCACAGGCAACCGTAGGAGGCGCGCGCTATGCCAGGCTTTCGCGGGTTTCCAACAGGGGACCACCCTGCCGTTCCCCTCCCAGAAGACTTTTTTACTATCTTGCTGCCGGAGATTGAGGACCATGCCGAACTCAAGGTGACGCTGCATCTGTTCTGGCTGCTCTCGCGGAAAATTGGCGAGCCGCGCTGCGCCAGCGAGCGGGAATTGCTGGCTGACCCCATCCTGCGCCGGGGACTGCGGCGCAAGGGCGATCCACGCCCGCCAGAGGAGCGGCTGCGTGCCGGACTGGAGCGAGCGGTAGCGCGGGGGACGCTGGTGCAGGTGCATCTGCGCCTGGATGATGAGTTGGTGGGCTGGTACTTCTTTAATACGGAGGAAAGCCGACGAGCGGTGGCAGAGTTACGAGAAGGCACACTTCCTGCTGAGCGGCTGTTGGAGGGAGAGGGGAATGAGCCGGGCGCGTTTGCCAAAGCCGCGCTGATCTCGCTGGAGTGGGAGCGCCCGAATATCTTTACCTTATACGAGCAAAATATTGGCTTGCTTCTGCCGATGATGGCCGAGGAACTGCGCGATGCCGCTGACCGCTTTCCAGAAGACTGGATTGTGGAGGCATTCCGTGAGGCTGTTGAACAAAATAAACGCAGTTGGCGCTATATCCACGCGATATTGCAGCGCTGGGAAACCGAAGGAAAAGGGGGCGTGCATCATGGACTCTCTGGGCGATATAGTCGGTAAGTATGGGCAGCGCCGCTCGCCCCAGGACCGCGACGGGGCAGATACGCCAGGAAGGACCAGGAATCGAGTCATGCCGACACGAGACGGAGAGAGTACGCTTGCGCAAAACGGAGCCAGGCCCTGCTCAATTTGCAATGGGGCGGGCTGGCTGCGCCAGGATCTTCCGGTAGGCGACCCCAATTATGGCAAGATTGTGAAATGCTCGTGTAAAGAACGCGAAGAGCGCACCAAATCGCTCCATGAAATGCTGGAGCGCTCCAACCTTGGCATCTATAACGAGAAGACCTTTGAGACATTTCACTCGAATATTGCCGGCGTGGCTGAGGCATACCAGGCTGCGCGGAAGTATGCCAACGACCCCGATAGCTGGCTTATCCTGAGTGGTCAGGTGGGGTGCGGAAAAACGCATCTGGCCGCCGCCATTGCGCATGTTTGCCTGGAGCGCGGGATGCCTGTCCTGTTTACCACCGTCCCCGAATTGATGGACCATCTGCGCGAGGCGTTTGCCCCAACCAATGAGGTTCCTTATCACAAGCTGTTTGATGAAATTCGTGAGGTGGCACTGTTGGTGTTGGATGATCTGGGGGTGGAGCGCACCACTGCCTGGGTAGGAGAAAAACTCTTCCAAATCGTCAACTACCGCTACAACAATCACATCCCCACCATCATCACGCTGAATAAGGACGCCATTAGAGAACTCGATCCCCGCATTCGCTCGCGTATGCGCGATAAGGCGGTGGGGAAATGGATTGTTATGGAGGCGCAGGATTATCGAGAACGGCATTCTGTGCCGGCAAAGCCCTAGCCGACAAAGCGCTCTCCGGCCATCAGGAAGAATGCGGAATCAGCCGGTGGGGATGATGTCTGGGCGGCTGAGGCTCGGCAACCACAGCCTCTTCTGACGCTGAAGGAACATCAGACGCGGCGCCCGACACTTCCTCTGGTTGCAGAGCGCGGCTGGGGAGTCGCAGCGGGTTGGGGCCTTCGCGCCCGCGCACAGGCGTGCTGAGTACCCTCGATTTTCTCGCAGGCGAGGCCGCCTCACCAGATGCTGGCGCGGCTGCGGTGGCTGGCTCTGCGGGCAGTTGCGGAGGCAGGAGCGAATCCTCTGCCTGTGCTTGTTCGCGCTCTGTTGGAATTGGGCTGCTTACAAAGCGCAGCGGAATCGTCCCCAGGGTCAACGTGTCGCCTTCTGCCAGGCGCCGGGGCGCGGTCAGGCGTTGGCCGTTGAGCGCGGTTCCGTTCTGGCTGCCCAGGTCTTGGGCGTAAAAGAACCCGTCCTCCTGCCGGAGAATCTGCGCGTGGCGGCGCGAGATGGAGCTATCCTGAATGACCAGATCACAGGCAGCAGCACGCCCAAGCGTGACGACGGCCTGGGTGAGTTCGTAGCGGCTGCCCGCGCCTGGCCCGCCAGAAACCAGCAGCCAGCCAGACGCCCTCTGGGATGACTGAGCGGCCAGGCTCATTGCGGGCAGGGGCGCTGTCTCCGCCGCGCTCTCCTGGGTGGCTTCGCTGGTTGGGGCAGCCTCCGCTTTCTTCGCCTCCTGGTGCCTATCCTGGTAACGGAAGCGCCGCCCCCCAATCTCCAGCAGATCCCCGTCGTGGAGCGGGACCAGCCCCCAGACGTTCTGGCCGTTGACCGATGTGCCATTCATGCTGCCATGATCTTTCAGATAGCCACGCCCGCGCTCCCAGCGCAGTTCAGCGTGATAGCGCGAGGCCAGATCAGCGTCCAGCAGAATATCGTTATCGCGCTCGCGGCCCAGCGAAACGACCTGCCGTGTCAGGGGGACTTCGCGGTGCAGATAGGGGCCGTCCAGGTGGATCAGCCGCCCCCAGGCCACACCCTTGCCCAGCGGCTCGTAATCGCGCTCATGCGGCTGGTTTTCCGTTGAAGCTGTCTCAAGCGGGCGCGCCCGCGCTTTTCTGGCCTGGCGCGCATCAAAGGGCACCGCAAACAACAAAAACCCCATGCTGCTGCCCAATGGAAGCATCCAGCCAAGCACACTCACCCACGATAACCAGAGCAGCACTTCGGAAACGCTGAGCGCCGGGCCTTGCAGGTCCAGGCGCGTCTGGCTCCAGATGATGGCAGGCAGAAGGCAGGCGGCGGCGGCCAGGCATCCCAGCATCGCCCCTGCCAACTGGCGCGGTGTGCCGCGCCTGCGGGCCATCGCGTAAGCAGCAATGCCTGCGGCGGCCAGAAGGCTGCATGCTAATCCCCCATAGCAGCCCGCGCGAAACCAGGTTGGAAAGTCGGCTGTTTCCGGCATCGGCTTACTGCCTTCCTAAACGGAGTCAAACGTTCTCGGTTGCGGTGAACACGCCCGCATATCACGTTGCATCGGCAACGGATAGCCCTAGCCGGGCAAGAAACCGCTTCAGGATGTTGCGCGCTGAGTTCTCATCACGGTCCATCACCAAGCCGCAAGAGGGACAACGATACACCCGCTTCCAGAGCGGCATGTTTTGCAGGTGCCCACAGCCGCTACAGGTTTTGCTGGTATCGCGTTCATCCTCAAGTTCTAAGGTTTTCCCAGCGAGTAAACACTTGTACACAAGCATCTGCACAAAGCCATACAGCCCCCAATCGTTATAGACCGCCCGATGCAAGGACTTGAGATGCTCGGTGTGCTCTTGCATGACCATCTGTCGCTGGGACAAATCACCTATCACCACAGTGCTTTCAACCAGTCGGTGAGCTATCAAGTGACTTGCTTTATGGAGAGAGTCACGACGCTTGTTGCGTTTCTTCTCGGAGATGCGGGCGCGCACTTTGGTCAAGCGCAAATAGCGTTTGGATTTCTTCTTGCACCTCGCCCGCTTTGCGTCAATCTTGTCTAGTTGTTTGTTATACCAGCGCGTGCCTTTCATCCCTCCAATCGAATAACCCCTTCCCTGTTCATTCACTCCAACGGCCAACGTCTTGAGGCCCAAGTCAAAGGCCACCACCTGCCCCGTCTTTTCCTCCGGTTCTGGCATCTCATAGACAAAGGAGGCAAAGTAATGGCCGCGTGCATCCTTAGAGATGGCAACTTCTCGGAAGCCACAAGGCGGCACCTCAGCGAGTGAAGCCCTGACGTTGGGCAAGCGTTTGTTGTGCCCTTTGCCGCCGGTGGGCAGAATCAGCCGCTGGCCCTCAAAGAGCAAATAGGCTGCTGGGTAGCAGAGGGTGAAGAACTGATGGCGAGGCCGCACACGCGGGAAGCCTGGCTTCTCTCCCGCCTCCAGCCGCCGAAAGAAGCCCTGCATGGCTTTGTCCAGGCGGAAATAGACCTCAGCTAGCAGCTTGCCGTAGACGGCGTTGAGGGCCGGATCATAGGCACGGCATTCTGCCAGCCGTGCTTTCTCCTGCTTGAAGTGCCAGCGTTCGCCCGCCCGCAGGCGCATCACGAGCCAATTGTAGAGGCCGCGACACTTGCCTTGCATGAACTCCAGGGTGGCGGCGTCCTCGCTACTCAGGCTGAGCTGGATTTTCCTGGCGAGCAGCATGCGCTTGTCCTCCTTCCGGCTGCTTCTGGCTGCGGTACTGAAGGTATTGGGTCTGGGTGTAGTAGCGCCGGTTGGTCGGGGAGCGATAGGCGTGCAAGATGCCCTGCCGGTCCCAGCGTTGCAAAGTTGCTACCGAGCGTCCAATCAAGCGCGCAAACTCGCGGGGTGCATATAATCGTTCGCCTTCCATACCCATGTTTTACCATATTCGTATAGGAAAATGCAAAGCTATCTCTTACTCCATCGGCAAAATACCCTGCTGTCGCTCCGCGACAATATCAATCACGCGAATGATCTGGCTTGCCATCTCGTCGTGCTCCTGCATGCCGCTCTGGTTGGCCTGCTTGCCATAGACGCCCTGGCCCAGCAAGGTGGTTTCCCAGAAGCGCCGATCTGTGCTTTCCGGCCCCATTGCCACGCCCAGGAAGGCATGCCCAGGGACAATATAAATATACGGGCGCATGTGCAGGCTTTCAATAGCCGAGGCCAGGGTGATCGTCGTTTCTACACACATGCCGGTGCCCGATTGCAGCAGGTCTTTGGGCAGCAGCACGTTTTCAATGGTTGGCCCATATTGGATCGTCGTATTGCTGTAATGGATGTGATACTCCTGCTCCAGGGTGTCATAGATCGCGTTGACCTGATTAATCACATCCTGCTGGCTCCCAGCATAGCCCACCATCTCTGTCGTGTTGGGATACAGCGCGGGGTCGTTTTTCAGCCGTTCAGCGGCGCGATTGACCAGATCACGAATGGCCGGGTCTTGCGGAGTAACCCACGCGGCCAGGAAGCTGAAGTTATCCTGGCCTTGCGTATTTTGCCAGTACATGGCGCGGCTGGTGAGCAAGCGCAGCGGCTTGCTATCCGTACAGGATTTGCCAGAGGCGCCAGCCACCCGCAGCAGTACCTGGCTATCGCGGTAGGAGATGTTTGCCAGCGTGTCTATCATGCCGGGCAGCACTGGCGGATGGAAAAGCTGCTCTTTCCACCCCGATGTGGCCTCAACTTCTATCGGCTGCTCCTGAGAAAAGTTGGGAATCTGGGCGCTGAGGGTAAGCTGCTGCGGTGTGGCGCTGCGATAGCTCACGCTCACCAGCCAGGGGAGATTCGTGTAAAAGCCGGTGAGCAGTTCCGACTGTCCGTTGTTGGCTGCCAGCGCCTGGGGGTTAATTTTCCAAGAAAACTCCGCGCCACATGCCCCCTGTCCATAGAGGCTGTAGTTGCGCTGAAAAAGCTGATACGCGCGCAAGCCACCGCTGACATACAGCGCAGCGGCAACAAATACGACTAGCAGGAACAGAAAGAGCTTGAGCGCGTTTTTCCCTGGCATGCCCACAGCACATTTCTATGCGAAGAGAAGGGCTTCTCTGCCCTCCAATGATCCTACGAGGCTGAGAGATCGAGAGCAGCAGAAGCGTAGCACAGGAGCACGCGCTCAACAAAGTAGGGTGGTACTTTTGGGCAGGAAGGCCGGTGGTTTTAACTGCCAGCCTCTACCGGCGTCTTGTGCTCAAATGCCAACTGATCGCCCCCTGGCGAGACATTCACTACGATCGTCTCGCCATCCTGGAAAGCGCCCTGAAGCAGCAGCCGCGAGAGCGGGTTTTCCAGTTCGCGCTGGATGGTGCGCTTGAGCGGACGCGCCCCAAATACCGGGTCGTAGCCCTCGCGCGCCAGCAAGTCTTGCGCTGCCTCGCTCAATTCCAGGGTGATGTGGCGCTTTTCCAGCCGCTTTTGCAGGCTCTGCAACTGCACCGCCACAATCTGCTTGATCTGCTCCTGGCCCAGTGGGTGAAACACAATCACTTCGTCAATGCGGTTGATAAACTCCGGGCGGAAGTGTTCGCGCAGGCGTTCGCGCACCTCTTTGGCAATCTCATCTTCCTCCAGGCCGTCCAGTTCGTGTAGCCACTGGTTGCCCAGGTTGCTCGTCATGATGACGACGGTGTTCTTGAAATCCACCGTGCGGCCCTGCCCATCCGTCAGGCGACCATCGTCCAGCAGTTGCAGCAGCACATTAAAGACATCGGTGTGCGCTTTCTCAATCTCGTCAAAGAGCACCACGCTGTACGGGCGGCGGCGCACCGCCTCGGTGAGTTGCCCGCCCTCGTCGTAGCCCACATAGCCCGGAGGCGCGCCGATCAGACGGCTGACAGTGTGCTTCTCCATATATTCGGACATATCAACGCGCACCATCGCCTGCTCGTCGTCAAAGAGGAATTCGGCCAGGGCGCGGGCCAGTTCGGTCTTGCCCACGCCGGTTGGCCCCAGGAAGATAAAGCTGCCCAGCGGACGATGGGGGTCTTGCAGGCCCGCCCGCGAGCGGCGCACCGCGTCGGAGATAATCGCAATCGCCTCGTCCTGCCCAATCACGCGCTGGCGCAGCCGCTCCTCCATCTTGAGTAGCTTTTGCACTTCGCCCTCCAGCATGCGGCTTACCGGAATGCCTGTCCAGCGCGCCACAATCTCGGCAATCTCCTCGGCTGTCACCTCTTCTTTGAGCATACGCCTGCTCTGCTGAAGCTCGTCCAGCTTGGCCTTGGCGCCCTCAAGCTGGCGCTCCAGATTGGTGACGACGTTCTTTTTCTCCAGATGCGCGGCCCAGGCTTCGGGCGTGTTGCGCTCCTGGGCAGAGCGGAAGGCGCGCTCCAGGTCCATCTGCGCGTGGTCCAGGTGCTCGTTGAGCGCGCGAATCTGCGCAATGGGCGCCTGCTCATTTTCCAGATGCATCTGAATGGCGCGCTGCTGCTCGCGCAGGTTGTTGAGTTCCTGCTGCACGCGCGCCAGCCGCTCCAGGCTGGCCGCGTCGTTTTTGCCCTGCAATTCCTGCTGCTCGCCCACCAGCAGGCCGATCTTGCGCTCCACGTCGGCCAGTTCCACCGGCTTGCTATCCAGGGAGACGCGCAGCCGACTGGCCGCCTCGTCAATCAAGTCAATCGCCTTATCTGGCAAGAAACGATCAGTAATATAGCGGTGCGAAAGCTCTGCCGCCGCGACCAGCGCCTCATCGGTGATACGAATGCCGTGATGCACCTCGTATTTGATGCGCAGGCCGCGCAAAATCTCGATGGTCTGCTCAACGGTTGGCTCGCCTACGTAGATGGGCTGGAAGCGCCGCTCCAGCGCGGCATCCTTTTCAATATATTTGCGGTACTCGTCCAGCGTCGAGGCGCCAATGCAGTGCAATTCGCCGCGTGCCAGCATGGGCTTGAGCATATTGGAGGCGTCCATCGCGCCTTCTGCCGCGCCCGCGCCCACGACGGTATGCAGTTCGTCAATGAAGAGGATGATCTGCCCCTGGGAGTTGGTCACTTCTTTGAGCACGGCCTTGAGCCGGTCCTCAAACTCGCCGCGATACTTGGCGCCCGCCACCAACGCGCCCAGGTCCAGCGAGACGACGCGATGACCAAGCAGCGTGGTGGGCACGTCTTTATTGACGATGCGGTTTGCCAGCCCCTCGGCAATGGCGGTCTTGCCCACGCCGGGTTCGCCAATCAGCACCGGGTTATTTTTGGTGCGGCGGCTGAGCACCTGGATCACGCGCCGAATCTCCTCATCGCGTCCGATCACCGGGTCCAGCTTGCCCTGCTCGGCCAGTTCGGTCAGGTCGCGCCCATATTTTTCCAGCGCCTGATACCTGCCCTCCGGGTTCTGATCGGTGACACGCTGCGCGCCGCGTATCTGGTTGAGCGCTTTGCGCGTGTTTTCCAGCGTTGCCCCGGCGGAGCGCAGCAGGCGCGGGGCCGCGCCATCGCGCAGTTCCTCCAACGCCAGCAGCAGATGCTCGGTGCTGAGGTACTCGTCCTTAAACTGGTCGGCCTGCCGCCAGGCGCCCTCGATAGCCAGGCGCAGGCGCGATGCAACCGTTGGCTCCAGCCCACCGTAGACTTTAGGGAGACGCTCCAGTTCAGCCATGACCTGCGTGCGCAGCCTGGCCGGATTGCCGCCTACTTTAGTGATGATGGCCGGGACAATGCCGCCATCTTGCTCTAGCAGCGCCGCCAGCAAATGCTCGGCATCCATCTGGGGGTGGTTCAATTCCTGGGCAAGCTCTTGCGCCCGGCCCAGCGCTTCGCGGGCTTTCTCGGTAAAGCGGTCTATCTTCATGGACATGAGTGCAGCCCTCCTTTGGGCAAGCGAGTGTTGGCTGTAGCACAGAGCCTGGCTCTGGAAAGATAGTTCAAGCCTTTTTGGGTAGTCTTTTTCAAGTATAACATACTTGATAGCGCTTTTGCAAGATAACTTGATAGTAGCGCTATCAAGTTATTCCCCATCTTTTCTTCGCCCCTTGTTTTCAGGGGACTCCCCGTCTGAATTTTTCGCTTCCGGCAATCTTGCTCCTAAAAGCCTTGACCTCAAGCATCCTGTATGTTATGATCATACTGGACCCCTGTTTTATAACTCCTGATTCACAGAACAGACCTGTTGGCCGAACTCCGATGCTGGTTTCGCACAAGCTGCGCCGCGCAAAACTTGTCGCTCGCTCTGTGCCCATTCTGCATCGGAGGACGTAGACGATACGCCCATCCTGGTTGCGCTGGTGGAACAGTGGTGCCTTGGCTGCGGCTGAGGCCACTTGACATTGCCAGGTTTTTCTCTCATCGCAATGGGGCGATGGGAGTGCGATAGCACCTGGGCTGATCTGTCAAGAATGACAGGTCAACATTTGTGAAGCAGGAGGAAAATCGTCCTTTATGAGTCCTCGTAACCGCTTTCTCGCTCTCATCGGCACCCTTGCGGTCGTCGCTGCGCTCACAGTGACCATCTCCGCATCCGGCGCAGCCCTGGCCGCGCCCGTCACCAGTAACGCTTCCCCTATGTCGTTTTCCCATGCCTGCGGCTCGGCTGGAGTCGGCTTTGCGCGCTGCTTTGCCATCCAGCGCACGGGTGGCGCTGGCGTCAATTTCCAGTCGTCAGCCGTTTCCCCCAATGTGACCAATTGCTCGCATCCGGCTAGCGGCTACACCCCCTGTGATCTCCAATCGGCGTACAAACTCCCCTCTTCAAGTGCTACCCCAACCGTTGCTATTGTAGATGCCTTT